>NZ_QKLN01000038.1:0-210746 GCF_003225665.1 Pseudomonas sp. TKO26
CTCCAGCAGCCACTGGCCAATGTGCACCACGGTCACGTCCATGCCCCGTAGCTTGAGGCCGTTGGCGGCTTCCAGGCCCAGCAGGCCGCCGCCGATCACCACCGCGTGCTGGTGGGTCCTGGCGGCGGCGATCATGGCCTGGGTGTCGGCGATATCGCGGTGGCCGATCACACCCTGCCGGTCCTTGCCGGGGATCGGCGGGGTAAAGGGGGGGGGGGCGGGGGCGGGGGCAGGCGTTTCGGCGGCGGCAAGGGCTTGAGCCTGACGGCGATCGTGCTGATCGTCGGCATCGGCTGGGCCACCGGCCAGGACCCGCTGCAGATTCTCGGGCAATTGCTCGGCCAGAGCAGCCAGACCTCGGCGCCGGCCACCCCCCAGGCGCGCAAGGCACCCCCGGCCAACGATGAGCAGGCAGAGTTCGTGCGCGCCATCCTCGGTGATACCGAAGACACCTGGGGCCAGATCTTCCAGCAGGCCGGCCGCCAGTATCAGGCGCCCAAACTGATTCTGTTCCGGGGCCGGGTCAACTCCGCCTGTGGCGCGGCGACCTCCGCCAGCGGGCCGTTCTACTGCCCGGCCGATCGCCAGGTGTACCTGGACATGGACTTCTTCCGGGAAATGGCCCAGCGCTTTTCCGCCGCCGGCGACTTCGCCCAGGCCTATGTGATCGCCCATGAGGTCGGGCACCACGTGCAGACCCTGCTCGGGGTCTCGGCGAAGATCCAGGCCGCGCGTCAGCAAGGGCGGCAGATGGAGGGCGATGGCGGCTTGCTGGTGCGCCAGGAACTCCAGGCCGATTGCCTGGCCGGGGTCTGGGCCTACCACGCCCAGCAACGCCTGAACTGGCTGGAACCCGGGGATGTGGAAGAAGCCCTGAACGCCGCCAACGCCATTGGCGACGACCGCCTGCAGCAGCAAGGCCAGGGCCGGGTCGTGCCGGACTCCTTCACCCATGGCACCTCGGCGCAACGAGTGCGCTGGTTCAAGACCGGCTTCAGCCAGGGCCAGGTCGGCCAGTGCGATACCTTCGCCGCCAAGAGCCTGTAGATGCGCCGCCTGCTGGCACTCCTGCTGTGCCTGGGCAGCCTGAGCGCCCAGGCCGTGGAACAGGGGGTCAGGGTCATCAGCCCCGGGCGCCTGCCCCTGGAGGGCGGACAACTGGCCCTGGGCCTGAGCCAGGACTGGCAGCAGCCACTGCCCGACGTGCAGCGCGCGCTGATCATCGTTCACGGGCGGCTGCGCAACGCCCAGACTTACCTGCAGAGCGGCGAAAAGGCTGCCGGACAGGCCGGAGAAAGCACCGCGACCCTGGTGATCGCGCCGCAGTTTATTGCCCAGAGCGACGTCGCCCGCCATCGGCTACCGGACACCCTACTGCGCTGGAAAGGCAACGCCTGGATGGCCGGCGAGCCCGCCGCCGGCCCCGTTGCCATCAGCTCCTATGCGGTGCTTGATGCCATCCTCCAGCGCCTGCAGGACCGCACACTGTTTCCTGCCCTGAAGCACGTGGTGATTGCCGGCCATTCCGGAGGCGCCCAGGTGGTGCAGCGTTATGCCCTGACCACCGGCAACCATCCCGAACTGGAAAAAGCCGGGATCGGCCTGCGCTACGTGATCGCCAACCCATCGTCCTACGCCTACTTCGATGCCACGCGGCCGGTGACCTTCAACCCGCTCGACTGCCCAGGCTTCAACGACTGGAAATACGGCCTGAACCGGCTGCCGACCTACGCCGCCAGCCAGTCCCCGGCACAACTCGAACAGGGCTACGTGGCGCGCAACATCATCTACCTGCTGGGCCAGCAGGATATCGACCCCCAGCACCCGGCCCTGGACAAGAGCTGCGCGGCCGAAACCCAGGGCGCCTACCGGCTGATTCGCGGGCACAACTACTTCGACTACCTGATGCGGCGTCACCCGCAAGGCTTGTCACAACGGCTGGTGGAAGTGCCCGGAGTCGGGCATGACGGCGCCAAGATGCTCACCTCGCCTGAGGGGCAGGCGGCGCTGTTCAAATAGAAAGAGGCGCTGTCTGAAATGACGCTTTCGCCGGCAAGACCGCTCCTACGGGACTTGCCGGCGAACAGACCTTGACTCAGACCGCAAGCAGCTCGCGCAGTTGTGCGCAATCCCGGGCATGCCAGTCGGTCAGCTCCGGCCAGGGGTTGTCCGGCAGGTTCACCAGCACCGTGCGCGTCCCCGCGGCGCGCCCGCAGTCCAGGTCGAAGCGGTAGTCACCGACCATGACCATGCGCTGCGGCGCCACGTCCCAGGCCTCGGCCAACTTGAGCAAACCACCGGGGTGTGGCTTGGGCGGAGCCTCATCGCGCCCCAGTACATCCGCCTCGGCAAAGCAGTCCGCCAGGCCGATGGCTTCCAGGGTCACGTGGGCCAGCTCCCGGGCATTGCGCGTGAGGATGCCCAGGCGATAACCGCGTCCAGCCAGTTCCCGCACCAGTTCCACCGCCCCCGGCGCCGGGCGCGAACCCAGGGCCAGGTCACGCTCGTGCTCCAGCAGCCAGGCGTGCTTGGCCGCGGATTCGTCCGCCGGCAAGGCCGCCAGGTGCGTGAGGATGTCGTCCTGCGCCGGAATCGACAGTGCCTCGCGGATCGCCGCGAAATCATGCACGGCGATGGTCAGGGTGCCGTCCATGTCGAACACCCAATGTTTGATCTCTGAAAGACTCATGCCCAATCCTTGCGATGACGGATCAACCCTTCCTGAGTCACCGAGGCTACCAGCTGCCCGGCACGGTTGAACACGCTGCCCCGGGAAAAGCCCCGGGAATTGCCGGCCCAAGGGCTGTCCATGGCGTACAGCAGCCAATCATCGGCCCGCAGGTCGGCGTGGAACCACAGGGCGTGATCAAGGCTGGCGACCTGCATGTCCTTCTGCCACACCGACTTGCCGTGGGGCAGCATCGAGGTGGTCAGCAGGCCGAAGTCCGAGGCGTAGGCCAGCAGGTACTTGTGCAGCGCCGGGATGTCCGCCAGGGCGCCGTCGGCACGGAACCAGACGTACTTCACCGGATCCATCGGCTGCGGGTTGTAAGGGTCCTTCTCGGTCACCGGGCGCACTTCGATGGGCTTGGGGCACAGCAGTTTCTCGCGCATGTGTTCGGGAATCAGGTGCGCGCGCTGGGTGGTGATCTCCAGCTCCGAGGGCAGGTTTTCCGGCCCGACCACCTCGGGCATGCGGCTCTGGTGCTCGAAGCCTTCTTCGTCGTACTGGAAGGAAGCACTGCAAGTGAAGATCGGGTTGCCCTTCTGGATCGCCGTCACCCGCCGGGTGCTGAAGCTGCCGCCGTCGCGCACCCGATCCACCTGGTAGACCACCGGCAAGGCGGCGTCACCGGGGCGCAGGAAGTAGCCGTGCATGGAGTGTACGTGGCGCGCTTCCTCTACCGTCTGACTGGCCGCGGACAGCGACTGGCCGAGCACCTGACCACCAAACAGCTGGCGAAAACCCAGGTCCTGGCTGCGACCGCGAAACAGGTTTTCCTCGATGGCTTCCAGGGTCAACAGATCGACCAGATCATCCAGCACATGACTCATTCAGACTCTCCTCACACAGGGCAACACCGCGCAATCTCGGCTGCGGCGGTGATATCAATTGGGGCCAGGTATCTCGTCGGCACATTCTAAACGTGCGCGCCTGCTATCCATGCAAGGTTTCCAGCCATTGTTCGCGGGTGATGCGGTACAGCACATGCTCGCGCAGCGGGTGGTCGGCGGCGAGTTTCGGGTGGTCGAAATCCTCCTGGGCCGCGTGATGCATGCCAATGGCCTGCATGACCTTCTGCGACGGCAGGTTGTTGCGGGTGGTAAAGGCCACGACCTCGTCCAGGGCCAGGCGGTCGAAGCCGCAACGCAAGGCAGTCCAGGCCGCTTCGCTGGCATACCCCAGCCCCCAGTGTTCCCGGGCCAGGCGCCAGCCGATCTCCACCGCCGGGGTAAAGGGCGCTTCGAAGCCCACCTCAAGCAGCCCGGTAAAGCCGATAAAGGCGCCGCTGTCCTTACGTTCAAGTGCCCAGAGACCAAAGCCATGCTCGGCAAAATGCCCGCGTATCCGCCCGATCAGCGCAGCGCTTTCCAGACGACTCAAGGGCGCGGGAAAGTAACGCATGACCTGCGGATCGGCACACATCGCGGCAAATGCCGGCAAATCATCGTCACGCCACTGACGCAGCAACAGGCGTGCGCTTTCGAGTTGCAGTATTGGCTCCATCAGGGCCCTCCGTTTCCGTGGGTGCAAGTCTACATCGCTGGTAGGATCCTTCACGGGTTCCTCTAAGAAAATGCCATGTCATTGCCACTGATCTATCACGACGACTACAGCCCCGAGTTTCCGCCGGAACACCGCTTCCCCATGGACAAGTTCCGCCTGTTACGCGACCACCTGGTGGACAGCGGCCTGACCCGCGACGCCGACCTGCTGCGCCCCGAACTGTGCCCGGCGGAAATCCTCGCCCTGGCCCACGATCCGGCCTACATCGAACGCTACATGAGCGGCGAGCTGTCCCGGGAAGACCAGCGGCGCCTCGGCCTGCCCTGGAGCGAAGCCCTGGCCCGGCGCACGGTGCGAGCTGTCGGCGGTTCCCTGCTGACGGCCGAAAAGGCGCTGCAGCATGGCCTGGCCTGTCACCTGGCCGGCGGCACCCATCACGCCCACTACGACTACCCGGCGGGGTTCTGCATCTTCAACGACCTGGCGGTGATCAGCCATTACCTGCTGCAAAGCGGGCGCGTGGGGCGAGTGCTGATCTTCGACTGCGACGTGCACCAGGGCGATGGCACCGCGCGGATCCTGCAACATACCCCCGACGCGGTGACCGTCTCGCTGCACTGTGAAAAGAACTTCCCCGCACGCAAGGCCCAGAGCGACTGGGATATCCCGCTGCCCATGGGCATGGGCGACGCCGACTACCTCAAGGTGGTGGACGACACCCTCAATTACCTGCTGCCCCTGTACCAGCCCGATCTGGTGCTGTACGACGCCGGAGTCGACGTGCACCGGGACGATGCCCTGGGGTACCTCAAGCTCACCGATGCCGGTGTGGCCGAGCGCGACGAACGGGTCATGCGCCATTGCCTGGGCCGCGACATTCCGGTGCTCGGCGTGATCGGCGGCGGCTACAGCAAGGACCGCCAGGCCCTGGCCCGGCGCCACGGCATCCTCCATCACAGTGCACAGCGGGTCTGGGAGTCCTCAGGCTGCTACTGAACCCCGGCGGCCTTACCCACATCCGCTGTGGAGCCGCTTGTGGATAACCTGGGAGAAAGCCCCTCCAGCCCTTGCTGTCCGCGGGCTGCGAGTAATCGCCTGTTTTTTGATCAATGCCATCAGACGGTCACAGTGTTGTGGGTCGCTTACCCCCAATCCCTGTGGAGCCGCCTGTGGATAAGCTGCGTGAAACACGCTGCAGCCCGCTATCGGCGAGGCTTGCAGCACGGTGCTGCTTTTTTGATCAGCCGCATCGGGCGCTCGGCATCGCCCCAGCGCTTACCCCCAATCGCTGTGGAACCGCCTGTGGACAACCTGCGTGAAAGTCGCCACAGCCCACGCAATACAAGGCCCGCAGACAATCGACTAGTTTTTGATCAGCTTCATCAGGATGTCATCCTGGTGTGGGTCGCTTACCCCCAATCCCTGTGGAGCCGCCTGTGGACAACCTGCGCGAAAGTCGCGCCAGGCCAGGTAGCACAAGGCCTCCAGCCCAGTGCCTAGTTTTTGATCAGGCATCACCGATTCAGCAAGGCCCCTGCGCCTCGGGTAGAATGCCCGGCCTATTCCCTCAGCCCCGCCCCTGCCATGACTGCATCGCACTCCTCCACGCCCCACCACGTCGCGATCATCGGCGGCGGCCCCGCCGGCCTGATGGCCGCAGAAGTACTGAGCCAGGCCGGCGTTCGGGTCGACCTGTACGACGGCATGCCGTCAGTGGGCAGAAAGTTCCTCCTGGCCGGGGTCGGAGGCATGAACATCACCCACTCCGAAGCCTACCCGGCCTTTCTCTCGCGCTACGCCGAGCGGGCCCCGTACATCGCCCCGCTGCTGCGCGAATTCGGTGCCGAGGCCTTGTGCCAATGGATTCACGGCCTGGGTATCGACACCTTCGTCGGCAGCTCCGGGCGGGTGTTCCCCACCGACATGAAGGCCGCGCCACTGCTGCGCGCCTGGCTCAAGCGCCTGCGCGACGCCGGGGTGGTTATCCACACCCGGCACCGCTGGCTGGGCTGGAATGCCGACGGCAGCCTGCGCATTCAGCATCCCGAGGGCGAACGCACGGTAGAGGTCGATGCCACCCTGCTGGCATTGGGCGGTGGCAGTTGGTCGCGCCTGGGGTCCGATGGTGCCTGGCTGCCCCTGCTGCAACAGCGCGGCGTGCAGGTAGCACCCCTGCAACCAAGCAATTGCGGATTTGAAGTCAGTGCCTGGAGCGAGTTGCTGCGCAGCAAATTCGCCGGAGCGCCGCTGAAGAACGTGGCCATTGGCCTGAATGACGACATCCCCCGGCTGGGCGAATGCGTGATCACCGCCAGCGGCATCGAAGGCAGCCTGATCTATGCCCTGTCGGCGCCGATCCGCGACAGCATCCAGCAGCACGGGCAAGCGACCGTTCATATCGACCTGCTGCCGGGCAAACCCCGAGACAAGGTCCAGGCCGCCCTGGCCAAACCCCGCGGCTCGCGCTCCATGGCCAAGCACCTGCAGAGTCAGTTGGGGATCGAGGGGGTGAAAGCGGGGTTGCTGCGAGAGCTGACGGGCGCCGACACCTTCAACGACCCGGCGCGCCTGGCGGCGGCGATCAAGGCGCTGCCCCTGACGCTGGTGAAGCCCCGCCCACTGGACGAAGCCATCAGCAGCGCCGGCGGCGTGGTCTTCGAAGCGCTGGATGAACGACTGATGCTCAAGCAACTGCCCGGAGTGTTCTGCGCCGGGGAAATGCTCGACTGGGAAGCGCCCACCGGCGGTTATCTGCTGACCGCCTGCTTTGCCAGCGGCCATCGAGCCGGCCGAGGAATGCTCGAATGGCTGAAAAGCAGCGGCAAGCGTTAAGCCACAAGCTTCAAGCCGACCTGAACTTGCCGCTTGCCACTTGAGGCTTGCAACTTGCCGCTTGCAGCTTGCAGCTGCCTTTAGGGTTTGCGCTTGCGCGGTCCGGTGTTGAACGCCGGGACCTTGCGTACCGGTTTCACTGCGGGCGCTTCGGCCACGTCGCCACTGTCCACCCACTTGCCCAGGTTGCGCTTGCCGCCACCGCCGGAGGTTTTCGGTTTCTTGGGCTTCTTCGGCTTCTTCACCACCTGGCCGCTGGCGTCGGTTTCCGGCACTCGGTGCTCGGGCTCGAAATCCTGTTCTTCATGGCGCTTCAAGGTCTGGCGAGTGAGCACCTCGATCGCCGACAGCAGGTTGACCTCGTCGGCGCACACCAGGGAGATCGCCTCGCCGGTGGAACCGGCCCGGCCGGTACGACCGATGCGGTGGATGTAGTCCTCGGCGACGATCGGCAGGTCGAAGTTGACCACCAGCGGCAGGTCTTCGATGTCCAGGCCACGGGCCGCCACGTCGGTGGCCACCAGGATCTGGATCTCGCTGGCCTTGAACCGGTCCAGGGCGCGCTGGCGCGTGGCCTGGGGCTTGTCACCGTGGATGCCGTCGGCGTTCACGCCCTGGCCCTGAAGCTTCTCCACCAGCGCGTCCACGCCGTTGCGGGTCTTGGCGAACACCAGCACCTGCTTCCAGCGGTTCTTGCGCAGCAGATGGCTGAACAGCTCCGGCTTGCGCTTCTTGTCCACCGGCACCACCCATTGCTTGACGGTGTTGGCGGCGACGTTGCGCGGGCTGACCTCGATGCTCAACGGGTCCTTGAGCATCTGCCCGGCCAGCAGGCGGATGGCGTCGGAAAAGGTCGCGGAAAACAGCAGGGTCTGGCGCTTTTTCGGCAGCGCCGCGTAGATGTCCTTGAGCTCCTCGGAGAAGCCCAGGTCAAGCATGCGATCGGCTTCGTCCAGCACCAGGGTCTGCAACTGGCTGAACTTCACCGCGTTCTGCCGGTACAGGTCCAGCAGGCGCCCCGGCGTCGCCACCAGCAGGTCCACGCCTTTGCGCAGCTTCATCATCTGCGGGTTGATGCTGACCCCGCCATACACCGCATAAGTGCGTAGCGGCAGGTGCTCGGCGTACTGGCGCACGCTTTCGTGAACCTGTTCGGCCAGTTCCCGGGTCGGCACCAGGATCAGCGCACGCACCGAATTGCTGTCGACTTTCGGCCCTTCCATGGTCAGCAACTGCAGCAGCGGCAAGGCGAAACCGGCGGTCTTGCCGGTGCCGGTCTGGGCCGCTGCCATCAGATCACGCCCGCCCAGGACCGCCGGGATGGCTTGTGCCTGTACCGGGGTCGGGGTCTGGTAGCCGAGGGTTTCAAGGGCGCGCAGCAAGGGGTCGATCAGGCCAAGAGTGGCGAATGTCATTGGGGGGTACCGTAGGAAAAAGTCAGCACAGAGAGGCAATGGCGCGCAGTTTACCGCACTTTTGAGCGCTTGATTTCCCTGCCGCCGCTTGGCATCGCCGTACATCCACGGCGTCATACATGACCGAAAAGGCCTGGCGGACATGTACAAGCAACAGGTCGATTCATAAGATTCAGCGCGTCGGGACACCTCAATAAGCCAGCCCGGCAGAGCGAGGCTTCTGTTCCTTGAACTACCTGCCGCGGCAAAACAACGATGCTGCCGGCAACCTCAAGGGCTACGCGGCGTATGGCGGTGACAGCCCGATCAGCGCCTGGGGGCTGCTGGCCAAAGGCGAGTTCAGCGCCGACAACGAGGTCAGGTCCGTTGCCCTGAAGCCGGGCGCGCCATCCCGCCAACTGTCGCCATGATCAGCGGTCGCAGCCAGGCCCGCGCCGGTGACCCGGCGCCTAGGACCGGTACGAAAAGCCGCCTGCTCGATGTACGCCCCAAGCGCCCCTGCCTATGATGCCCTCCGCCGGCAAAACTCCTTATCCACCTCCTCAGCGCGGACGCTTCAGCGGTCCTGTCCACCAGGTTTCGCACCGCGCTGAGACCATCAGGAATAGTTATGTCGAGCTTCAGATTGAACGCCTTGTCCCGCGCTACCCGTCTTTGGGGCGCCAGCCTTAGCACGGCCCTGCTCTTGCCACTCAGCGGCATGGCGCAGGCCGACGCCAGCCAACACAGCCCCGATGCGACTCTCGAAGCAAAAGTGACCCAGGGGCACTTCATCAACCTGCAGTTACCCGGTGCCAGGGCGATGCCCCTGAGTGCTGCCGAAGCCGGGAGCGAACAGTTGCAACAGGTCACCGGGATGCGTATCCGCAACCTGATCCCGCGACAGGACGATACCTTCAAGGACCTGCGAGTCATGACCGGACAATTGGAAGGACGCGCCCGCACCCTCAGCGCCCCCGGGGAAATGACCCTGGCCGCGCGCCCCGACGGCAGCTTCATTGCCCTGTTGCCGGACGCCAATGCGATCATTCGCGGCGACGCCAACGGCCAGCAGTCGTTGATCCAACTCGAGCCCGGGATGGCCTTCGACCCGTCGAGCGTCGACTACATTGCCGGTGATGACAGCGAGATGCCGGCCCTGAAGGAGTCGCGCAGCGGCCAGCGCACATTCCAGGTCAACCGCAACATCCAGGGTGAAACCGTGATCGACCTGTTGGCCGGTTTCTCGCAAAAGGCCGCGGACTACATCGGTGACCACGAGGCCTTTGCCCTGGCCCAGGTGGCCTCGGTCAACCGTGCGCTGCAACAGTCCCTGGTCCAGGGCGTGCGCCTGCGCCTGGTGGGCACCCAGGTGGTGGCCCATGACGCTCCCATCACCGTTCCCAGCCTGAACCAGATCCGCAACGTCTTCGCCGAAGGCATGCGTCGCTACAGCCCCGACGTGGTCGCCAGCTTCGTCGTGGGCACCCCCGGCGTGGACACCGCCGTGGGCTGGGGCCACATGCCCGGGCGCTACACCCTCAACGCCATCACGTCGTCCACTGTGTTCCGCCACGAGCTGGGCCACAACATCGGCGGCGGCCACTGCTCCGATGGCAAGAGCTACACCTGGGGCTACAACAACGGCCGGGTCGGCACCATCCTCTGCGGCAACCATGTGGGCTATTTCTCCAACCCGGACGTCAAGGACAGCCGGGGCGTGCCGTTGGGCGATGCGGACACCGCCAACATGGCCCGGGTCTGGCGTGAAAGGGCGGCGCGGATGTCGGCCTACAGCCCTTCCGTCGTGCCCCTGGAAGAGGAACGGAGCACCTCGATCCTCAGCCAGAAGGTCAGCCTGAGCAGCGGCCAGACCCGTTACTTCCCGGTGGATGTTCCCGAAGGCACCCGACGCCTGGTGTTCAGCGTGGTGGACGGCGAGCTCACCGAGAAGGCCGGCCAGGTCCAACTGCTGCTCAAGCGCGGCGCCCAGCCCAGCGGCACCAGCTTCGACTACCGCTCGGTACGCAACCACAACGTATCCCTGGGGGTGAACGACCCGCAGCCGGGACGCTGGTACCTGGCGATCAACACCGACAACCGGGCCACCCAGGATCAGGTGCTTGAAGCTCACGCCTACGGCCTCACCCAGGACACGGCCCAGGGCCGCTACCTGAAGTTCGTCGCCACCTCCGCGGTGGACGGCAAGGACAACGCCAGCGTCGCCGAACTGCTGCTGGTGGATGCCAAGGGCAAGGCCCTGCCTCGCGAAAGCTGGAAGGTCATCTCCACCAGCAGCGCGGTGCCTGGCGCAGCGGTCGGCAACCACGCCATCGACGGCAACCCCAACTCCTACTGGAGCACGGCGGCGGGTGCGCGCTACCCCCACGAAATCCTCATCGACCTGGGGGCCGACAGCCGCTTCTCGCAACTGCACTACCTGCCGCGCCAGGACGGCGGCCTGAGCGGCAACATCAAGGGCTATCAGGTCTATGGCAGCAACAGTGCAAGCGGCGCCTGGACCCTGCTGGCCGATGGCGAATTCAACGCCGACAACGAGGTCAAGGCCACATCCCTCAAGCCGGTGAATGCCGGTGAACCTCCGGTGGCGGTGATCAGCGGCAAGACCGAAGCCAACGCCGGGGACAAGATCGTCCTCGATGCTTCGGCCTCCAGCGATCCCCAGGGCAATGCCCTGAGCTTCGCCTGGGAAGCCTCGCCACGCCTGGACTTCGACTTCGACGGCGCACGCATCAGCTTCACCGCGCCCGAGTTGCAGGCAGACACCCGCTACCGTTTCACCCTGACCCTGAGCAATGGCAAGCAGAGCAGTAGCCGGACCCACGAAGTGCTGATCAAGGGCAAGGCCACCAACGCCAGCTGCAAACCACAGTGGACGGTCACAGGCACTTACCTCGGCAACGATGAGGTGCAGTGGAAGGGGCGTCAGTACCAGGCCCGCTGGTGGACCTCCGGCGCCGAGCCGGGGCTGGCCAGCACCACCGGCCCAGACGGCGCCGGCAAGGTCTGGCGTGACCTGGGCCCCTGCCAGAATGGCGGCGAGAAGCCGGTCGAGCCGCCGGTGGAAGAAGTCAAGCCGCCGGTGGCGGTGATCAGCGGCACCAACCAGGCCAAGCCGGGCGAAACCGTCTACCTCAACGCCTCGGGGTCCAGCGACCCGGCGGGCCTGAAGCTCAGCTACAGCTGGAGCGTCAGCCCCGGCGTCGCCTTCGAGGCGGCTGGCAACCTGATGAAGTTCGTCGCCCCGAGGGTCGCCCAGGACGTGACCTACAACGTCAACCTGACGGTGAACAACGGCAAGCACAGCGCCACCCGCACCCATCAGGTCAAGGTGCTGGCCGAGACACCGGAAACGGTCAAGCCGCCGCTGGCAAACATCGCCGGCACCAGCCAGGCCAAGGGCGGTGAAACGGTGACCCTGGACGCCACGGGCTCCAGCGATCCAGCCGGCCTGGCGCTGAGCTACCGGTGGAGCGTGACGCCCAGCGTCGCCTTCCAGGCCACGGGGTCGAAACTGACCTTCGTTGCGCCCAAGAGCGACAAGGACATCAGCTATCGCTTCACCCTGAACCTGGGCAACGGCACCCACACGGTCAGCCGCGACCACAGCGTGACGGTACTGGCGGACAAGGTGGAAACCCCGGCCGGCTGCCAGGGCGCCTGGAGCCCGCAAGGCACCTACTGGGCCAATGACAAGGTCAGCCACAACGGCCGCTTCTACATCGCTCGCTGGTGGACCAAAGGCAATGAGCCTTCTGCCGCCACTGTCGGTGGCGAAGGCAGCGGCAAGGTCTGGCGCGACGCTGGGGCCTGTAACTGAGGCCAGGCGCGTGACCGCTTGCTCCGCAATCCGGTCACCCTTTCCCGGCTACTTCAGGTAAAAGGGTGGGCGGCGACTGCCATCAGTCGTCGCCCACCCTCTGCCGCTGGACGCCGCTGAATCCTCCAAGGCGCGCCCATCGGCAGAACACTGATGCTCTGCCAATGGAGATCCGAATGCGCAAATTTGCCCTGTCCGCATGGATGCTAGCGGGCCTTTCACTGTGCCTGCCCCAGGTGCATGCCGCCGAACTCATCGGCTTTCGCGAAGTGACGCTGGCCGATGCCAGTCAGCAGCGCTCCCTGCATGTCGCCCTGTGGTACCCCACCACGGCCTCCAGCCCCGCCCTGACCTCGGCTGAAAACCGGATTTTCCAGGGCCTGACCACAATCCAGGACGCCCCGCCCACCGGCAGCGCACACCCGTTGGTGGTGCTGTCCCATGGCTACCGCGGCAACTGGCGCAATCTCAGCTGGCTGATACCCGAGCTGGTCGACCAAGGCTATATAGTCGCGGCCCCCGACCACCCGGGCACCACCACGTTCGACCAGAGCGCCGCAGAAGCGGCAAAGCTCTGGGAGCGTCCGCGCGACCTGAGCCGGGTCATCGACAAACTCACCCGCGATAACACCCTGGCCGGCACGGTCGACCCACAACGCATCGCCGCCATCGGCCATTCTCTGGGCGGCTGGACGGTCACCGCGCTGGCCGGCGCCCGCTACAGCCCGCAACGCTACATCGAGGAATGCCGGCTGCATCCCAATCCGCGCCTTTGCCAAATAGCCCCGGAACTGGGGATCACCGCGCCCAATCAAGGCCCGCTGAGTGCCGATCTGCGGGACCCGCGAATCAAGGCCGTCGTCGCGCTGGACCTGGGGTTCGCCCGTGGCTTTACCCCCGAAAGCTTATCGACGCTGAAGACACCGATCCTGGTCCTGGGGGCCGGGGTGAACATCGCGGACATGCCGGTGGAAGAGGAGTCGGGCTATCTGAACGCCCATCTGGCTTCCCCGCCTTCGCGCTATCAGGTCCTGGCCGATGCCAGCCACTTCAGCTTCATGCAACTGTGCAAGCCGGACGCCGCCGCCCTGCTCAAGGAGCAGGCGCCCGGGGACGAGATCATCTGCCGGGATGGCGATGGCACTGATCGCCAGGCCCTGCACCGGCAGGCGTCACAACTGATCGGCGAATTTCTCCGCCAGAACCTTGTCGGCCAGGCACCAGCCGGCTGATCAGGCCACCTCTTGCTGCGCCGCGGCTTTCGGCTTGCGCCACTGGGGCAGGCCGATCAGCACCACCGCGCTAATGATCACCAGCATGGCCAGGGCCTCTTCAATGCCGATGGTTTCACCGACAAAGACGATCCCCAGCAGCACCGCCACCGCCGGATTGACATAGGCATAGCTGGTGGCCGCGGCCGGCCGCACGTGCTTGAGCAGGTACATGTAGGCGTTGAAGGCGATGATCGAACCGAAGCCGGCCAGATAGGCCAGGGCCAGCCAGCCTTCCAGGGGCGGCATGGCGTCCAGGTGCTCGCCGCTCAAGGTGCTGCCGATCATCAACACCACGCCACCGACGAGCATTTCCGCAGCGCTGGCCATGGCCCCCTGGGGCAGCGGCAGGTGCTTGCTCCACACCGAGCCGAAGGCCCAGGCCGCCGCGGCGAACAACAGCAGCGCGGCGCCCAGCGGGCTCGATTGCAGGTTGGAGCCGAGGTTGAGCATGCCGATGCCAATCATTCCGAGGATGATCCCGGCCCATTCCAAGCGTGTATTGCGCGCGCCCCAGAAGTAGCCGCACAGCAAAGTGAACAAAGGCACCGTGGCCACCGCCAAGGCCGCCACTCCAGAGGTCACCCCGGAGTGTTCGGCCAGCGTCACCGCGCCGTTGCCGCAACTGAGCAGCAACACGCCGATGATCCCGGCGGCCTTCCATTGCGCCCAGGTCGGTGCCGGAACCCCGCGCCAGCGCAGGAAGGCGTACATCAGGCTACCGGCGATGATGAAACGCACACCACCGAGCATCAGCGGCGGCCAGTACTCGACGCCAATGCGGATCACCAGGTAGGTCGACCCCCAGATCACGTACAAGGCGAAAAAAGCGCTGATCAACGGCAAGGAAAAACGGCTTTGGCCGGGCATGGGAGGCAACTCGGAGCAGGCAGGGGGAGCACTATTCTAGAAAGGCGACCTGCTGAACTTAAGTTACAAAACCTGTTTATAAGGGCAGTACACTTTCCAAAGCATGGAGTTCTGCGCTAAATACCGTGCTTTCGAAAGCCGGGCCAATGAGGAGCCTTCCATGGACAAATACGACCGCCTACTCCTGGCCAGCCTGCTGGAAAACGGCCGGGCGAGTTACGCCGAGCTGGCGCGCAAGGTCAACCTCTCGGCGCCGGCGGTGGCCGAGCGCGTCGCCAAGCTGGAGGCCAGCGGCGTGATCACCGGCTATCAGGCCAAGGTCGACATGGCCAAGGTCGGGCTGCCGATCCAGTGCGTGATCGAATTGCGCCTGGCCCAGCATGGCAACCAGAAGAACTACGACGAGTTGATCAAGATCCCCCAGCTCACCGAATGCCATCGGGTGACCGGCGATCCCTGCGTGATCATGCAGGCGGCAGTGGGTTCGATGCCGGAGCTGGAAGAACTGATCAACCGTGTGGCCCAGTTCGGTTTCAGCAAGACCTCCATCGTGCTGTCCAGCGCCATCGAACGGCGGGTGCCCCTGGGACAACTGGAAAGCAACGGCAAATGAAGCCGGCGCCTGGGCTCAGCCCCCGCGCTGACGCTTGAGGTGCTCGGGAACCTTGGCCGCCGGGATCTTCTGCAACTTGCAGAGAAAGTCGTGGGACAGCTCACGCACGCCATGGGTGTGACGCAGCTCGCCCGTCAGATGCGCGACCAGGTTGGCGGCCATTTCCGCGTCGGCCATGGCCCGGTGTGCCTGACCGGTGTGGGGCAGGCCGGCGTACTGGGTCAGGGTGCCCAGCTTGTGGTTGGGGGCTGCCGGCATCAGGCGCCGGGCCAGCAACAGCGAACAGGCAAAATTCTGCAAACGGGTGCGCTTGATCCGCCCCAGTTCGAAATCCCAGAACTTCTGGTCGAACGCCGCGTTGTGGGCCAGCAACGGCGTGGTGCCGACGAACTCGTTGACCTCGTTCATCACCTGCTCCGCCGACGGCGCGCTGCGCAACATGGCGTTGCTGATGCCGGTCAGCTGTTCGATGAAGCCCGGCACCCGCACCCCGGCGTTCATCAGGCTCTGGTAACGCTCGACGATGCGCCCCTGCTCAAGGATCACCACGGCGATTTCCGTGGCCCGGCAACTGCTGCTCGGGGAGATCCCGGTGGTTTCAAAGTCGATGACGGCAATACGTTCCAAACCTGTGCGGCTCCGTATGAAAAATGATCAGCTCTTGAGCAGCAAAGCGCCTTCGATCGGCACATAGCGCGTGGCGGCGCGAATCAGCGAATTGGCGGTCAGACCCGGCACGCCGTAAGCCACGGCGCTGACCCCGTGCTTGTGGATGATGCGTTCGAGCAGCAGGTCGAAGTCGCCGTCGCCGGAGGCCAGCACCACTTCGTCGACCTGAGCGGCGGCGTCCATGATGTCGATGGTGATGCCCACGTCCCAGTCGCCCTTGGCCGAGCCGTCACTGCGTTGAATGTAGGGTTTGAGTTTTACCGTGAAGCCCAGGTTGCGCAGGATCTGCTGGAACTGCTGCTGCTTGCTGTCACCACGATCGATGGCATAGGCATAGGCTTCGACGATCTGCCCCTGCTTGCTGATATCCGCCCACAGCGCCGCGTAGTTGAAGTGACAACCATAAGCCTGGCGAACGGTGTAGTAGAGGTTCTGGACATCGGCGAACACAGCGATTTTTTTCACCGCTAATCCTCATGGCGCAGCAGCGCGGGGGCTGGAACGGGGCTCAAGACCCGAAAAAAGTCGCCCAGTATGCCAGTCACAAGGAATGTTCCGCGAATAATCGGTCCGGGGCAGATGCCTGTCCCGGACCGACGGAGGGTCAGACGAAGGAATCGTCGTCGGAGAAGAACGAACTGTCGTCGTTGTCGTAGTCGGCGTTGCTGAAGCCGCCCTGGTCGTTGCCGCCCCAGGAATCATTGTTGGCCAGACGCTGATCGTCATTGCCCCAGCCGCTGTTGTCGCTGGCCGGCGCCGGTTCTTCCTTGATGACTTCGACGATTTCCTGGGGTTGCTGATTGCTGTGGAACAGGCTGCTGATGCCTTGTGCCAGCATCACCCCGCCCGCGACGCCAGCGGCGGTTTTCAGGGCACCACCGAGGAAACTGCTGCCTGCCGCCGGAGCCTGCTGCGGCGCATAGTTCTGCTGCGGGGCCGCGTAATTGGGCGGTGGCGCGCCAAAGTTCTGTTGTGGCGGTGTGCCAGAGGAAGAGCGCGCCGGTTCACGCCAGCCACCACCGGACGAAGGCGGCGCAGCGTTCTGCACGGGCGCCGGTTGAGGCTCACGGGAACCACCGAAGATGCTCGACAGGAAACCACCGCTGGCCGCCGGGGCCGGAGCGCTGGCCTGGGCCCGGGCCTGTTGCAGCTCGGCCTGCAATTGCTGGATTTGCTGGGTCAGTTGCTGGTTCTGCTCGTTGAGGCTCTTGAGGGCGGCCTCCTGCACCAGAATCGCCTGGGTCATGAAATACCCGGCCCCAGGTTGGCGGGTCAGATGCTCCTTGATCCGCGCCTCGGCCTGGGCATCGCGCGGGGCTGAATCCGTTTCGGCTTGCTGCAACCGTGAAAACAGTCCATCGATCAGGGTTTGCTCTTGGTTGTTCATGGCGACCTCTTTAGATTGCCGGTAGAAATCTGGTCCGCAACTCGGACAGAGCTGCGGTACGCACCAGTTATGGGGCTGGGACGACGACTTTCAATGGTCTTTACCCAAGGTTTACGTTTGCTCCCGGGGGGCCTGCATCGGTTAAAGTGTCAAACCGCTTGGTCAACTGCGATCCCCTTCAATGACTCCGTTAGATGTTCTGCGCGATTCTTTCTATTTCTTCCAGCGTAATCTCGGCCGCATCGCCCAGCTGTGCCTGCCTCTGGTGATTCTCGAGGCGCTGTTGCAACAGGGCGTGAGCAGCGCCCTGGGCGAGAATGCCTTCCCTGGCTCCAGCGTGGTGGTGGGCCTGTTGCTGTATCCCTTGTACACCGGCGCGCTGATCCTGTTTCTCGATGCCCGCACCCGGGGGCAGTCGCCGCGCAATCGCGACCTGTGGGCCATGGCCCTGAGCCTGTGGCCGCGCTTCGCCTTGCTGACCGCGGTCAGCACGCTGTTGATTCTGCTCGGGCTGTCGCTGTATTTCCTGCCGGGGCTGTGGCTGATGGTGGTGCTGGCCTTCGCCGAGTACCTGCTGGTGCTCAAGGGCCTGGCGCCCCTGGCGGCGATCAAGGAAAGCCTGCGCCTGAGCCGCGGGCACTTCCTGCGCATCCTGTTGTGCATCCTGGCGGTCATGGTGCCGTTGTGGCTGCTCAAGGGGGCGAGCGAGGCCGCCTATCCCGAACCGCACAACCCGATCCTGACCCTGGTACTCGACAGCGCCTACAGCTTCCTGCAGCTGTTCACCAGTGTGGTGCTGTTCCGCCTGTTCATGCTCATCAACGAGCAAGCGGACAACCGCTGATCCAGCTTGCGGCAGCTCTGGCTCTTGGGTGACGGCCGTGCACTCGGTTATGCTCCGGCCCATCCTGCAACGCCATAAGCCGAGCCGATGACCCGTCTACTGCGCATCACCCTGTTGAGCCTGCTACTGATCGGCCTGGTGCTGGCCAGCCTGATCTACAGCCTGACCTGGCGCCCTCTGCCTAAGGAAACCCTCGCGGTCAGTTGCAGCGCCCAGGCCGCTCCGCTGGTGCCGGGCCAGGCGCTCAAGGTGATGACCTGGAACCTGCAATACCTGGCCGGCAAGCGCTACGTGTTCTGGAACGATCAGGCCCGGGGCGAGGATGAACGCCCAACCCTGGAAGACATGGCCTTCAGCCTCGACGAGGTGGCCCGGGTGATCCGCGACGAACAGCCGGACCTGGTACTGCTGCAGGAAGTGGACAACGGCGCCAAGGCCAGCGCCTACCAGGATCAGCTCAAGCTGCTGCAGGAGCGGGTCACCGATCTCTATCCCTGCAGCACCCAGGCTTACGACTGGAAGGCCGATTTCGTGCCCTCCCTGCACATTTTTGGCAGCGTCGGCCGGCAACTGGCGACCCTCAGCCGCTACCGCATCGAACACGCCGAACGCCTGCAACTGCCGGTTGCCCCACAGCCGCTCATCAGCCGGCAATTCCAGCCCAAGGACGCCCTGCTCCTGAGCTACCTGCCCCTGAGCGACGGCGGCCAACTGGTGGTGCTCAATACCCACCTGGAACGTGCACAGCGAGTCGACGACACACACCAGAGGCAAGTGACGGCCATTGCCAAGGTGCTGGACAAGCTGGAAAGCCGCGGCACGCCCTGGCTGATTGGCGGCGACTTCAACCTGCTGCCCCTGGGCCAGTACCAACGCCTGAGCGAGTCACAGCGCGCGCCGTACCAGATCGACAGCCCGCTGCACCTGCTGTGGGACAAGTACCCGATGATCCCCAGCAACACCCAGGCCAGCGGCGTCGACCGTGCGCGGTGGCTGACCCACTACCCCAACGACCCGAACCTCGATGGCCCGGATCGTACGGTCGACTACCTGTTCTACAGCCCGCGCCTGAAGCGAGTCGAATCTAGGGTGCGTCAGGACGATACCCTGCGCATCTCCGATCACTTGCCGGTGCTGGCCCGCTTTCTGTTACCGGCCCAGTAAGCCGCGCCCGCTCTCTATTTGCGCGGTTTGACCCGGGCTGTCGCCTCGGCGATCAACGGGTCATCCGGCCAGTAGTGCTTGGGATAACGCCCCTTGAGATCCTTCTTGACCTCGGCATAGGTGCTGCGCCAGAAGTTGGCCAGGTCCTGGGTGACCTGCACCGGACGCCGCGCCGGCGACAACAGGTGCAACTTGACCACCTGGCGCCCACCGGCAATCCGCGGGGTGTCCGACAGACCGAACAGCTCCTGCAGGCGCACGGCCAGAATCGGCGGCTGCTCGCTGTAGTCCAGGCGGATCGAAGACCCCGAAGGCACCGTCAGATGGTGCGGCGCGAGTTCGTCCAGGCGCTGGGGCAGCGGCCAGGGCAGCAGGTTATGAACGATGCTGGCCAGCTCCAGATTGGCAAAATGACTGAGGCGCGACACCTTGCCCAGGTAGGGCTGAAGCCATTGCTCCAGACCTTCGAGCAAGGCGCCATCGCTGACATCCGGCCATTGGCTCTCGCCCTTGTCCGCCAGATCCAGTTGCCGCAACAAGCTCACCCGAGCCTGCCACTGGCGCAACTCCGGGGTCCAGGGCAGCAATTCCAGGCCCTTGCGCCGCACCAGATTGACCAGAGCCTGGCTCCGGGCTGACTCGTCCAGACCGGTCAACGGTTCGCGGCTCAGGACCAGTTCACCGACCTTGCGCTGGCGCTCGGCGCGCAGCACGCCTTCGCGCTCATCCCAGTCCAGTTGGTCGACCGTCCGTACCTGCTCCGCCAGCACGCTATCGAACAGCGCCGGATCGAAATCCGCCGCCAGGTAGATACGTTCTTCACGCTGGCCCTGACGACTGCCCAAATCGGCAATCACCAGCCAGGGCTGTTTCATCAAGTTGTCGGTTTCGCTGAACAGCGCCGCGCGACCATTGGCCAGACGATACTCGGCGCCACCGGGGCGCCGCTGCTGGGCCACGCGGTCGGGATAGGCCAGGGCCAGCAGGGCGCCGAGCCAGCGCGGATGCTCTGGATCGCTGACGGCGGACTCTGCCTGCCCACGCAGGTAGCCGCGGTATTGGCGCGACAGTTGCCGGGCTCGTTGTACGCCGCCCTGAGCACCGCGGGCCGCCCGTTCCTCTCCGGAAAGCAGCACCAGGCGACTGTGCAGATCGGCCCCGCCCCCCCGCAGAATATCCCGTTCACCCAACAGCGCCGCGACATCACAAGCCATCTGCGCCAGCCCCAGGGACTGGCCACGCAACAGCAAGTGGGCAATGCGCGGGTGGGCCGGCAGCTCGGCCATGGCCTGGCCGTGGCGAGTCAGCGTGCCATCGTCGTTGAGCGCTCCCAGGCGCTGCAACAGGTCTTGGGCCTGTGCATAAGCGGCGCTGGGCGGTGCATCCAGCCAAGCCAGCTGGGTCGGCGCCACGCCCCAGCGCGCCAGTTGCAGGGCCAGGCCGGCCAGGTCGGCCTGGAGAATCTCCGCACTGGCATAGGCGGCCAGTTGTTCCTGTTGATCGGCGGACCACAAGCGATAACACACGCCGGGTTCCAGGCGCCCCGCGCGGCCGGCGCGCTGGGTGGCGCTGGCGCGCGAGATGCGCTGGGTGTCGAGGCGGGTCATGCCGCTGCCGGGATCGAAGCGCGGGACCCGGGCCAGCCCCGCGTCCACCACCACCCGTACACCGTTGATGGTCAGGCTGGTTTCGGCAATGTTGGTGGCCAGCACCACTTTGCGCTGGCCCGCCGGTGCCGGGTCGATGGCGGCGCGCTGGGCCGCCAGGTCCAACTCGCCGTGCAAGGGGCACAGCAGGATATCGGCGCGTGGTCCCAGGGCTTCGGCCAGTTGCAGATGGACCCGGCGGATCTCCGCCTGCCCGGGGAGAAACACCAGCAGGCTGCCGCTTTCATCATTGAGGGCTTCCAGGATCGTCTGCACCACTCGCGGCTCGATGAACTCGCCGGGCTGGAATGGCCGGCCCCAGCGCTGGGTCACCGGGAACATGCGCCCTTCACTGCGCAGGATCGGCGCATCGCCCAGCAGCGCGGACAGCCGCTCGCCCTCCAGGGTCGCCGACATCAACAGGATCTTCAGCGGCTGCTGGTCACGGAACAGCTCGCGACCATTGAGACTCAGGGCCAGGGCCAGATCGGCGTCCAGGCTGCGCTCGTGAAATTCGTCGAAGATCAGCAACCCCACCCCTTCCAGGGCCGGGTCGTCCTGCAGGCGACGGGTGAGAATGCCTTCGGTGACCACTTCGATACGGGTGCGCGGGCCGACCTTGCTGTCCAGGCGGATGCGGTAGCCCACGGTTTCCCCGACCTTTTCCCCTAGCTCGCTGGCCAGGCGCTCGGCGGCGGCCCGGGCCGCCAGGCGCCGGGGTTCGAGCATGAGGATGGTCTGTCCTGCCAGCCAGTCCTGATCCAGGAGCGCCAGGGGCACACGGGTGGTCTTGCCGGCCCCGGGCGGGGCTTCCAGCACCGCTTCATGGCGCGCCGCCAGGGCCTCGCGCAGTGCAGGCAAAACTTCATCAATTGGCAAAGAATTCATGCTGGCTCCCAAACAGAGGCGCGAGTATAACGGCGAACTGCCTGGGGTTAATCATGGTCTGAGTGCTGATCGACGAGACTCAACACCCCGCTTCATCCTTCTTTGCTTTCGTGCTTGCTAGGAGATTTCCATGCGTATTCCCCACCGTGTCATTGGCGGCGTTCTGGTGACCACCCTGCTGACCCAACTTACTGCCTGCGGTTCGATCTTCTTTCCTGATCGGCGCGGCCAGATCGACGGCAAGATCGATCCGGTGGTCGTGGTACTGGATGCCGTGGGCCTGCTGTTCTATGTGATCCCGGGACTGATCGCCTTTGGCGTCGACTTCGCCACCGGGGCGATCTACCTCGAGCCCGGCAAGACCGCGCAGATCGCCCCGGAAAAACTCCAGCAGGCCATTGGCGCCGACGGTAAAGTCGACAACCGTAAACTGCAGGCCATTCTGGAAAGCGAACTGGGGGGCCACTTCCCCCTGGATGACCCGCGCCTGATCCAGCACAAGGGCAGCGTGCAGCAACTGGCCCTGTATGGCCTCCAGCCCGCCGCCTGACCACCCGACCCAAGGAACCCGCCGTCGATGATTGGCAACCCGCAACACGCTCGCCTACTGCGCCTGGCCACCCGCGCCTCGGTCACCGTCGCAGGCATCCTGATTGTGACCAAGGCGATCGCCTGGTGGCTTAGCGGCTCGGTGAGCATGCTGGCGGGTCTGACCGACTCGGTGCTCGACGGCTTCACCTCGCTGCTCAACCTGCTGGCGGTGCATTACGCCCTGCGCCCGGCCGATGACGATCATCGCTACGGCCACGGCAAGGCCGAGTCGCTGGCGGGCATGGCCCAGGCGCTGTTCATCGCCGGCAGTGCGGTACTGATTGCCTTTCAGGCGTTCGAGCGCCTGCAACACCCGGAACCGGTAGGCGCGCCCTGGCTGAGCATCGGGGTGATCGGGCTCTCACTGGTGCTGACCGTGGCGCTGCTGATCCTGCAGCATCGGGTGATCCGTGAAACCGGCTCCAACGCGGTTCGGGCCGATTCCCTGCACTACCGCTCCGACCTGCTGCTCAATGGCAGCATCCTCCTGGCCCTGGTACTGGCGGCCTTCGGCTGGCATCAGGTGGATGCCTGGTTCGGCCTGGGGATCGCCGTCTACATTCTCTGGAGCGCGATCCAGATCGCCCGGGAAAGCTTCTCGGTGCTGATGGATGAGGAGCTGCCCGCCGATGTCAGCCAGCACATGCTGGAGCTGGCCTGCGGTGTGCCCGGCGTGCTGGGTGCCCATGACTTGCGCACGCGGATTTCCGGCAGCCACTGGTTCGTCCAACTGCACCTGGAACTGCCTGGCGACCTGAGCCTGTCGGTGGCCCACGCCATCAGCGATCAGGCCGCCGAGGCGATCCACCAGGCCTATCCACGGGCTGAAGTGCTGGTACACGCCGATCCGCAGGAGGTGGTCGAGGCCGCCAGGGCTCAGTAAGTGACCTGATACCCCCGCGAGCTCAGGCAGTTGCCCTGGGCCTGACGGTAGGCCTGCACCACTTCCGGAGCGGGCTGATAGGTTGCGCCGGCCGGATCGAACCCGCTCTGCTGCACTGCCCAGCGATAGCAGTCGTAGCGATCCTGATCGATCTGCTGCGGCGACTGGCCGTTGACCGGGTAAGCCAGAACGTCATAGCCATTGCCAGCCTGCGGCTGATCCGGCGGTGGCACGCCCACGGGCGGTTCGACCACGACATACTGCTGGGTGTCCGCTTCGTAGCTGTAGTAGGCCCCGGCGGCGAGAAACAACAGCGCGCCGCCGATCCAGATTTCCCGCGCGTAATCGGGCAGGTACCCCACTCGGATGCCATAGGGTGGATGCACCACCACATAGCGGGAACCCTGCGGGCGATACCAGTAGCCACCCGAGAAGAAGTAGTCCTGGCCGCGGTACGGCACCCGGTAATTGCGCTCGGGGAAACGGTCGATCACGTAGCCCGGGCGGTACTGCGGCCCTGGCCCCCAACCGTTGCCATGCCCATCGGGACGTCCCGGCCAGCGATGATCATTGGGACGACCATAGTCCGGGCGCGAACCCGGTCCACCGGCCTGCAAGTGCGGGTTGTAGTCGTTGCGCCGGGGAATGTCCTGGTAGTAGCCACGCTGGGGCTCCTGGGTCTGGCGCACGGTATCGGGCCGCCCCTGGATCGGCAGGCTGGGCGCTGGCTGCGGCTGTGGTGGCGCAGGCCGACTTTGCTGATTGGGATCATGCTGGGGACGGTTCTGCCATTGCCCGCCAGGGTTCTGTCCATTGTGTTCGAACTGACGGCTGTTCTCGCCACGAATGATTTCATTCTGCGGACGCTGCTGCGGGGCAGGCTGCGCAGGTTGCGCGCGTTCCGGCGGGTTCTCCGGACGGCCCTGATGGCCTTCCCCTCGACCTTGCGCGGCACGCTCATGCTGCTCGCCGGAAGGGCCTCCCTGCTGTGGCGGTCGTCTTTCGTCTCGCTCATCGGCGAGCACTTGCGCGCTGACGCTCACGCACAACACACCAACACCTGCCAAACGCCAGATGCGCGACTTCATGCTATTCCTCACTGCGGATTGGGGCCTGTAGATAAGACTGATAAAGCCCAGGGCGGTTCTGCTAGAGATTATCAGTCACGAGACTTATTTCGCAGGCAATAAAAAAGGGCGGCCCGTCGGCCGCCCTTTGAGATTTTGTCCGTGCTCGACGCTTTTGACGCCGGCTCACCTCACTCCGTCTTCTGGACAGGGTGTAGCCCGGGGGCCGGCTCAACCCTGTGGGATTGGCGGCCGCGGCAGGCCTGATTCGGCGGGCCGCAGTGGACTCTAGGTCCGGGCAGTGATTCTGGTGATAAGAATAGGCCTGGGCCGACGACAGCGGATTGCGAAGATTGCTTGCAAAAACACCTCTTGCGCAATTTTTAACCCTAGATAGATAATTCAACGCAATACTTATGAGAAAGGCCTGATTGATGAGCAAACTCGACCGCTATGACCTGAGTATTTTGGCGGAATTGCAGCGCGACGCCCGCATCTCCAACCAGGAACTGGCCGAGCGCATCGGCCTGTCGCCCTCGCCGTGTTCGCGCCGGGTCAAGCAGTTGGAGGACGACGGCTACATTTCCCGCCAGGTCGCCTTGCTGGACCGCAAGATGCTCGGCCTGAGCCTCACCGCCTACGTACTGATCGGCATGGACCGGCACACCCCCGAACGCTTCGAGAATTTCGAAGCGGCAATCCGCAGCCTGCCCCAGGTACTGGAATGCAGCCTGGTGACCGGGGTCGATGCCGACTACCAGCTCAAGGTCGTGGTGCCGGACATGGACCACTACCAGAAACTCCTGCTCGGTCACCTGACTCGTATCGACGGCGTCACCAGCGTACGTTCCAGCTTCGTGCTCAACCAGGTACTCAACAGCACCGAGCTGCCCCTGACCCACCTGCGCAATTGACTGGCCAGCTGTCGGAGCCGGCTGGCGAGTGCAGGTATGCGGGCGCATCGCTGGCAAGCCAGCTCCTGCAGCCAGTCCGGCCGGACGCTGTGGCGACATAACGCATGCAGATCAATGCGAGGCCGGCGAGCCTTGGCGTATACTCGCCCGGCATTTTTACCCTGCCTGCACTGGAGATGATCGATGGACCCAGCCGTATTCGAAGAGTGGATGATGACCGGTCTGGTCAGCATCCTGATCATATTCATGGGTTTCATCGTCTGGGACCTGGCCAAGAAGTCCAAGGCCGGGCGCTTCGGCTCCTTTATCCTGTTCTTCGTGCTGGGCCTGGGCGTGGCCGCCTTCATCATCAAGAGCGTGGTGATCGGCCTGATCGAATCCGGAGCCTTATAAGCGCGCCGCGACTTCCTTCCACTGTCCCTGATCCAGGCCATCCAGGGTCCAGTCGCCAATCCTGACCCTTACCAGCCGCAAGGTCGGCAGGCCCACCGCCGCCGTCATGCGGCGTACCTGACGGTTACGCCCTTCACGAATCACCAGTTCCAGCCAACTGGTGGGCACGCTCTTGCGAAAGCGCACCGGCGGGTTGCGCGGCCACAGTTGAGGCTCCTCCAATTGCCGGGCTTGGGCTGGCAGGGTCATGCCATCGTTGAGTTCGACACCGTCACGCAGCCGTTGCAACTGCTCGGCACTGGGCTCGCCTTCGACCTGCACCCAGTAAGTCTTGGCCAGCTTGTGCTTGGGATCAGCAATCCGCGCCTGCAATTGCCCGTCATTGGTCAACAGCAGCAGCCCTTCGCTGTCGCGATCCAGGCGCCCGGCCGGATAGACGCCGGGAACCGCAATGAAGTCCTTGAGCGTCGCCCGGCCTTCGCCATCACTGAACTGGGTCAGGACATCGAAAGGCTTGTTGAACAGGATCAGTTTCGGCTCGGCCGGCGGCGCCTTGGGCACGCGCTTGCTGGAAGAAGGAGAAAACGGCTTGGCGCCTGGGCGACGGGAAGCGGGACGAGGTGCACGGGACATGGCAGCGGGGACATTCAGCGATCAGGACCGACAATGCTAGTGGCCTGATCGCCAAATGACCACGGATTAAACACCTAGCGGAAAGGCGGCTCGTCGAAGCTGCGCAGTTTGCGCGAGTGCAGGGAGTTGAGCTCGCTGCGCATCAGGTCCACGGCTTCGATACCAATCTTCAAGTGCTGGCTGACCGCCCGCTCATAGAAGGCGTTGGCCGCACCGGGCAACTTGATCTCGCTATGCAGGGGCTTGTCCGAAACACACAGCAAGGTGCCGTAAGGCACCCGCAGGCGATAACCCTGGGCAGCGATGGTGCCACTTTCCATATCCACCGCCACTGCCCGGGACAGATTGATGAATGGACGTTCCTCGGCCCAGCGCAGCTCCCAGTTCCGATCGTCGTAGGTCAGCACGGTGCCGGTCCGCAGGCGCTTCTTCAACTGCTCGCCCTTTTCCCCGGTGACATTGGCCGCAGCCTGCTGCAGCGCCAGCTGGACTTCGGCCAAGGCCGGGATCGGGATGTTCGGCGGCACCACGCGGTCCAGAATCCCGTCACGCCGCATATAGGCGTGAGCCAGTACGTAGTCGCCGATCGTCTGCGACTGCCGCAGACCGCCGCAGTGGCCGATCATCAGCCAGCAGTGAGGACGCAGTACCGCCAGGTGGTCGGTGATGTTCTTGGCATTGGACGGGCCGACGCCGATATTCACCAGGGTCACGCCGTGGCCATCGCTGGCTTGCAGGTGATAAGCCGGCATCTGGTAACGGTGCCAGACCACACCGGCAGCGATCGCCGAGGCCTCGCCGTGGTCCATGCCCTTGTCGATGATTACGTTGCCCGGCAGGACCATGCGCACGAAACGCGGGTCGCTGCGCAGTTGCTCCAGGCCATGGACGATGAACTGGTCGACATAGCGATGGTAGTTGGTCAGCAGGATCCACGGCTGCACATGCCGCCAGTCGCTACCGGTGTAGTGCACTAGGCGCCGCAGGGAGAAATCCACCCGCGCGGCATCGAACAGTGCCAGGGGCAGTGGGTGGGTGTTTTCCCAGTCGTAGAGGCCGTCGGCGATACCGTCGGTGGCAGCCGACAGGTCGGTGCTGGGGAATACCCGGGCCAGGGCCGCCGCGGTCACGCCGGAACCGGCCAGTTCGTCGCCCTGCTCCACCACGTAGGGATAGGGAATGTTCTGCTCGCTGACACCCACTTCAACCGTGACGGTAAAGTCGTGCATCAAAGGCACCAGTTGTTCGAGCAGGTAGTTACGGAAGGCCGCGGGATGAGTGACGGTGACGCTGTAGGTGCCCGGCAGTTGCACCTTGGCATAGGCCCGGGTGGTCTGTGGGACTTCACCGTGGCAGTGGTAGGTCAAGCGCAGTTCGGGGTAGCGAAACAGCGCACGCTGCTCGGCATCCGGTTCGACCCGATCCTTGAGGTAACGCTTG
Source organism: Pseudomonas sp. TKO26 (assembly GCF_003225665.1). Taxonomy (NCBI): domain Bacteria; kingdom Pseudomonadati; phylum Pseudomonadota; class Gammaproteobacteria; order Pseudomonadales; family Pseudomonadaceae; genus Pseudomonas; species Pseudomonas sp. TKO26. The sequence continues at coordinate 27,569 of NZ_QKLN01000038.1, forward strand.
AGCGCCTGGCTCAGGGCCGTGGTGGCCCGCTCATGCAAAGCAGCAAGCCGATCCACGGCTTGCTCGGCGGTTTGAACGACAATAAAAGCTTCGGTCACGGTAAGCATCCTGTGTTCTGATCTTGCAGGCGTTTATCTTGCCTGCAACACCGTCCCACGGGAACAGCGGAGTTGCAGGAGCCGGCAAGCCGGTCCTGCAGCGGTTCAGAAGCCTTGGGGGGTGGAGCGGGCGAGGATGGCGGCCACATCCAGCCCGCGGGGCAGCGTGCCATAGACCCGCCCGCCCTGACCGCCCAGGCGGCTGGCGATGAAGGCCTCGCTGACCAGGTCATTCCCCGCCTCCAGCAACAGCTTGGCCTGCAGGCCCAGAGCAATGTCCTCGGTCAGTTGCCGGGCGCGGTATTGAATGTCGGCGGTGTCCCTGAAGCTGTCCTTGAGTGCGACGATATGCGCCGCCAGACGCCGGTCGCCATGTCCCTCTCCCAGCTCGGCAAACAGCGCATCCAGCACGCCGGGCTCTTTCGAGAGCGCCCGCAGCACATCCAGGCACTGCACGTTGCCGGAACCTTCCCAGGTCGAGTTCACCGGCGCTTCACGGTACAGCCGCGGCAGGATGCTGTCCTCGACATAACCGGCACCGCCCATGCACTCGGCGGCCTCGTTGATCATGGCTGGGGCCCGTTTGCAGATCCAGTACTTGCCCACGGCCGTCACCAAGCGGGAGAACTTGGCCTCCTGGGCGTCATCCTGATGGTCTAGGGCCCGCCCCATGCGCAGGCTCAGGGCCAGGGCCGCTTCGCTTTCCAGGGCCAGGTCGGCCAGTACGTTTTGCATCAGCGGCTGTTCGCTGAGCAGGCGTCCGCCCACGCGGCGATGGGCGCAATGATGGCTGGCCTGGGTCAGGGCCTGGCGCATCAGCGAACTGGAACCGACCATGCAATCGAAGCGGGTCATGGCCACCATCTCGATGATGGTGGGCACCCCGCGCCCCTCCTCGCCGATCATCCAGGCCAGAGCGCCGCGAAACTCCACTTCGCTGGAGGCGTTGGACAGGTTACCGAGCTTGTTCTTCAGGCGCTGGATATAGAACTGATTGCGGCTGTCATCCGGGCGATGACGGGGCAGGAGGAAACAGGTCAGGCCCTTGTCGGTCTGGGCCAGGGTCAGGAAGGCATCGCACATCGGTGCCGAGCAGAACCACTTGTGCCCCACCAGCTCATAGGCCTGCCCCGGCCCGGGAGCCCCCACCGGGTAGGCCCGGGTGGTGTTGGCCCGGACATCGGTCCCGCCCTGCTTCTCGGTCATGGCCATGCCGATGGTGAGCCCGGCCTTGTGCTGCATGCCGACGTTGCGCGGGTCGTACTCGGTGGCGAGGATCTTCGGCAGCAATTGCCGGGCAATATCCGGCTGCAGCTTCAGGGCCGGCACGCAGGCGAACGTCATGGTCAGCGGGCAACCGCTGCCGGCTTCGGCCTGACTGTGCAGGTAGGTCATGGCGGCACGCGCCACATGGGCTCCTGCTTGCGGGTGGGTCCAGGGCAGCGAGGTCAGCCCGCCCTCGATGGCCGCCTGCATCAGTTGATGGTAAGCCGGGTGGAACTCCACCAGATCGATGCGATGACCGAAGCGATCGTGACTGGCAAACACCGGCTTGTTCTGATTGGCCAGGAATCCCGCCTCCATCAACGGACCGCCCGCCAGTGCGCCATAGGCATCGACCCGGGACTCGGCCCAACCGGCATCGAAACGCTGCATCCATTGCTGCAACGGCAGATCGATCCGATAGAGATTGGCGCCGTCCAGAGGGGGCGGCTGGTTGGTGACTTCGTGGGTTTCAGCGAACTGGTGGAGGTTCATTGCCGGGCTCCTTCAGGGTGTGCCAAGGCCCCAAGTTAAGCACCGGCACTACCCTGAACAAAGTGGCATAGCCGCCTAAATGTCGGCGCTTTCGCCTTGTTCCACAGAGAGCACGCGCTTGGACAGCAGCAGTTGCAAGGCTTCAAACTTCACCGGCTTGCCAAGACAATCGGCGCCCACTACGGCCGCACAGCCCTCGGTGCCGGGAACACAGGCCAACAGGATAGGCAACTGGGCATAACCGGGCATCGCCTGAGCCTGCAGGCGAAACGCCCCTGACTGCGCAGTGCTGATCTGGCCGTCGATCAGCACCGCGCTGACCGGCTCGCGCCCCAGCAGTTGCAGGGCATCGGTTGGGCTGCCGACCGTGCGGACCCGGTAACCGAGCTTGAGCAACATGCCCCGCAGCACCAGTTGGTCGACGTCATTGTCGTCGATCAGCAGCACGGTGCAGTCCTGGGGCGTGCGCCGATGATTGGCTGCCGGCAGCCGGGCAATCGGTTCCTGGACCTCAAACTCCACCTGCAAACGGAAGCAGCTGCCCTGCCCGGGCGTGGATTCGTGGGTCAACTGCCCACCCAGCAGTTCCACCAACTGACGGCAGATCGCCAGGCCGATGCCCAATCCGCCATATTCGCGGGTCATGGAACCATCGAGCTGGAAGAAGCGCTGATACAGCATCGCCTCGTCCAGATTGACGAAACCTATGCCGCTGTCGATCACCTCGAAACTCAAGCTGACCCTTTCGACCGAGACGGCCCGGGTCACCACCCGCAAGACCACGCCGCCGGAGTGGGTGAACTTGACGGCGTTATCCAGCAGGCACTCCAGGCAATGGCTGAGCTTGCAGCGATCCCCCTGCAAGCGATCAGGCAATCCCGCACTCAGATCGACTTGAAACAACAGGGATTTGGCCGCCGCGCTGGCGGCGTACTGGGTTTGCAGCGCGCTCAGCAGCGAACGCAAGCTGAAGGGCTGGCGCTGGGCGCTGAGCTTGCCGGCCTGCAGTTCGGTCAGCGTGAGGATGCCGTTGACCATGCGCATCATGTCCCGCGCCGAACCGGCGGCGGTCTGCTGGTACTGCGCAAGCTCCGGATCCAGTTCCAGGGTCTGCATCAACTCCAGCGAACCGATGACACCGTTCATCGGCGTGCGCAGTTCATGGGTCAGGGTGGCCAGGAACTCATCCTTGAGCCGGTTGCTGTGGGCCAGTTGCTGGTTCAGCACCTCAAGCTTCTGCCCTGCCTCCAGCAGAGTCTGCGCCTGCTGTTCACGCATTGCATTGATCCGGTCGGCCAGCGCCAGGGACAGCAACGCCACCTCGATCGCCGAGCCGATCTGGCTGGCGTACATGGTCAGGAACACGTTGGGCAGGTAACCCAGCACCATCAAGGTGTTGACCACCCCACCGAACAGGAAAGCCGACCAGGCGATGATGAAATAGCGCGCCACCCGTAACCCACGCCACCAGGCGACGATTCCCGCGACATAGATCACCACGGTGAACAGCAGCGCCAGGGTAGTGGCCAGGCGCAGGGCCAGGGCATAACTGGTCATCAGCGACAGGGCCATGACCAGCGCACCAAAGCCCATCAGCGCCATCAATATGCGGTCAACCCAGGGACTGTGACCTGAAGTCTGCAAGAAACTGCGGGCGAACTGACTGCCAAACAGCCCCGCAGAACCGATGAAGAACGGCGTCGCGGCATTGGCCCACCAGGGGCTGTTGGGCCAGAAGTACTCCACTGCCGCACCGTTGACCGACAACTGGTAAAGACCGAACGAGGCGATATAGACGATGTAATAGAGGTAGCTGGTGTCGCGCACACTGAGGTAGATGAACAGGTTGTACACCAGCATGCCCAGCAACACCCCGTAGATCAGCCCCAGCACGTAGAGACGCAAGGGCTGGGCTTCAAGGTAGGCGGTGTTCGACCACAGGCTCACCGGCGCCTGGATCGAGCCTTCGCTGGCCAGCCGCAGATAGATCGTCTTGTGCTCATGGGGAGCGAAATTCAGGTTGAACAGGTAGTTGTTCTGGCGAATCTGCCGGCTGTCGAAGGGCAAGGCATCGCCGGTTCGCTCCGCCAGGCGATAGCCGCCGCTTTCGTCGGGGAGGTACAGATCCAGGTGATCCAGGGGCGGATAGGCCAGCTCCAGCAACCAGTTGCGCTGCGCCGCAGGATTGCCCGGGCGGTAATCGAGGTCGATCTTCAGCCAGAACGCCGAACGTGAATAACCGGCATTGAGGGTGTCTTTATCGTGAGGCTTGAAGTGCTCGGCCAATGGCCCCGAGCTGACATCGGCAATGGTCGCTTCACCACCGGCGTCTTCAAGGACCTGCATCACTCGGCCCAGGGGAAGGCGCTGAGTGAACTCGTCGAACTCGGCGGCACCCACCAGCATCGGCAAGCTCAACAGCAACAGCAGCAAATAGCGCATTAAAGACCCGGCGTGGCTTGTCCGGTGATGTCAGGAAGTCCCCCATTTCCCTTGAGCAGACGTATAACCGGCATGACCTGTTATTGGTTTGAATGCACTCTAGCATAGCCGCTGATGGCCAATGAACACCATTGTAAATTTTAGTCTAAAGGCTCTAGATCAAGCCTTTCAGCGCAATACCGCGAGCTAGAGCTGTTGCATCGGTCAAGACGTTCGCGCCCAGCGTGGCGACAATTTCCAGCAGACGCCAGGCGCCGCGAAAAAAAGCGTTTGGTGGTAAGCTCGCCGCCCATGAATATCTACAGCTCTCGCCCCGTTGTCCTCTGTCTCTCCGGCCACGACCCCAGTGGTGGCGCTGGCTTGCAGGCAGATATCGAAGCCCTGCTGGCTCAGGGTTGTCACGCAGCTCCGGCTGTCACCGCCCTGACCGTGCAAGACACGGTCAATGTCAGCGATTTCCGCGTTCTGGATCGCGAGTGGGTACTGGCCCAGGCCAATGCCGTGCTCAACGACTCCACGGTCGCCGCGGTCAAGCTGGGCATGCTCGGCTCACTGGAGATGGTCGACACCGTGGTCGAACTGCTCCAGGCGCACCCGCACCTGCCGCTGGTCTGCGATCCGGTGCTGCGCGCCGGCGGCGGTGGCCGGCTGGGCAAGGATGAAGTCGGCTACGCCATGCGCGAACGCCTCCTGCCCCTGGCCACCATTGCCACCCCCAACCTCCCTGAAGCTCGAATTCTTGCGGAACTGCCCGAAGGCAGCGCCGACCAATGCGCCGAAAAACTCCTGCCGTTCGTCAAGCACCTGCTGATCACCGGCGGCCATGGCGATGAACACGAAGTGCATAATCGCCTATACAGCCGCGACGGCCTGCGCGAAACCTACACCTGCCAGCGTCTGCCGGGCAGCTATCACGGCTCCGGCTGCACCCTGGCCAGCGCCCTGGCCGGACGCCTGGCACAAGGCGAACACTTGGCAAGCGCCGTGAAATCGGCCCTTGATTACACCTGGCGCACCCTGCGCGACGCCGAACAACTGGGTCGCGGCCAATTCGTCCCACGTCGCTTGCCGTTGGATTTCTGCTCGTAATGTCATGAGGCCCGCTCGATGAAACTACGTGGTCTGTACGCCATCACCGACAGCCAGCTGTTGGCCGGCAAGTTTCTGAAGTACGTGGAAGCGGCGCTGGAAGGCGGCGTCACCCTGTTGCAGTACCGCGATAAAAGCGACGATCAGGCCCGCCGCCTGCGGGAAGCCGAAACCCTGCTGACCCTGTGCGAGCGCTACAAGACCCGTTTGATCATCAACGATGACGCCGAACTGGCCGCGCGCATTGGTGCCGGCGTGCACCTGGGCCAGACCGACGGCCCACTGACGCCGGCCCGGGCCCTGCTGGGTCGCCAGGCGATCATCGGCTCTACCTGCCACGACCAATTGTCACTGGCCGAGCAGGCCGCCAAGGAAGGCGCCAGCTATGTCGCCTTCGGCCGCTTTTTCAATTCCACCACCAAACCCGGCGCGCCCACGGCCAGCCTGGAGTTGCTGGATCAGGCCCGGGCCTGCCTGCACCTGCCGATCTGCGTGATCGGCGGCATCACCCTGGATAACGCTGCGCCGCTGGTGAACCACGGCGCCGACCTGCTGGCAGTGGTCCACGGTCTGTTCGGCGCCGATAGCGCCGAAGAAGTGACCCGTCGCGCCCGCGCCTTCAATGCCCTATTCAACAGCTGACTTTTTGAGAGCCCGCTCATGTCCCGTTCCGAAACCCTGTTCGCCAATGCTCAGAAACACATCCCCGGCGGCGTCAACTCGCCCGTTCGCGCCTTCAAGAGCGTGGGCGGCACCCCGCTGTTCTTCAAACACGCGGAAGGCGCCTACGTCACCGACGAAGACGACAAGCGCTATGTCGATTATGTCGGCTCCTGGGGCCCGATGATCCTTGGCCACAGTCATCCGGACGTACTGGATGCGGTGCGCAAGCAGCTGGAACACGGCCTGTCCTACGGCGCACCGACCGCCATGGAAACCGAAATGGCCGATCTGGTGTGCTCCATCGTGCCGTCCATGGAAATGGTGCGCATGGTCAGCTCCGGCACCGAAGCCACCATGAGCGCCATTCGCCTGGCCCGGGGCTTTACCGGCCGCGACAGCATCATCAAGTTCGAGGGCTGCTACCACGGCCACTCCGACAGCCTGCTGGTCAAGGCCGGTTCCGGCGCCCTGACCCAAGGCGTTCCCAGCTCGGCCGGAGTACCGGCGGCCTTCGCCAAACACACCCTGACGCTGCCCTTCAACGACATCGCCGCCGTGGAGCAAATGCTTGCTGAAGTCGGCCAGGAAGTGGCCTGCATCATCGTCGAGCCAGTGGCCGGCAACATGAACTGCGTACCGCCGGCACCCGGCTTCCTCGAAGGCCTGCGCCGCCTCTGCGACCAGCACGGCGTGGTGCTGATTTTCGACGAAGTGATGACCGGCTTCCGCGTCGCCCTCGGCGGTGCCCAGGCTCACTACGGCGTGACACCGGACCTGTCGACCTTCGGCAAGATCATCGGCGGCGGCATGCCGGTGGGCTGCTTCGGCGGCAAGCGCAAGATCATGGAGCACATCGCGCCCCTGGGCCCGGTCTACCAGGCCGGCACGCTGTCCGGCAACCCGCTGGCCATGGCCGCTGGCCTGACCACCCTGCGCCTGATCAGTCGCCCGGGCTTCCATGCCGAACTGAGCGACTACACCAGCCGCCTGCTCGAAGGCTTGCAACAACGCGCGGATGCCGCGGGCATTCCGTTCGTCACCACCCAAGCCGGCGGCATGTTTGGCCTGTACTTCAGCGGCGCCGATGACATCGTCACCTTCGACGACGTGATGGCCAGCGACGCCAACCTGTTCAAGCGCTTCTTCCACCTGATGCTGGAAGGCGGCGTGTACCTGGCGCCGAGTGCCTTCGAGGCAGGTTTCACCTCGATCGCCCACGGCGAAGCCGAGTTGCAACTGACCCTGGATGCCGCCGAACGCGCATTTGCCGCCTTGAAATAAGTGCAAGCGGGCTGGCGTGGTGATCAACCGCGCCAGCGGGAGGCTTTACTCGAACTTTCCCTGCCAAGGGGACAAATGCCCAGCAAGGCGACGGATATCGCGGCCACGCAGCAGAAAAACGAGTAAAGACTTTGTAAGGTTGGCCCTGCTTATTTCATAATGCGCGCTTATTGGACCCCTTGCTGGGTCCGCGCGCCCCTCAGAGGTAAGTCGATTCCCATGAACCGCACCGGCCGCGCCCTGACACTGGGCTGCCTGTTGCTCCTTCAGCCCCTGCTCGCGCACGCACAAGCAGGCGGCAACTCGTTGTTGATCCCGGCGATGGGTCGCTGCACCCTCGATCCCCAGGCACAGGAACAGGCCGAGGCGCTGGCCGCGTGCCAGAAAGCCGCCGATGAAGGCGACGCCGAGGCGCAATACGAGTTGGGTGAGTTCTACTACGAAGGCAAAGGCGCGCCGCGTGACCTCAATCAAGCCCTGAGCTATTTCGAAAAAGCCTCCTTGCAAGGCCACGCTCAGGCGCAATTCAAACTCGGCACCATGTTCTTCCACGGTGAGGGCGTGCCGGCCAACAATGTCCAGGCCTATATCGTGCTGAAGATGGCTGCGGTCAACGGTGCCGAAGACGCGCTGGACACCGCCGATGAAGTCGCCGAGCACATGCAGCGCGACGAGCTGGAAGTCGCGACCCAGGTGCTGGGACAGATTTTCCGCAAATACCTGATGGAACTGCAAAGCGCCGATGGGCGCTCGCCTTTCTCGCCATTGCCGTAAAAGCCTGCATGCCCTTCGCTGGCAAGCCAGCGCCTACCGACACGAACCGGACCCTTGCGAAGAAGTGGCCAGCCAGGCTTATTTTTCGGGCATCGGCATCGGGAACGGCATGACGTTGCTCACACCACGGGCTTCGCTGATCTTCGGCGTGCCCAGGCGCTCCACTTCGTCGATGCGCACAATCGAATGCATCGGCACAAAGCTGCGCACCACGCCTTCGAATTGAGCCTTGAGCTTCTCTTCGCTCGGATCGACGACCACTTGCGTGCGCTCGCCAAAGACGAACTCTTCCACCTCCAGGAAACCCCACAGATCGCTCTGATAGATCTGCTTGGCGTACATTTCGAACACCTGGCCCTGGTTGAGGAAAATCACCTTGTAGATTGGGGCTTCACGTTTGGTCATGGTGGGCGGGCAACACATCGGGGGATAAAAATAGGGCGCGAACTATAGCATAGCTACCCGATGCACAACGCTAGGAACCTGTGGGCATGGCCCCTATAATGCGCGGTTCTTTGAATCACGTGAGACTGAGGTCCATGGCCAAGAAGCTTTACATCGAAACCCACGGTTGCCAGATGAACGAGTACGACAGCTCGCGCATGGTGGACCTCCTGGGTGAACATCAGGCCCTGGAAGTCACCGCACGTGCCGAAGACGCGGATGTCATCCTGCTCAATACCTGCTCGATTCGTGAGCGCGCCCAGGATCGGGTGTACTCCCAGCTGGGTCGCTGGCGCGAGCTGAAACTGGCCAATCCGGAGATGGTGATTGCCGTCGGCGGCTGCGTGGCCAGTCAGGAAGGCGCGGCCATCCGCGATCGCGCGCCCTATGTGGACGTGGTATTCGGCCCGCAGACCCTGCACCGCCTGCCGGAAATGATCGATGCCGCGCGCATCAGCAAGCTGCCGCAAGTGGATGTCTCGTTCCCGGAAATCGAAAAGTTCGACCATCTGCCCGAGCCGCGCATCGACGGCCCCAGTGCCTATGTCTCGGTCATGGAAGGCTGCAGCAAATACTGCACCTTCTGCGTCGTGCCCTACACCCGGGGCGAAGAGGTCAGCCGGCCATTTGACGACGTGATTGCCGAAATCATCCACCTGGCGGAAAACGGCGTGCGCGAAGTCACCCTCTTGGGCCAGAACGTCAATGGCTACCGGGGCCAGACCCATGACGGTCGCCTGGCCGACCTGGCCGAGCTGATCCGCGTAGTTGCCGCGGTGGATGGCATCGAGCGGATTCGCTACACCACCTCGCACCCATTGGAATTCTCCGACAGTTTGATCCAGGCCCACGCCGAAGTGCCGGAACTGGTCAAGCACCTGCACCTGCCCGTGCAATCGGGCTCGGATCGGATTCTGGCGGCGATGAAACGCAATCACACGGCCCTGGAGTACAAGTCCAAGCTGCGCAAACTGCGAGCGGCGGTACCGGGAATCTGCATCAGCTCGGACTTTATCGTCGGTTTTCCTGGCGAGACAGAAAAAGACTTCCAGCAGACCATGAAGTTGATCGAAGACGTCGGTTTCGACTTCTCCTACTCCTTCGTCTACAGCCAGCGCCCGGGCACTCCGGCCGCCGACCTGGCCGACGACACGCCGGAAGCACTGAAGAAGGAGCGCCTGAACGCGCTGCAACACCGCCTGAACCAGCAAGGGTTTGAAATCAGCCGACAAATGGTCGGGTCGACCCAGCGCATCCTGGTGACCGACTATTCCAAGAAAGATCCGGGCGAATTGCAGGGCCGCACCGAGAACAACCGGATCGTCAACTTCCGTTGCGACGATCCCACTCTGATTGGCCAATTCGCCGACGTGCATATCGACTCGGCGCAACCCCACTCACTGCGCGGCTCGCTGTTATCGTAAGAACTGACTTGTGCAGGAGCTGGCTTGTGTAGGAGCTGGCTTGCCAGCGAAAAGACCTTAAGACCGCCTTCGCCGACAAGCCGACTCCTACGAAGAAAGCATCACCGGCCCACGCTCCGCATAAGAGCTTTCGCACCCAGGCCGCTGGCGTTATCCTTGAATCCATCTTAATTGCCGTTGGGCGGCTAAAAAACGACCTTGAACGCACCCATAGAACCTCATCGTTTCATCCTCGAGCCCTTCGAGGCTCGCCGCTTCGCCAATCTGTGCGGGCAATTCGACGAGCATTTGCGCTTGATCGAGCAGCGCCTGACGATCGAGATCCGCAATCGCGGCAATCAGTTCGAACTGATCGGCGAACCCAAGCACACCACCTCCGCGGAAAATCTTCTGCGCCGCCTCTATCGGGAAACCAAGGGAACCGAGCTGTCGCCGGACCTGGTGCACCTGTTCCTTCAGGAGTCCGCTGTGGAAGAGCTGGATAACCCGTCGGTGGCTGACGCCGCCATCGCCCTGCGTACCAAGAAAGGCATGATTCGCCCACGCGGCCTGAATCAGCAACGCTACGTCAAGGAGATCCTGGGCAACGACATCAACTTCGGCATCGGTCCGGCCGGCACCGGCAAGACCTACCTGGCCGTCGCTTGCGCGGTGGACGCCCTGGAACGCGAGCAGGTGCGGCGCATCCTGCTGGTGCGTCCGGCGGTGGAAGCCGGCGAGAAGCTCGGTTTCCTGCCCGGTGACCTGGCGCAAAAAATCGACCCTTACCTGCGCCCACTGTATGACGCGCTGTATGAAATGCTCGGCTTCGAACAAGTGGCCAAGCTGATCGAGCGCCAGGTCATCGAGATCGCGCCCCTGGCCTACATGCGTGGCCGAACCCTGAACAACAGCTTCATCATCCTCGACGAAAGCCAGAACACCACCGTGGAACAAATGAAGATGTTCCTCACCCGGATCGGCTTCGGCTCCACCGCGGTGATCACCGGTGATATCACTCAGGTCGACCTGCCCAAGGGCACCAAGTCCGGCCTGGCCCAGGTGATCAAGGTGCTCCAGGATGTGCCCGGTATCAGCTTCACCCACTTCATGCCCAAGGACGTAGTGCGCCACCCGCTGGTGCAACGCATCGTCGAAGCCTACGAGCGCTTCGAGTTGCGAGCCGACGACGAGGCCGCCAAGGCTTCTGCCGACAGAGGCCAGCGCCACGATGCTTGAGCTCGATCTGCAGCGCGCCAGCCAACAGCCGGCCCCCAGCGACGAACAGTTCCGCCAGTGGTGCGAGCTGGCCCTGCGCCAGCGCACAGCCGACTCGGAAATGACCATCCGCCTGGTGGACGAAGCCGAAGGCCGCGAGCTGAATCACACCTGGCGTCACAAAGATTACGCCACCAATGTGTTGTCATTCCCTGCCGACGTGCCGGATGAGTTGCTGGATATCCCCTTGCTGGGGGATCTGGTGATCTGCATTCCAGTGGTCGAACGCGAGGCTGCCGAACAAGGCAAGGAACTTCAGGCCCACTGGGCCCATCTGGTGATTCACGGCTGCTTGCATCTGTTGGGTTACGACCATATAGATGATGACGAAGCCGAGGAAATGGAAGCACTGGAACGAACGTTGCTTGCAGAACTGGGTCATCCCGACCCGTATGCAGACGACGAAAGCTGATCAACAACCCCCTGTAACAACCAAGGATTCAGAGCAATCGCTATGAGCGAAGATCGATCGAGCAACGGGCAAAAGTCATGGCTGGGCAAACTGACCCAGGCTTTTGCCCATGAGCCGAAAAACCGCCAGGAGCTGCTGGAGCTGCTGCGCGAAGCCCATCAGAACAAATTGCTGGACAGCGAAGCGCTGGCCATCGTCGAAGGCGCCATCCAGGTGGCTGACCTGCAAGTCCGGGACATCATGGTGCCGCGCTCGCAGATGATCAGCATCAAGGCGACCCAGACACCCCGGGAGTTCCTGCCCGCGGTCATCGACTCCGCGCACTCGCGCTACCCGGTGATCGGCGAAAGCCATGACGACGTGATGGGCGTCCTGCTGGCCAAGGACCTGCTGCCGCTGATCCTCAAGGAGAACGGCGACAGCTTCAACATCAAGGACCTGCTGCGCCCGGCGACCTTCGTCCCCGAGTCCAAGCGCCTGAACGTGCTGCTGCGCGAGTTTCGCGCCAATCACAACCACATGGCCATCGTCATCGACGAGTACGGCGGCGTGGCCGGCCTGGTGACCATCGAAGACGTGCTGGAGCAGATCGTCGGCGATATCGAAGACGAGCATGATGTCGAGGAAGACAGCTACATCAAGCCCCTGCCCAGCGGCGACTTCCTGATCAAGGCGCTGACGCCGATCGAGAACTTCAACGAGTTCTTCGACAGCACCTTCTCCGATGACGAATTCGATACCGTCGGCGGACTGGTAATGAGTGCCTTCGGCCACTTGCCAAAACGCAACGAAATCACTGAAATCGGCGCCTATCGCTTCCGCGTGCTCAATGCCGACAGCCGGCGGATTCATCTGCTGCGCCTGACGCCCGTTTCCCGCTAGGGGCCAGGGGCATCAGCTCTCCTGCACACAGAATCGTCGCCCCGAAACCGGAACCCCGGGCTCGGGGCGACGGCTCTCGGGGACAGGCTACTGAGCCGCACGGCGCGATGCCCAGCTAAATCCAACCCACCCATCTCCTCGTGCCCTGCCCGGTGCGAAACAGGAAAGAGCTGATGAAACGCCTCTTGCAGCGCTCAACCCGACCCGGCTGGCCCGGCAACCTGCTGGCCGTGGCAGCCGGCGCCATCACCACCCTGGCGCTGGCACCCTACAACATATGGCCCCTGGCCCTGCTGGCGGTAGGGTTGTTCTATGCCGGCTTGCGAGAACTGACGCCACGCCAGGCCCTGGGCCGGGGCTGGTGCTTCGGCTTCGGCCTGTTCGGCGCCGGTACCAGCTGGATCTACGTCAGCATCCACACCTACGGCGGTGCATCGGCCTTGCTCGCCGGCCTGCTGATGCTGGCTTTCATTGCCGCCATTGCCTGGTTCTTTGCCCTGCCCGCCTGGCTCTGGGCCCGCTGGCTGCGGCGCAATGAAGCACCGCTGGCGGATGCTATGGCTTTCGCTGCCCTGTGGCTGGGCCAAGAGGCGTTTCGCGGCTGGTTCCTCACCGGTTTCCCCTGGCTTTACTCCGGCTACAGCCAGCTCGACGGCCCCCTGGCCGGACTCGCGCCAGTGGGCGGTATCTGGCTGATCTCCTTCTCCCTGGCCCTGACCGCCGCGCTGCTCTACAACCTGCCGCGCCTGATCAAGGCCGGGCGCAAAGGGTTCATTGTTGCCGGACTGCTACTGCTGGCCGCTCCCTGGGCCATCGGCATGGCGCTCAAAGACCATGCCTGGACCAGCCCGTCGGGAGAGCCCATGTCGGTCGCGGCCATCCAGGGCAACATCGAACAAAGCATGAAGTGGGACCCTGCCCAGCTCAACGCCCAACTGGCCCTGTACCGCGACATGAGCTTCAGCAGCAAGCGGGTGGACCTGCTGGTCTGGCCGGAAACCGCGGTTCCGGTGCTCAAGGAATCCGCCGAAGGCTACCTGACGATGATGGGCAACTTTGCCGCAGACCGTCATTCCGCGCTGATTACCGGGGTTCCGGTGCGCCAGCTGGTGCGCCATGAAAAGCGCTACTTCAATGGCATTACCGTGACCGGCGAAGGCGACGGCACCTACCTGAAACAAAAGCTGGTGCCCTTCGGCGAGTACGTGCCCCTGCAGGAAGTGCTGCGCGGCCTGATCGACTTCTTCAACCTGCCGATGTCGGACTTTGCCCGTGGCCCGGCGGACCAGCCGTTGCTGCAAGCCAAGGGCTATCAGATTGCACCGTTCATCTGCTACGAAGTGGTCTATCCCGAGTTCGCCGCCGGTCTTTCGGCACGCAGCGACCTGTTGCTGACCATCAGCAACGACACCTGGTTCGGCACCTCCATCGGCCCCCTGCAACATCTGCAGATGGCACAGATGCGGGCCCTGGAGGCAGGACGCTGGATGATCCGCGCCACCAACAACGGCGTCACCGGGCTGATCGACCCGTTCGGCAAGATCACCGTACAGATTCCACAGTTCGAGCGCGGCATCCTGTATGGCGAAGTGGTGCCCATGCACAATCTGACGCCTTACCTGAAGTGGCGCTCATGGCCGCTGGTGGTGCTCTGCACTCTGCTGTTCGGTTGGGCCCTGCTGGCCAGTCGCATTGCCAAGACCGTGTGAAGCCCTTCCCCGGCCAGCCGGCTCCTGCGTGAGCCGGCGCGCCACTCAGCGATAGAAGAGTCGGTACCCGAGCTGTCCCACCGCCTCGTTAAGCAACTGGCCGCTCTGCCAGATCGACTTGAACTCTGGCATCCAACCGCCCAGCGGACGGGCGTTGTCCACCCCGAGAAAGCCCACCGGAGCCGGCACTACGTCAAATCCAGCGTGCTCGAAACTCCAGACGGCGCGAGGCATGTGCCAGGCCTGGGTCACCACCACCACGCGCCTGATGCCCAAGGGTTGCAAGACTTCGGCGCTGAACTGTGCATTCTCCCAGGTGGTGCGACTGCGACCTTCCTGCCAGCGTACCGTCACGCCAAAGTCATTGAGCAACGACTCGGCCATCAGCGCCGCTTCGGTGGGCGGCGTGCCGTAATGCAAGCCGCCACTGGTCAGCAACGGCAGCCCGGAAGCCTTGGCCAAACGCGCGGCATAGCGCTCACGCTCCAGCCCCACGCCGGTGGGCTGATCAGAACCCCAGGCCGGATCGCCGCGCTCGCGGCCTGAACCCAGGACCACAATCGCATCCGCCTGCTGGGCCAGGCTTGCCCACTGACTCTGGGACAAGGGAGGCAACTGTTCCAACCCGCGAGCCCCCCACTCCACCATCACCGGCAAGCTCATCAGCCAGAAACCGCCCACCCCCAGGACAAAGCAGCAACGCGCCAGCCGCGGACGGGAGTGACGCAGGCACCAGGCGAACAAGAGCAACAGCAAAAGAATGCCGGGCGGCAACAGCAACTGCTTGATGAAATAACGAAAAGGCATCGGGCATCTCCAAAAGATGCCCGAAGCCTAAAGGGCAAAGCCCTGCCACAACAACCAACGCCGAGTACTTTTGCTCATGAACGCCTCGGCTACGACCGCATTCACCCCAGGCGGAGCCCGGGGCCTACTTGCACTGATGTGATCGGACTTTCACCGACTCCTTGACGGGGGCCTGATCCTTCAACCAAATGATCTTGGCTGAACGAGGCATTTCCTGCTGCTGCCGATCACCCGGCATGCTGATCTGCATTTCATGCTGGCTGCGAGCCAGATAGGCCCGGATCAGTTCGAACTCAGCACTGCTCAGCCCCCGCAACTCCAACTCGACAGGCCGCTCATCACGCAGTCGATCCGCAGTCTTCAGTGCATCCAGGGCCAGAGCCAGTCGATTCAGCAGCCTTTCATACACCTCTGGTTCTGTAACTTTTCGCTGCGACTCAAGCATCCGTTCACCTCATCGAAGAATAAGACTCACTCCCCTTTTTGAGCTTAGTCGGACGACCGCAAGCGTCGCGCCGCCGCGACCAACGGCCCGGCCGAGCAATCAAGGTTTCCCTCGGCAGAGTGCGGTCATGTATGCTACGGCGCTTCCTGTAACTCCACTTCCAGCTCCATCGGGCACTGAAAATCGCCGTATTTGGCGTCATCGCTCCCCGTGGTTGCATTGAAGAGGATTAGGCCACCCCTATTCAGTACAAAAGTAGCCATGCACGAACACTATCAGCCCCGTGAAATCGAAGCCGCCGCCCAGTCGTTCTGGGACGAGCAAAAGTCCTTTGAAGTCAGTGAACAGCCAGGCAAGGAAACCTACTATTGCCTATCCATGTTCCCTTACCCCAGCGGCAAGCTACACATGGGGCACGTGCGCAACTACACCATCGGCGACGTGATCTCCCGCTACCAGCGCATGCAAGGCAAGAACGTCCTGCAACCCATGGGTTGGGACGCCTTCGGCATGCCGGCGGAAAACGCCGCGATGAAGAACAACGTGGCTCCCGCCAAGTGGACCTACGAAAACATCGCCTACATGAAGACCCAGCTGCGCAGCCTGGGGTTGGCGGTGGACTGGTCCCGCGAGGTCACCACCTGCAAGCCGGACTACTACCGCTGGGAACAGTGGCTGTTCACCCGCCTGTTCGAAAAAGGCGTGATCTATCGCAAGAACGGCACCGTGAACTGGGACCCGGTCGACCAGACCGTACTGGCCAACGAACAAGTGATCGACGGTCGCGGCTGGCGCTCCGGCGCGCTGATCGAGAAGCGCGAAATCCCGATGTACTACTTCAAGATCACCGCCTACGCGGATGAGCTGCTGGAGAGTCTGGACGAGCTGACCGGCTGGCCCGAGCAGGTCAAGACCATGCAACGCAACTGGATCGGCAAGTCCCGTGGCATGGAAGTGCAGTTCCCCTACGATCAGGCATCGATCGGCGAAACCGGCACCCTGAAGGTGTTCACCACCCGTCCGGACACCCTGATGGGCGCGACCTATGTCGCCGTCGCCGCCGAGCACCCGCTGGCCACCCTGGCCGCACGGAACAACCCCGAGTTGCAGGCATTCATCGCCGAATGCAAAGGCGGCAGCGTCGCCGAAGCGGACATGGCGACCCAGGAGAAAAAAGGCCTGCCCACCTCGCTGTTCGTCGAACACCCGCTGACCGGTGAGAAGCTTCCGGTGTGGGTGGCCAACTACGTGCTGATGCACTACGGCGATGGCGCGGTCATGGCTGTCCCGGCTCACGACGAGCGCGATTTCGAATTCGCCAGCAAGTACGACCTGCCGATCAAGGCCGTGGTACGCACCAGCGCCGGCGATGAAACCCCGGCGCCATGGCAGGACGCTTACGGCGAGCACGGCGAGCTGATCAACTCCGGCGAATTCGACGGCCTGGATTTCCCTGGCGCGTTCGACGCTATCGAAGCGGCCCTGCTGAAGAAAAACCTCGGTCAATCACGCACCCAGTTCCGCCTGCGGGACTGGGGCATCAGCCGCCAGCGCTACTGGGGCTGCCCGATCCCGATCATCCACTGCGACAGCTGCGGCGATGTGCCGGTGCCGGAAGACCAATTGCCGGTCGTGTTGCCGGAAGATGTGGTGCCGGACGGCGCCGGTTCGCCCCTGGCACGCATGCCCGAGTTCTACGAGTGCAGTTGCCCGAAATGCGGCGCACCGGCCAAGCGTGAAACCGACACCATGGACACCTTCGTCGAATCGTCGTGGTACTACGCTCGCTACGCGTCGCCGCACTTTGAAGGCGGCCTGGTGGAAAAATCGGCAGCCGACCACTGGTTGCCGGTGGACCAGTACATCGGCGGTATCGAACACGCCATCCTGCACCTGCTCTACGCGCGTTTCTTCCACAAGCTGATGCGTGACGAAGGCCTGGTGAGCTCCAACGAGCCATTCAAGAACCTGCTGACCCAAGGCATGGTGATCGCCGAGACCTACTACCGTCGTGAAGCCAACGGTGCCTACACCTGGTTCAACCCGGCGGACGTCGAACTCGAGCGCGACAGCAAGGCCAAGGTCATCAGCGCCAAGCTGATCGCTGACGGCCTGCCGGTGGAAATCGGCGGCACCGAGAAAATGGCCAAGTCGAAGAACAACGGCGTCGACCCACAGTCGATGATTGACCAGTTCGGCGCAGACACCTGCCGCCTGTTCATGATGTTCGCCTCGCCACCTGACATGAGCGCCGAATGGTCGGACTCCGGCGTCGAAGGCTCGCACCGTTTCCTCAAGCGCGTCTGGCGTCTGGCTCAGGCACATGTCACACAAGGCCTGCCGGGCAAACTGGACATCGCCAGCCTGAACGACGAGCAGAAAGCCATTCGCCGCTCGATCCACCAAGCCATCAAGCAGGCCAGCCACGACGTGGGCCAGAACCACAAATTCAACACCGCAATCGCCCAGGTGATGACGCTGATGAATGTGCTGGAAAAATCCCCGCAAGCTACCGAGCAGGACCGCGCACTGGTTCAGGAAGGCTTGGAAACCGTAACCTTGCTGTTGGCGCCGATCACCCCGCACATCAGCCACGAACTTTGGAATCGCCTGGGTCACGCCGACCCGGTGATCGACGCAGGCTGGCCGGTATTGGACGAGAGCGCTCTGGTTCAAGACAGCCTGCAACTGGTCATCCAGGTCAACGGCAAATTGCGCGGCCAGATCGAGATGCCAGCCAGCGCCAGCCGTGAAGAAGTCGAAGCCGCGGCTCGCAGCAACGAGAACGTGCTGCGCTTCACCGAAGGCCTGACCATCCGCAAGGTCATCGTGGTGCCGGGCAAACTGGTCAACATCGTCGCCAGCTAATTGGATCAGGCGCCCGATCCGGGATCGGGCGCCGAACAAAACCTCCAGGGCCACGAGGTGGCCCATTTGGTTTCAAGGGGAGCAATACATGATCAAACGTAACCTGCTGGTGATGGGTCTGGCCGTGCTACTGAGCGCCTGTGGCTTCCAGTTGCGCGGAACGGGAACCCATGAGCTGAGCATCAAGGAACTCGACCTGAGCGCCCGGGATGCCTACGGCACCACCGTGAAAATGCTCCAGCAACAGTTGGAAAACAGCGGTGTGCGGGTCCATGCCGGCGCGCCTTACAAACTGGTGCTGCTGAACGAGGAAAACTCCCAGCGCACCCTCAGTTACACAGGCGGTGGCAACTCGGCCGAATACGAGATCGGCACCACGCTCAGGGACGAAATCCTGACCCATGACAACCTGCATCTGCTCGACGACAAACTGGAAGTGCAGAAAGTCTTCGTGCATGACGGCAACAACATCACCGGCTCCGATCAGGAGTCGTCTGAAACACGCAAGGAAATGCGCCGCGACCTGATCCAGCGCATGCTGATCCGCCTGCAATTGCTGACCCCGGACCAGCTTGCTCAACTGCAGGCCACCGCCGAAGCCAAAGCCAAGGCCGAAGCCCAGGCCCTGGAAGCCGCACGCAAAGCTGAGGCGGAAACTCCGCAACAGTCCCCCCTGGAACTGCCGAACCAGTAAGCCCTGTGGGGCGCTCACGCGCCCCCATTGGCCCCCGCCTATGAAACTCGCACCCGCCCAACTCGGCAAACACCTGCAAGGTCCTCTCGCGCCGGTCTACGTGATCAGCGGCGATGATCCCCTACTCTGCCAGGAAGCCGCCGATGCCATCCGCTCTGCCGTACGCCAGCAGGGTTTCGACGAGCGCCAGGTATTCAGTGCCGATGCCAGCTTCGACTGGGGCACCCTGCTGCAAGCCGGGGCCAGCATGTCGCTGTTTGCGGAAAAACGCCTGCTGGAACTGCGCCTGCCCTCGGGCAAGCCCGGAGACAAGGGCGCCGCAGCACTGATCGAATACTGTTCGCGTCCGGCCGAGGACACAGTGCTGCTGATCAGCCTGCCCAAGCTCGATGGCAGCGCACAGAAGACCAAGTGGGGCAAGGCCTTGGTGGAAGGTGCCCAGACCCAGTTCGTCCAGATCTGGCCGGTGGACGCCAACCAGCTTCCACAGTGGATTCGTCAGCGACTGTCCCAGGCCGGGCTGTCCGCTAGCCAGGACGCGGTGGAGCTGATCGCCGCTCGGGTCGAGGGCAATCTGCTGGCCGCCGCCCAGGAAATCGAAAAACTCAAGCTGATGGCCGAAGGTGGACAGATCACCGTCGAAACGGTCCAGGCCGCAGTGGCCGACAGTGCGCGTTTCGATGTGTTCGGGCTAGTGGATGCCGTTCTCAACGGTGAAGCCGCCCACGCCCTGCGCATGCTGGAAGGGTTGCGCGGTGAAGGCGTCGAACCTCCCGTGATTCTCTGGGCCCTGTCCCGAGAACTGCGGCTGCTGGCCAACCTGGCCCTGCAATTCAGCCAGGGCGTGCCATTGGACAAGGTGTTCAGCCAGGCCCGGCCTCCAGTCTGGGACAAACGCAAACCCCTGATGAGCAAGGCTCTGCAACGTTACTCTGCGCAGCGTTGGGGACAATTGCTGCTGGATGCCCAGCGCATCGACGCGCAAATCAAGGGGCAGGCTAGCGGTTCGCCCTGGAGCGGACTGAGCCGCCTGTCGCTGCTCATGGCCGGCCAACGCCTGGCACTGCCGGCCGAGTAAGTACGCCGCTCATCTCCCGCCAGGCCGCTGCATGCCCCGGAATGCTGGACAGCCGCCCCACTCTGGCCGATGATGCGCGCCGCAACCTCTCTACAAACCGCGAGTACAGAACCATGAGCAAGCCATCCAAGCATGGCCCCAACAAGGCCAAATCCATTGTCGCCCAGCCACTGTTCCGCAGCCGTCAGGAACGCCCGGCCAAGGGCAAAGGCAGCTACCGCCGCGAAGCCTTCCAGTCTAAAAGCTGGGAGGCTTCTTACTTTCTGGCCGCCTGAAGCCCTGAACCCCGTCGGCATGATAAGGTCTGCACCTGATAGTTATTCTCTCTGGACCTGTGCATGCCCTTTTGTCTTTCCCGTCGTTGGCACATGCGCCAACTGATCGCTGCCTCCAGCCTCGTTTTGCTCGTCGCCTGCGCGGAACAACCTACCGCCGCCGATGCCCAACCGCTGCCCACCCTCCAGGCAGCCCCCCTCGCCGCACCCGCTACTGCCGCACCACTGACCGCCGACAATCTGGACATCCAGCCCGCCCAGACCTTCGATGAATGGCTGAACGCATTCCGTACCGAAGCCCTGAACGCCGGCATTCGCGCCGACGTCTTCGACCGGGCCTTCGCCGGTATCACCCCGGACATGAGCGTCATCAAGGCTGACCGCAGCCAGCCGGAGTTCACCCGTCCGGTCTGGGAATACCTGGATGGAGCCCTGTCTCCGGTCAGGGTACGCAAGGGCCAGGCCCTGCTGCTCCAGTACAGCGACATCCTGCAACGCATCGAACAGCGCTATGGCGTGGATCGCCAGGCATTGGTAGCGGTCTGGGGCATGGAGAGCAATTTCGGCGACTTCCAGGGCAACAAGTCGGTGATCCGCTCCCTGGCCACCCTGGCTTATGAAGGACGCCGCCCGGCCTTCGCCAACAGCCAGTTGATTGCCGCCTTGCAGATCATCCAGCACGGCGACATCCAGCCAGAGAAGATGCTTGGCTCCTGGGCCGGCGCCATGGGCCAGACCCAGTTCATTCCGACCACCTACAACACCCATGCCGTGGACTTCGACGGCGACGGTCGCCGAGATATCTGGAACAGCCCGGCCGACGCCCTGGCCTCCACAGCCCATTACCTGCAGAGCTCAGGCTGGCAAAAAGGCCAGCCCTGGGGCGTTGAGGTCCAGCTCAAGAGCGGCTTCGACTACGCCTTGGCCGACGCCTCCACCCGCAAGACCGTGGGCGAGTGGCTGAGCCTGGGCATGACAACGAGCAACGGCAAGGCATTGCCATACGGTTCCGAGCAATTGTCCGCCTCATTGCTGTTGCCTGCGGGCTACCGAGGGCCGGCGTTCCTGATTCTGGATAACTTCCGGGCCGTGCTCAAATACAACAACTCATCGTCCTACGCCCTCGCAGTCAATCTGCTGTCCGAACGGTTTGGCGGCGCTGGCCAGATCGACGGCACTTGGCCCAAGGACGATCTGCCCCTGAGCCGCTCCGAACGCATCGAATTGCAGACCCTGCTCAGCACCCACCAATATGAAGCCGGCAACCCCGACGGCATCATCGGCGCCAATACCCGCAAGGCCATTCGCAGTGCCCAACAGGCACTGGGCTGGCCCGCAGATGGCTACCCGACCCACAAATTGCTGGAAAGCCTGCGCAGCCGCTAGATAGGCATTGGCGAAGGAGCTGGCTCCTTCGCACGCGCCTTACTTGAACACCACATCCTGAGCCAGGGTCAATTCCCTGGCCCCTGCATCCAGCTTGACCAGCGCCCCCATCGGCAAGGTCAGGTTCGGATCGCAATGACCACTGCGCCATCCCGCCAGCACCGGAATCCGCAAGGGCTCGAAGACCTGCTTGAGCAACGCGCACAACGCGGTGAAATCCACACCGGCCACATCCCCGACCAAGACCCCGCGCAACCCCTCCAGCTTGCCGGCCAGGCGCAGGTGATTGAGCAAGCGGTCGATGCGGTACAGCGGCTCGTTGACGTCTTCGATAAACAGAATCACGCCGCCGGTGTTGATTTCGTAAGGCGTGCCCAAGGTACTGGCAATCAGTGACAGGTTGCCACCCACCAGCGGCCCTTGGGCGATACCCGGCTCCACCGTGGTCAAGGGAAAAGCTACCGGATGGGGGAGCAGGCTGCCGCTCTTGACCTGTCCTCTGAGCATGTTGAAAAACGCCGCCTCGGTTGGCGCCTGCTTGCCGCCCAGCAGGTCGGCGTTGAGCATGGGTCCGTGAAAGCTGACAAAGCCCGCATAGCGATTGATCGCCAGGTGCAGGGCAGTGATGTCGCTGTAGCCGACAAACGGCTTGGGATTGCGTCGCAACAGCTCGAAGTCGATCTTGTCCAGCAAGCGCGGGCTGCCATAGCCCCCGCGTAAACACACAATGGCGTCGATTTCGCTATCGGCAAAAGCCCCGTGCAAGTCATCGAGACGGACCTGATCACTGCCTGCCAGGTAGCCATCCTGTTGACCTACGCCAGGGAAGATCCGCAGCGTATAGCCCCTGGAACGCATCCATTGGCAGGCTTTTTCGGTATCCAGAGCAGCAGGACCGGCGGGGGCGATAAGGCCAATGACGCCTTCCGCCGCCAATGCCGGCACCGGCAGATGAGCGTGAAGGGCAGCAGTGGGTTGGATGGGCATGCAGATTCTCCCTGTGTGAATTCACCCCAGCACAGTAGCCATGAATGCCACTAAACAGAAGAGGGGAAATCACCCACGGAGAATACAAGGAAGGCGCAGCGCAGAAAGCATGCCAAACAGCGGCAAAATTGCCCGCAAGGCCGGAACCTTGCGGGCGGGGGACATCAGGAAACCAGGCCTTCCTTGGCCAGCTTCGCTTGTTCGTCGGCGTGATACGAGGAACGTACCAGCGGGCCGGAAGCGACGTTCTTGAAGCCCATCTTGTAACCTTCCTCGGCGAACCAGGCGAAGGTGTCCGGGTGCACGAAGCGTTGCACCGGCAGGTGGTTGCGCGACGGCTGCAGGTACTGGCCGAGGGTCAGCATATCGATGTCGTGCTCGCGCATGCGCTTCATGACTTCGATGACTTCATCGTCGGTTTCGCCCAGGCCCAGCATCAAGCCGGACTTGGTCGGTACATGGGGTACCAGTTGCTTGAACTTCTGCAGCAGGGTCAGCGACCACTGGTAGTCCGAGCCTGGACGCGCCGCCTTGTACAGGCGCGGCACGGTTTCCAGGTTGTGATTGAACACATCCGGCGGCGTGGCGGCGGTAATTTCCAGGGCGATGTCCATGCGACCACGATAATCGGGAACCAGGGTTTCCAGCTGAACGTTAGGCGACAGTTTGCGAATCTCGCGAATGCAGTCGGCAAAGTGCTGGGCACCGCCATCACGCAGGTCATCACGGTCTACCGAGGTGATCACCACGTACTTCAGGCGCAGGTCGGCGATGGCCACCGCCAGGTTCATCGGCTCATCGACATCCAACGGTTTTGGACGGCCGTGGCCAACGTCACAGAAGGGGCAGCGACGGGTGCAGATGTCGCCCATGATCATGAAGGTCGCGGTACCGCCGGAGAAACATTCGCCCAGGTTCGGACAGGACGCCTCTTCGCAGACGCTGTGCAGCTTGTGCTTGCGCAGCAACTGCTTGATCCGGTCGACTTCCGGCGAGACTGGAATACGTACGCGAATCCAGTCCGGCTTCTTCGGCAGCTCGGTGGTCGGAATGATCTTCACCGGAATGCGCGCGACCTTTTCCGCACCGCGCAATTTGACGCCGGTTTCAACTTTCGGACGGGCCGCCCGCTCGGATACATCCAGCGTCGGGATCAGGGTTTCAACAGCGTCTTGCGCAGTAGTCATATCAGTCGATTCCGCCCGTTAGGGTCGTCTGCTCAGCATAGTCGAGGTGTTTGACGAGCTGCGCACGCAGCCGGGCACTTACCTCGGCAAATTCAATCGGCCCTGCATGGTCGCTCAGTTGGGTCATCGCCAACCCGGCATAGCCACAGGGGTTAATCCGTCGAAACGGCTGCAAGTCCATGTCCACGTTCAAGGCCAGGCCGTGAAAGGAGCATCCGTGGCGGATACGCAGACCCAGCGAGGCAATTTTCGCCCCGTCGACGTAGACCCCCGGTGCATCGGGCTTGGCCGCCGCCGGCACGCCATAGCTGGCCAGCAACTCCACCAGGCATTGCTCCATGCGGCTGACCAGATCACGCACGCCGAATCCCAGCCTGCGTACATCCAGCAGCAAGTAGGCCACCAACTGGCCTGGGCCGTGATACGTCACCTGCCCGCCGCGGTCGGCCTGCACCACCGGAATATCTCCCGGCAACAGCAGATGCTCGGCCTTGCCCGCCTGACCCTGGGTAAACACCGGAGGATGCTGCACCAGCCAGACTTCGTCCGGTGCGCTGGTGCCGCGTTCATTGGTAAAGCGCTGCATGGCCTGCCAGACCGGTTCGTAGGCCATCAGGCCAAGCTCACGAAAGCCCAGCGTCTGCGGCATCACAGCACCATGTGGACGACACCGGTAGCACGCAGGGCACTATTGATATCACGCAGTTGGTCTTCGCCGGTGGCGGTGATGTGCAGTTGTACCGTGGTGTACTTGCCGTTGCTGCTCTGACGCTCGGCCAGGGACTTGATGTCCAGAGTGGCGTACTTGGCAAGGATCTCGATCACGGTGTCCTTGAAGCCGACAACCGTGTCACCGATCACCTTGATCGGATAGTCATCGACGGGAAATTCAATCTTGTGCGACTTAACGTCAGTGTCTGTCATGGCAGTAACGGCCTCGTAAGCCGGACGACGGACATGGCCCTCGATCCACTTCGGAGCGAGGGCCATGCAGGTCGACAATATCAGTTGAACAAGCCGTAGAAGAATAGGCGGATGCTATCCCACATGCGGCGGAAGATACCACCTTCGTCGACCGCTTCCAGAGCGATCAGGTCGGCGCTGTGCACCACCTTATCGTCCAGCTTCACTTCGACTTTACCAATTACGTCACCCTTGGCGATCGGCGCGACCAGGTGCGGGTTCATGGTCATGCTGGCCGCCAGTTTTTTCAATTGGCCTTTAGGCATGGTCATGGTCAGATCTTCGGCCAGACCGGCCTTGACCTGATGAGTGGTGCCTTTCCAGACCTGGGCCTGGGCCAGCTCGGTGCCCTTCTGGTAGAAGGTCTGGGTTTCGAAGAAGCGGAAGCCATAGGTCAGCAGCTTCTGGGTTTCGGCGGCGCGGGCCTGTTCGCTGTTGGTGCCGAACACCACGGCGATCAGGCGCATGCCATCACGCACAGCAGAAGACACCATGCAGTAGCCAGCCTCGTCAGTGTGGCCGGTTTTCAGACCGTCGACGGTCTTGTCGCGCCACAGCAAGAGGTTGCGGTTGGGCTGCTTGATGCCGTTCCAGAAGAACTCTTTCTGCGAGTAGATGGCGTAGTGGGCCGGGTCTTCGTGGATGATCGCTCGCGCCAGCACCGCCATGTCGTGAGCCGACGAATAGTGCTCAGGATTCGGCAGACCGGTAGGGTTCATGAAGTGGCTGTTGCTCATGCCCAGGTCGGCCGCGGTCTTGTTCATCATGTCGGCAAAGGCGTCTTCGCTGCCGGCAATGTGCTCGGAAACCGCGACGCTGGCGTCGTTACCCGACTGGATGATGATCCCGTGCAGCAGGTCGCTGACGGTGACTTGCGAGCCCACCTTGATGAACATCCGCGAACCGCCGGTACGCCAGGCGTTCTCGCTGACGGTCACCGGATCGTTCTCGCCGATCTGACCGCGACGGATCTCCAGGGTCGCGATGTACGCGGTCATCAGCTTGGTCAGGCTGGCCGGTGGCAGGCGCTGGTCACCATTGTTCTCCACCAGCACGTTACCGCTGCTGGCGTCCATGAGCACATAGGATTTGGCGGCCAGTTGCGGTGGCGACGGCATCGCTTCGACCGCCCAGGCGGCGGGCGTGATGATCAGCGGGACAAGCAGGCACAGGCGTTTGGCAAAGGTGGTGATGTTCATCCGTCTCTCGAAGTTGCTAATGGAAACTTGCCCGGGAGGGCAAAACTATTTCAGACAGCCTTCTAAAGGGCTGTCGCGTGTGCAGTTGTTCACTCACTGACCCTTGCCGGGCTTTTGTTGTTCGTCGAGCCAACAACCAGGGCCCGCCCCCCAATACCGCAAGCGGACCTTCAATCTTCAATTTCCTACTCGGCAGTGACCACGCTGGGCTGCCCAAGGTTGGCCAAGCGCACGCTGTTCTGTGCTTGCTGGGCCTCACCCGGCGTGCCAAATGGCCCCAGGCGGACCCGATGCAGCGTCTGCTGGTTGCGCACGATCGAGCTGATGAACACCGGAGCGCTCACCATGCTGCTCAATTTCGACCGCAACAGCTCGGCAGCGTCCGGGTTCGCGAAGGCGCCCACCTGCAGATACTGCCCGGAGCCTGCTGGAGCGGTGTTCTTCACTTGTACCGGGACCACTGCGGCCGCGTGCTGCTGAGGCGGCGGCGTCCATTGCTCGACAGTGCCGGTCGAGGCGGTGACCACCGGCGCGCTATTTTGCGCCACTTGCGGCTCGTTGAGCATCAACGGCGCCGGACGGCCACGCTGAGCCCACCACTGCTGCGGATCGATGCCCTCGACCTTGACCCGGGCGGTGCCGGTTTCGGCATAACCGAGCTTTTTCGCCGCCGCGTAGGACAGGTCGATGATCCGGTCGGAATAGAACGGACCGCGGTCGTTGACCCGCAGGATCACGCTGCGGTTGTTGTCCAGATTGGTGACCTTGACGTAGCTGGGCAATGGCAGGGTCTTGTGTGCGGCACTCATGCCATACAGGTCATAGACCTCGCCATTGGCAGTGTTCTGGCCATGGAACTTGGTGCCGTACCAGGAGGCCGTGCCGGAAGCCACGTAGTTCTTCGACTCCTGGATGGGGAAGTAGGTCTTGCCCAGCACCGTGTACGGATTGGCCTTGTAAGGGCCGGTATGCAGGGTCGGGGTCGCATCGGGGATCCGCGAAACGTCTACATCCCACCAAGGCGCGCCATCCTTGTGGGCACGGTTGACGTCCAGCCCAGGCATGGAGCGCACGCCATTCGAGGATTTCTGCTGCGGCGAGCGGCTCGTCGAGCAACTGACCACCAGCAAGGACAACGCGGCAAAAGCCACCAGCTTCAGGGGTTTGCGGATTGGCATTGCCAGCATTACTTGACGCCCCGTGCTTGGACCAGCTGTTCAGACAACTGATGTACGGCCATGGCATACATCACGCTGCGGTTATAGCGAGTGATCGCGTAAAAATTCTTCAGGCCCATCCAATATTCCGGGCCATTGTCACCTTCCAGGCGGAAAGCGGTGACCGGCATATCATCGCGCAGCGCATCATGACTCGACCAGCCCAGGGCTCGCAACTCCCCCACCGTCTTGGTCGGTTCGATCCCCGTGGTCAGGCCTTCGTCCACGCGATCGCCACGCACATCGGCGCGACTGACCACCGGCTCGCCGGCGACCCAGCCATGGCGCTTGAAGTAACTGGCCACGCTGCCAATGGCATCGTCCGGGTTGGTCCAGATATTGATGTGCCCATCGCCGTCAAAATCCACCGCATAGGCGCGAAAACTGCTGGGCATGAACTGCGGCAGCCCCATGGCCCCGGCGTAGGACCCCTTGAGACTCAGCGGATCGAGCTGCTCTTCGCGGGCCAGCAGCAGGAATTCGCGCAACTCCTTGCGGAAAAACTCGGCCCGCGGCGGATAATCGAAGCCCAGGGTCGATAATGCGTCGATTACACGGTAATTCCCGGTATTTCGACCGAAAAAGGTTTCAACCCCAATGATCGACACTATGACCTGGGCCGGCACGCCGTATTCCTGTTCAGCGCGGGCCAGGACCGCCTCGTGCTGACGCCAGAAGTCCACTCCGCGGGCAATGCGCGCGTCGGTGATGAACATCGGCCGGTATTCCTTCCACTGCTTGACCCGCTCGGCAGGCCGCGAAATGGCGTCAAGAATCGACTGCTTGCGCTCGGCCTCGCGGAACACGCCCATCAGCTGTTCCCCGGCGAAACCATAGTCCCGAGTCATTTCGCCAACGAATTCGGCCACTTGCGGCGAACCTTCGTAATCACCGGCGAACGCGGTTTGCGCTGCACCCAGGATGCCTACCAGACCGACCCACGGCGCATACCGAGCGGCCCAGCCACGCATTGCTTGCATTGAATTCTTCACCTTAATCAAACCTGCGCGATCCACTTGCGATGGGTATGGATCGACATCAAAACCCCAAACGCTGACAGTAGTGTCACCAGCGAAGTTCCTCCGTAGCTAATGAACGGCAACGGCACGCCCACCACCGGCAACAAGCCACTGACCATACCGATGTTGACGAAAACGTAAACAAAAAACGTCATGGTCAGGCTGCCCGCGAGCAACTTGCCGAACAGTGTCTGCGCCTGGGCGGTGATCACCAGCCCACGCCCGATCAACAGCAGGTAGATCAGCAGCAGCGCACAGATGCCCACCAGGCCGAACTCCTCCCCCATGACCGCAATGATGAAGTCGGTGTGGCTCTCCGGCAGAAAGTCCAGGTGCGACTGGGTACCCAGCAACCAGCCCTTGCCGAAAACCCCACCGGAACCGATCGCCGCCTTGGACTGGATGATGTTCCAGCCAGTGCCCAGGGGGTCGCTTTCAGGGTCGAGGAACGTCAGGATCCGCTGCTTCTGGTAGTCATGCATGATGAAGAACCACATGGCGATCGCCACGGGCACCGCGGCCGCCAGCACGCTGAGGATCCAGCGCCAGCGCAGGCCGCCCATGAACAGTACGAAAGTGCCGCCGGCCAGGATCAGCAAGGCCGTCCCCAGGTCCGGTTGGCGCACGATCAGGATGAACGGAATGCCGATCAGGATCAGGCTGATCCCCACATGCTTGAGATGCGGCGGCAGCGTACGCTTGGACAGGTACCAGGCGATGGTCGCCGGCATGATGATCTTCATGAACTCCGACGGCTGGAAGCGGATCACCCCGGGAATGTTGATCCAGCGGGTCGCCCCCATGGCGTTGTGGCCCATGACGTCCACCACCACCAGCAACACCACGCCGAACACATAAGCCAGGGGCACCCAGCGCGCCATGAACCGCGGCTCGAACTGGGCGATGACAATCATCGACACCAGGCCGATACCAAAGGACGTGGCCTGCTTGGCCAAAAGATCCCAGCTCTTGCCGCTGGCCGAATACAGCACGAACAGGCTACCGGCGGCCAGCGTCAGCAGCAGCACCAGCAACGGGCCGTCGATATGCAGGCGCTGCAGCAGCGTCGCGCGGCGACGCATCACATCCTCACTGGAGAGGATGCGGTCAAAATTACTCTTCACGGGCCGTAGCCTCCGCGCTGATAGGGCTGGCGAACTCGGGCTTGAGCTGGCCATCCTGGCCGAGAAGCCAGGCGTCCATCACCTGACGCACCACCGGAGCGGCGACCCCAGAACCCGACTCACCGTTCTCGACCATGACCGAAACCACGATTTTCGGGTTTTCCGCCGGGGCGAAACCGACAAACAGGGCGTGGTCGCGGTGCCGTTCCTGAACCTTGGAGCGGTCATACTTCTCGCCCTGCTTGATGGCCACCACCTGGGCCGTACCACTCTTGCCGGCAATGCGATAAGGCGATCCGATTGCAGCCTTGCGCGCCGTGCCCCGGGCACCGTGCATCACCTGCTGCATACCGTGATTGACCTTCAGCCAATCCGACTGATCGCGCAGGACGATGTCCGGCATCGGATTGTGATCCACCGGCTTCTCGCCTTCGATGCTCTTGGCCAGGTGCGGCCGGTTCCACTTGCCCTTGCTGGCAACCAGCGCAGTGGCCTGGGCCAGTTGCAACGGCGTGGACTGCATGTAGCCCTGGCCGATCCCGAGGATCAGGGTTTCCCCCGGGAACCAGGCCTGGCGCCGGGTCGCGCGCTTCCATTCACGAGTCGGCATCAGCCCCGGGGACTCCTCGAACATGTCCAGGGAGACCTTCTGGCCGATCCCGAACTTGCTCAGGTAGGCCGAGAGCCGATCGATGCCCAGCTTGTGGGCCAGGTCGTAGAAATAGGTGTCATTGGACCGCATGATCGCGGTATCCAGGTCGACATAACCGTCACCGGTACGGTTCCAGTTACGGTACTTGTGGTCGTAGTTGGGCAACTGGTAGTAACCCGGGTCGTAGACGCGGGACGAGGCCGTCACCACCCCGGCATCCAGCCCGGCAATGGCTACCGCGGGCTTGATGGTCGAGCCCGGTGGATACAGGCCGCGCAGCACCCGGTTGAACAGTGGCCGGTCGATCGAGTCGCGCAACTCGGCATAGGCCTTGAAGCTGATGCCGGTGACGAACAGATTGGGATCGAAGCTCGGCTGGCTGACCATCGCCAGCACTTCACCGGTGTTCGGATCCAGCGCCACCACCGCGCCACGGCGCCCGCCCAGGGCCAGCTCCGCAGCTTCCTGCAGTTTGATGTCCAGGCTCAGGACAATATCCTTGCCGGGAATCGGATCGGTGCGCTTGAGCACTCGCAGCACCCGCCCACGAGCGTTGGTTTCCACCTCTTCATAGCCTACCTGGCCGTGCAGTTCCGGCTCGTAGAAGCGCTCGATGCCGGTCTTGCCGATGTGGTGGGTGCCGCTGTAGTTCACCGGGTCCAGGGACTTCAGCTCTTTCTCGTTGATCCGCCCCATGTAGCCCACGGAATGCGCAAAGTGCGCGCCCTGAGGGTAATGCCGGACCAACTGGGCCACCACTTCCACCCCGGGCAGACGGAACTGGTTCACCGCGATTCGGGCGATCTGCTCTTCGGTCAGCTCGAACAGGATCGGCACCGGCTCGAAGGGACGCCGCCCCTGCTTCATGCGCTTTTCGAACAGCACGCGATCTTCCGGAGTCAGCTCCAGCACCTCGACGATCACATCGAGGACCTGCTGCCAGTCACCGGAACGCTCCCGGGTCATGCTCAGACTGAAGCTGGGCCGGTTATCAGCCACCACCACGCCGTTGCGGTCGAAAATCAGCCCGCGAGTCGGAGGAATCGGCTGCACATGCACCCGATTGTTCTCTGAAAGCGTGGAGTGATAGTCGTACTGGATCACCTGCAGGTAATACAGCCGGGCAATCAGCACGCCAATCAGGCAGATCACCATAATGGCGCCGAACACGACCCGGCCACGCACCAGACGGGCGTCTTTTTCGTGGTCCTTGATACGGATCGGCTGGGACATGAGGGGCGCGGGCTACTTGTGGTAAGGGTGCCCGGACAGCACGGTCCAGGCGCGATACAGCTGTTCACCGATAAGAATCCGCACCAGCGGATGCGGCAGGGTCAGCGGCGAAAGCGACCAGCGCTGATCGGCTCGCGCACAAACTTCCGGCGCCAACCCTTCCGGGCCGCCGACCATGAAGTTCACCGTGCGCGAATCGAGGCGCCAGCGATCCAGTTCCACCGCCAGTTGCTCGGTGCTCCAGGGCTTGCCATGGACCTCAAGGGTGACGATGCGCTCGTTATGCCCGACCTTGGCCAGCATGGCCTCGCCTTCCTGACGAATGAAGCGAGCCACGTCGGCGTTCTTGCCCCGGGTATTGAGCGGAATTTCCACCAGTTCCAGCGCCAGTTCGGAGGGCAGACGCTTGGCATATTCGTGCCAACCCTCTTCCACCCACTTGGGCATGCGTGAACCGACAGCAATCAGACGCAGGCGCACAGCCGTCCCTTATTGCTGGTCTTTGTTGAGCTTGGTGAAGTGCTCGTGGCCATGCTCCGGGCTGTGGTGCTTGCCATCAGCCGCGCGGCTCTGCTCGGCGCCCTGCCACAGACGCTCCAGGTCGTAGAACTGACGAGCCGAGGCGGTCATCATGTGCACGATCACGTCGTCCAGGTCCAGCAGCACCCAGTCGCTATCGCCCTTGCCTTCTTCACCCAGTGGACGCACGCCCTGGGCCTTGACCATTTCGCGGACCTTTTCCAGCATCGCGCCGATCTGGCGGTTGGAAGTACCGGTGGCGATGATCATGTAGTCAGTGATGCTCTGCTTGTCGCGAACATCGATCACCAGGACGTCCTGGGCCTTGACGTCTTCCAGCGCGGCAACAGCCACCTTGACCAGATCTTCGCCTTTCATTACTTGGTTAGTCATATAAAACTCGTTCAGCTCGTATGTTTGGAACGCCGCTCAGCACAGGCCGGCAGCGTTCCTTCAGTTCGGCGCACGGTAAAGTCCGTGAGCATCGATATAGGCCAGGACCGCGTCAGGCACCAGGAAACGTACCGACTTACCGCTGGCCAGCAGTTGACGGATCTGGGTGGCGGACACCGCAAGCGGCGTCTGCCAGACGAATGCAATGTGTCCCCCCGGCCCTTGCAGGGCCAGTGGGTCGCTCACCGAGCGCGCGGCCAGAAGGTTGCGCAAGGCATCCGGAGGCTCGCTGTCGGCATCCGGGCGTTGCAGCACCAGGATGTGGCAATGCTGGAGTAATTCTTCCCAACGATGCCAGGTGGGCAGGCCGCAAAACGCGTCCCAGCCCAGTAACAGAAACAACTGGTCATCCGCGGCCAACTCGGCCCGCATCTGTTCCAGGGTGTCGATGGTGTAGGACGGTTTGTCCCGCTTCAGCTCACGGTCGTCCACCACCAAGGGGGAAACGCCCGCCACCGCACACTCGACCATCGCCAGACGATCGAGCGCCGACACCTGCGGTGTATCCCGATGCGGCGGCCTGGCACTGGGCGTCAGGCGCAGCTCATCGAGTTGCATGGATTCCGCCACCTCCAGCGCGCCACGCAAGTGGCCGATATGCACTGGATCGAAGGTGCCGCCCAGCAGACCGATACGTTTGCCCATCAAGTGCGCACGTGACCGTCGCCGAAAACTACGTATTTTTCACTGGTCAGGCCTTCCAGGCCCACTGGGCCACGGGCATGCAGCTTGTCGGTGGAGATACCGATCTCCGCGCCCAGGCCGTATTCAAAGCCGTCGGCAAAGCGCGTCGAGGCGTTGACCATGACCGAACTGGAATCCACTTCGTTGAGGAAGCGACGGGCATCACTGAAGTTCTCGGTGACGATCGAGTCGGTATGGTGCGAGCCATAGGTATTGATGTGCTCGATGGCCTGCTCCAGGTTGTCCAGCACCCGGATCGAGAGAATCGGCGCGGTGTACTCGGTGCGCCAGTCTTCTTCGGTGGCTTGTAGCACGTCGGCCCCCAGGATCGCGCGGGTTTGCGCGCAGCCGCGCAGTTCGACGCCCTTGTCGCGATAGATCGCGGCCAGCGGCGGCAATACACGTTCGGCAATAGCGGCGTGAACCAGCAGGGTTTCCATGGTGTTGCACGGGGCGTAGCGCTGGGTCTTGGCGTTGTCGGCAATGCGAATCGCCTTGTCCAGGTCCGCCGCCACATCGATATACACGTGGCAGACGCCGTCCAGGTGCTTGATCACCGGCACCTTGGCGTCACGGCTGACCCGCTCGATGAGACTCTTGCCGCCACGGGGCACGATCACGTCGACAAATTCGGGCATGGTGATCAGCGCACCCACCGCAGCGCGGTCGGTGGTTTCCACCACCTGCACCACGTGGGGCGGCAGGTCGGCCGCCGCCAGGCCTTGCTGAATGCAGGTGGCGATGGCACGGTTGGAATGGATCGCCTCGGAACCGCCACGCAGGATGGTGGCGTTGCCCGACTTCAGGCACAGGCTGGCAGCATCGATGGTCACGTTCGGACGCGATTCGTAGATGATGCCGATCACCCCCAGGGGCACGCGCATCTTGCCCACCTGAATGCCCGAAGGCAGGTAGCGCATATCGCGGATTTCACCGATGGGGTCAGGCAGCTTGGCCACCTGGCGCAAGCCTTCGATCATCTCGTCGATACGCACGGGCGTCAGCGCCAGACGATCCAGCAGAGCCGGCTCCAGACCATTGGCCCGGCCGTTGGCCAGGTCCTGCTCGTTGGCCGCAGTCAGCTCCGGTCGCGCCGCGTCCAAGGCATCGGCAGCCGCCAGCAGCGCACGATTCTTCTGCGCGGTGGTGGCACGGGCAATCACCCGGGAAGCTTGGCGGGCAGAGCGACCCAAACGGGTCATGTAGTCAAGAACGGACTCAGTCATGGTCTGGTGTGGTCTTGGCAAAGAGGAAAGCGGCTGATTATAGCTGTCGCGCCCGTTCACGGACAGCGGTCACGGGCGGATGGTCGAAATGGAGTGTAAATACTTGTGCTTCAGCCTGAATTAAGCCTGGAGTTGTTACCATTGCGTCACTTTTTTTCGCCATAACCCTCGCCGCCATGCCCATTCCGACCTCCGCGCAGCCGCCCAAAGCCTTGCCTGACGGCTTTTTCGACCGTGATGCACAGTTGCTCGCTCGTGAACTGCTGGGCAAAGTCATCCGCCACAAGGTTGGCGAACTCTGGTTGTCCGCGCGCATCATCGAAACCGAAGCCTATTACTGCGAGGAAAAAGGCAGTCACGCCTCCCTCGGCTACACAGAAAAGCGTAAGGCTTTGTTTCTGGATGGCGGCCACATCTATATGTACTACGCCCGCGGCGGCGACTCGCTGAACTTCAGCGCCCAGGGCCCCGGCAACGCGGTGCTGATCAAGTCCGGCTACCCCTGGGTCGACTCGCTCTCCGGCCCGGCCAGCCTGGCGCAGATGCAATTGAACAACCCGCACGCCAGCGGTCATCCACGCCCTGCGCAAAAGCTCTGCGCCGGCCAGACCCTGCTGTGCAAGGCCATGGGCCTCAAAGTCGCGAATTGGGATGCAAAACGTTTCGACCATGAAATCCTGTTCGTCGAGGACGTCGGCAGTAGAGTGCCGCACATCATCCAGACCACGCGCCTGGGCATTCCCCATGGCCGTGACGAACACCTGATGTACCGTTTCGTCGATGCCGCCTTCGCCCCCTACTGCACTCGGAACCCGCTGCGACGCGGTCAGGTCGAAGGGCGCGACTACCTGATCCTCGGCTGAAGAAACGACATCCGCCTCCCCACCGCCATCCACAATGGAGTTGAATTTATGGGCCCATGGCTCGACAGCGTGACTGCCTGGCTGACCACCCACCCGCAATGGCTGGCCGCCGCCGTGTTCATCGTCGCCTGCGTGGAATGCCTGGCCATTGCCGGCCTGATTGTCCCAGGCACGGTGCTGCTGTTCGCGATTGCCGTGCTGGCCGGCAACGGCGCGCTGTCACTGGGGGAAACCCTGCTGCTGGGCCTGCTTGGCGGCCTGTTCGGGGATCTGGTGTCCTACCTGCTGGGACGCCACTTTCACCAGAGCATTCGCCGCCTGCCGGGCCTGCGGCAGCATCCGGAATGGATCAGCGGCGCCGAGAACTACTTCCAGCGCTACGGCATCGCCAGTCTGTTGGTGGGACGCTTCATCGGTCCTCTGCGCCCCATGCTGCCCATGGTGGCGGGCATGTTCGACATGCCCTTCCCGCGTTTCATGGCCGTCAGCCTGCTGGCCGCGGCGGGCTGGTCGGTGGCATACCTGCTGCCGGGCTGGGCCACCGGTGCGGCGATCCGCCTGCCGCTGCCCGAAGGTTTCTGGCCACAAGCGGGTGTCGTCGCCGCCGGCCTGGCGCTGCTGATCGGCTTGAGCATCACCAGCAGCCTGCGCCGCCACCGCCGGGCGACACTGCTGATGTCCGGTGCCAGCCTGCTGGCTCTGGCCGGGCTGTTCATCGGCTATCCCTATCTCAGCGCATTCGACCAGGGGCTGATCGCGCTGGTGCAGGAACACCGGGACCCGACCCTGGACAAGCTCATGGTGATGATCACTCAGGTCGGCGAGTTTCGCGCCATGTTCATCACCAGCGCCGTGCTGACCCTGCTGCTTCTGGTCCTGCGGCAATGGCGCCACGCGGCATTCGCTGGTGTGACGCTGATGTGCACCGCCCTGGCCAATACCGGCAGCAAATGGTTTTTCGCCCGCCTGCGACCTGAAGTCCTGAGCGATCCGCTCACCAGCTACAGCATGCCCAGCGGCCACGCCTCGGGCTCCTTTGCGCTGTTCCTGACCTTGGCGGTGCTGGCCGGACGCGGCCAGCCGCCGAGGATGCGCCTGACCTGGCTACTGCTAGGTTGCCTGCCGGCGGCCTCGATAGCCCTGTCGCGGGTATACCTGGGGGCTCATTGGCCCAGCGACATCCTCGCTGGCGCGATGCTCGCGACCTGCGTCTGTGCCGCCAGCCTGACCCTGATTCAATGGCAGGCCCCGCTCAAGCCGATGCCGGCCAGGGCCTGGTGGATAGTGCTGCCGGTGATGCTGCTGATGTGCGGCTTCATGGCCACCCGGCATCTGCCTCACGCGCTGTTGCGCTACGCCTATTAACGAATCGGGGGGCCGCCTGCAGCGACCGCTCATGGTGCCAGCTCAGGCGAACAGCTCGCCCTGCAGTTCGTCTAGCAATTGCTGGATGGCATCGAGCCGCTGCTGCGGATCATCCAGTTGCAGCAGGTCGATCTTGTCCTGCTCGGAGAAGGGCAGCAGGTAGGCCAGTTGATTGGCCAGGGACAATTGCCCCTCGGCCTCGCTGCCCATGTCCAGCGCCTCCACCATCGGATGCTCGGCCAAGGCCTTGAGCAGGGCGATCAGGTCGGCGTCCTCCTCCTTCAGCGGCTGCTCGCTGGCCTCTTGCAGCCACTGGACCTGGGCCACGGTCAATTGATCCTTCTGCACTTCACTGCTGAGCACGCGAAAACGCCGGCCACCCTTGACCCTGATGCCCAGCAATCCATTGTCCTGCTGGTGGAAATCGGTGATCAGCGCCTCACAGCCCACCAGGGCATAGCCGGGCGCTGCTGGGCCGACCTCCTCGCCCTCGAGAATGCACACCACGCCGAAACCGCACCCCTGCTTCATGCAGCGGCCGATCATGTCCAGGTAGCGCGCCTCGAAAATCTGCAGATCGAGGATGCAGTCGGGAAACAACACGGTATTCAAGGGAAACAGTGCCAGGCTCATACACCCATCCTCAAACCAGCAAAGACACCGCCAACGGCAGCAGCACCGCCGTGGCCACGCCCATCAGACTCATCGCCAGCGCCGCAAAGGCGCCGCACTCCTCACTTTCCTGCAACGCCACCGAAGTGCCCACGGCGTGGGCGGTCATGCCCAGCGCCATGCCCCGCGCCTCGGGGCCATGCACCCCCAGGCGATCGAGAATGGCCGGACCGAAGATCGCCCCGATCACCCCGGTGATCAACACGAATACCGCCGCCAACGCCGCCACCCCACCGATCTGCTCGGCCACCAGCATGGCGATGGGCGAAGTCACCGACTTGGGCGCCATGGTCATGAGGATCATGTGCTCGGCGCCAAACCACCCTCCCAGCAGTACCCCCAGACTGGTAGCCAGCACCCCACCCACCACCAGCGTAGTGAAGATTGGCCAGAACAATTGACGAATGCGCCGCAGGTTGAGATACAGCGGCACCGCCAGGGCCACCGTGGCCGGGCCCAGCAGAATGCTCAGGATCTCGGTGCTCTTGCGGTATTCGGCGTAACTCAGGCCACAGCCGAGCAACACACCGATCACCAACAGCATGGATACCAGCACCGGCTGCAGGAACATCCAGCGGGTCTTTTCGAACGCTGCCAGCACCAGTTGATAGGCCGCCAGAGTGATGCCGATGCCGAACAACGGGTGATGGATCACCGCCGCCCAGGCACCTTGCCAATCGAAGATCATTGACTGTCCTCCCGGCGAGCCTGGCGCTTGACCAGACGCTGCATCAGCACGCCGACAAAGGCCATGGAAATGATCAGCGACAACACCAGCGCGCCACTGATGGCCCAGAAGTCCGCGGCGATATCCCGGGCATAGACCATCACGCCCACGGCAGGCGGCACCAGCAGCAGCGGCAGATAACGCAGCAGGCTGCTGGCTGCCTGGCTCAACGGCTCTCCCACTTCACCGCGCAGCACAAGGAAAACCAGGAGCAGCAACAGGCCGATGATCGGCCCGGGAAGCACGGGCAACAGCAGGTGATTGAGCGCCGTGCCGAGCAATTGGAACAGCACCAGCCATGTCAAACCGCGTAACAACATACCGCCTCTCCAGCCAGATCCCGTTGCGCATTATAAGCACGCAGCCGCTATGAACCGGCATTCGCCAAAAGCATGGATGTTTACCGGGAAGGATCGCCATGATGATCTAAAGTGGATATTCCGGAGCGCAAAGTACTGCGTCCAATACTCAAAAAACGTTGATCCAAGGAGAGTCTCAATGCCTTATGTTCCTGTTGCAGAGCTCAAAGATTATGTCGGGAAGGAACTCGGACGCTCCCAGTGGCTCACCATTGACCAGGAGCGAATCAACCTGTTTGCCGAAGCCACCGGCGACTTCCAGTTCATTCACGTCGATCCGGTCAAGGCGGCAAAGACCCCATTTGGCACCACCATTGCCCACGGTTTCCTGACCCTGTCGCTGATCCCCAAACTGATGGAAGACATCCTCGTGCTGCCCGAGGGCCTGAAGATGGTGGTCAACTATGGCCTGGACAGCGTGCGCTTCATCCAGCCGGTGAAAGTCGACTCCAAGGTACGGCTCAAGGTCGAACTGACCGAGGTCACCGAGAAAAAACCCGGCCAATGGCTGCTCAAGGCCACCGCCACCCTGGAGATCGACGGCGAGGAAAAACCCGCCTACATCGCCGAGCCCCTGTCGCTCTGCTTCGTCTGAAACGCTCCTGATGCGAAACAGCTCACGCTGTTTCGCTCAACCTCTCTATATATAAGTCACACCGCTGCGGCATACTCGGTCCCCTAATTATCCGGAACCCGATATGCGCCCACTTGTACCCCTGGTTTTGACCCTTTTGCTCAGCGCTTGCGGAGACGGCGAATCGCTATTGCCGCCCGACGCTCGACTGCCGGACGGCGGACGCTATCGTGGCGACCTGGTCAATGGATTGCTCCAGGGACAGGGACGCATCGACTACCCCAACGGCAGCTGGTACGCCGGCCAGTTCGACAAGGGCCAATGGCACGGCCAGGGGGAATGGCACGGCAGCAATGGCGAGGTCTATCGCGGCCAGTTCCAGCAGGGCCTGTTCCATGGTCAAGGCACCCTGACCACCAAGGACAGCAGCTACAGCGGCGGCTTCAAGCTCGGCCGCCGGGACGGCGAAGGCACCCTCAAAGAAAACGGCATGACCTATCGCGGCGAGTTCAAGGCCGACCTGTACTCGGGCCTGGGTCGCCTGGAGCTGGAAGACGGCAGCCAGTATCAGGGGCAGTTCGCCAAGGGCAAACCCAACGGTGAAGGCCAGCGCAGCGATGGCAACGGCAACCAGTTCACCGGCCACTTCGTCGACGGCCAACTGGAGGGCAACGGCACCTTCAACAGCGCC
This sequence comes from Pseudomonas sp. TKO26, assembly GCF_003225665.1. NCBI lineage: Bacteria > Pseudomonadati > Pseudomonadota > Gammaproteobacteria > Pseudomonadales > Pseudomonadaceae > Pseudomonas > Pseudomonas sp. TKO26. The sequence goes on from NZ_QKLN01000038.1 coordinate 67,069, forward strand.
GAGGGCGACATCTACGTCGGCGGTTTCAAACACAATCAGCTCAACGGCAAGGGCCGTTACGAAAACTCCGACGGCGACGTGTGGATCGGCCAGTTCAAGGAAGGCGCCCTGGGCGGCAAGGGCGAGTTGATCGGTGCCGATGGCAGCCACTATATCGGCGGCTTCAGCGACTGGCGCTTCAGCGGCGAGGGGCGCCTCAACCTCAGTGACGGCAGCTTCTACATTGGCGGCTTCGACAGCGACAACTATCAAGGCCGTGGCGTGCTGGTGCTGCGCGATGGCAGCGTGCAAAGCGGCGTGTGGAACAACGGCCTGCGGGTTCGTGACGCCGACGGCAAGCTCTTGCCCGACCCACTGGAAAGCGCCCTGCTGGTCCAGGGTCACTTGCTGCAGAAAGCCCTGGACGAGGTGCCCGCCTCCACTCCAGGCATCAAGCTCTACAGCCTGACCCTGGCCGGCGACGGCAAGCAAAGCGTGTTCCTGCGTGAAGCCGATTACGTCAGCAACATGCTCGCCAGCCGCTTCGGTGCCTATGGCCAGATCCGCCTGGTGAACCACCGCGACCACATGACGAACCGGCCGATGGCCACTCGGGAAAACCTGCGCCGCGCCGCCCAGACCCTGGCAGAACGCAGCAGCCCCGACGACCTGGTGTTCATCTACCTCACCAGTCACGGCACCAGTGAACACGAACTGGTGCTGGATCAACCGCGCCTGGAGCTGGCGGACCTGCCCGCCGATGAGCTGGCCAGCGTCCTGGCTCCATTGAAAAATCGCGACAAGATCATCGTCATCTCGTCCTGCTATTCCGGCGGTTTCATCCCCGCGCTGAAAGATGAACGGACCCTGATCATGACCGCCTCCCAGGCCGACCGGGTATCCTTCGGCTGTTCGGAAGAAGCCGACTTCACCTATTTCGGCGACGCGCTGTTCGCCCAGGCTCTGAACCAGACGGACGATCTGGAGCATGCCTTCAAACTGGCCAGGGCCACCGTCGCCGAGCGCGAACAGGCAGATGGCTTCGAAGCGTCGGAACCACAAATCTGGGCCCCAAAGGGGGTCATTGCCCACTGGCAACAACTGCGTAGACAGCAGGCACGAAAAGCGCTGCAAAGTGTCTCTATAGGCAGCAAGGAAGCACAGAGCAACTAAGCTGGAATCGTATCAAGGGGGAATGACCATGTACTTGACGCCTCAGCACATCCTGCTCGCCGGCGCCTCAGGCCTGACCGGAGAGCAACTGCTCGATCGCCTGCTCAACGAGCCCACCATCATTCGTGTTCTGGCACCCAGTAGACGCCCGCTAAGCAAGCACCCACACCTGGAAAACCCGGTCGGCGATCCGCAGGTATTCCTGCCACAACTGAGCGGCAAGGTGGAAATTGCCTTCTGCTGCCTGGGCACCACCATCAAGCAGGCCGGCTCCGAAGCGGCCTTCCGCGCGGTGGATCTGGATCTGGTGGTGGCCTTCGGCAAGCGCGCCCGGGAACTCGGGGCACGACACCTGATAGTGATCAGTGCGCTGGGCGCCGATCCCAAGTCGTCGATTTTCTACAACCGGGTCAAAGGTGAAATGGAAGAAGCCCTGAAACAGCAGGGCTGGCCACAACTGACCATTTGCCGGCCGTCATTGCTGCTGGGTGATCGTATCGAGCCGCGCCTGGGCGAGCAGCTGGCCGGGCCACTGTCTCGACTGATCCCCGGGAAATACCGCGGCATCGAAGCCTGCCAGCTGGCCCGGGCCATGTGGCGCCTGGCGCTTGAAGAGCAGAACGGCACGCGAGTCGTCGAGTCCGACGAGCTGCGCAAACTGGGTAAATGAATCGTTCGCCGGCAAGCCGCTCCTGCGCGTACCTGTAGGAGCCGGCTTGCCGGCGAAGCACTACAACCCGCCCGTCGCCTGAAACCCCACCCCCAGTACCGTCAGTACCGACAGCGGCAACAGCAGGGTATCGAGCACAGCGCTAGCCGGCAGATCCACCCCTGGATAGCCTGGTGCCTCGGCGCCAAAGCGGTCCATGGCGCAGCAGCCTCCCTGCATCGCATACAGGTCCAGGCGCGTCCCCGAATACACCACCGGCGCGCCCGGTTGCGCGGCATTCAAGGTCCGCACCGTGGCGCATCCTGCCAGTTGCAGGACCGCCAGCAGGATCAACAGGGATTTATTCATCGCTGCTCAAATGATGCTCGCCCCAGCGCGGCAACATGTCCTGGGGGATATTCAGCAGATTGAGAATCCGCGCCACCACGAAATCCACCAGGTCATCGATGGTCTGCGGCTGGTGATAGAAGCCCGGCGACGCCGGCAGGATGGTCACCCCCATGTTGGACAGCTTGAGCATGTGCTCCAGATGAATACTGGAATACGGCGCCTCGCGCGGCACCAGGATCAACTGCCGGCGCTCCTTGAGGGTCACGTCCGCCGCGCGCTCGATCAGGTTGTTGCAGGCCCCGGTGGCAATCGCCGACAAGGTGCCGGTGGAACAGGGCACCACCACCATCGCTGCCGGCGAACCGGAACCCGAGGCCACCGGCGACATCCAGTCTTCCTTGCCGTAAACCCGGATCTGCCCCGCCGCCGCACCGGTGTACTCGGTGAGGAAAGCCTGCATCAACTGCGGCTTGGGTGGCAGGCTGACATCGGTTTCCGTGGCCATGACCAGTTGCGCGGCCTTGGAGATCAGGAAGTGCACTTCCCGATCCTCGCGCACCAGGCAATCGAGCAGGCGCAAACCGTACTGGGCGCCGGAGGCGCCGGTCATGGCCAGGGTGATGCGTTCCGGACCGTTGCTCATTGCAGGGCCTCGGCCAGTTTGCCGTGCAGCCCGCCGAAACCGCCGTTGCTCATGATCACCACCTGGGTGCCGGGTTTGGCCTGGCTCTTCACCCGTTCGATGATGCCCTCCAGGGAATCGCTGACGATCGACGGCACCGAACACAGGGCCGCCGTGGCCGCCAGGTCCCAGCCCAGGTTGGCCGGTGCGTACCAGATCACCTGATCGGCCTGGTTGACGCTTTCCGGCAGGCCATCACGATGTGCGCCGAGCTTCATGGAGTTGGAGCGCGGCTCGATAATGGCGATCACCGGGGCATCGCCGACCCGCTTGCGCAGGCCGTCCAGGGTGGTGGCAATGGCCGTCGGGTGGTGAGCGAAGTCGTCATAGATGGTCACACCGTGCACTTGCGCAACCTTCTCCATGCGCCGCTTCACACTCTTGAACGCACTCAATCCAGCAATCCCAATGGACGGCACCACGCCGACATGTCGCGCGGCGGCCAGGGTTGCCAGGGCGTTGGCCACGTTGTGCTGCCCAGTCAGTTCCCACTCCACCACGCCTTGGCTTACGCCTTCGAACATCACCTCAAAGGCCGAACCATCGGCACTGAGCAGTTTGACCTGCCATTGTCCGCCGGCACCGGTGGTCTGCACCGGGGTCCAGCAGCCCATCTCGATCACCCGCTGCAACGCCGGTTCGGTAGTGGGATGAATCACCAGACCTTCGCTGGGAATGGTCCGCACCAGGTGATGGAACTGCCGTTCGATGGCAGCCAGATCCGGAAAGATGTCCGCGTGATCGAACTCAAGGTTATTGAGGATCGCGGTGCGCGGGCGGTAATGGACGAACTTCGAGCGCTTGTCAAAGAAAGCGCTGTCGTATTCATCGGCTTCGATCACGAAGAACGGCGTACCGCCCAAGCGCGCCGACACCGCGAAGTTCTGCGGCACGCCGCCGATCAGGAAGCCCGGACTCATGCCCGCATGCTCCAGCACCCAGGCCAGCATGCTGCTGGTGGTGGTCTTGCCGTGGGTGCCAGCCACGGCCAGCACCCAACGCCCTTGCAGCACGTGATCGGCCAGCCACTGCGGACCGGACACATAGGGCAGGCCCTTGTTCAGTACATATTCCACCGCCGGATTGCCCCGGGACATGGCATTGCCGATCACCACCAAGTCCGGCGCAGGGTCCAGTTGGGCAGGATCGTAGCCTTGAGTCAGTTCGATGCCCTGGGCCTGCAACTGGGTGCTCATCGGCGGATAGACGTTGGCGTCGGAACCGGTGACGCGGTGGCCCAGCTCTTTGGCCAGAACCGCCATCGACCCCATGAAAGTGCCGCAGATACCGAGAATATGAATGTGCATAGTCGACCTCGAAAAACATCGGCGCAGGTTAGCCTAGAGGGCTGCAAATCGCACCCATTAGCTGAGCGGGTGGTTGTCGCCCCCTGCCGGCGCAGGCATCAAGGCCGTAGCCCTGTGCCAGCGACCAGGGGCCGGGCTTAGCGCACGATGCCGTGCTTGCGCAGCTTTCTATAAAGGGTGTTGCGGCTGACGCCCAACTGCTCGGCGGTGTGGGTCATGTGCCAGCGCTGCTGCTCCAGTGCCGCCAGCAACGCGACCCGCTCGGCATCCTCCAGGGGACGCTCCTGCACCTCGGCAACCGGCTCGCTCACCGGCGCCGGGCGGCTGTGGCGGATCAACGGCGGCAGGTCTTCCAGAGCAATGCGACCGTTTTCGCACAGGGCCGCCAAGGTCCGCAGCACGTTGCGCAACTGGCGCACGTTGCCTGGCCATGAATAGCCCAGCAGGGCCTGGCGCGCGCCGTCGTCCAGCACCACGGACTGCTCGCCCGCCTCCTCAGCCAGGAGAAAATCCAGCAACCGGGACTTGTCGCTGCGATCGCGCAGGGCCGGCAAGGCTATCTCCAGGCCATTGAGCCGGTAATACAGGTCCTCGCGAAAACTGCCGTCACGCACCCGCTCCAGCAGGTCCCGGTGGGTGGCGCTGATGATGCGCACGTTGACCGCCTGGGGCTCACCGCCAATGGGCACCACCAGACGATCCTCCAGCACCCGCAGCAAGCGGGTCTGCAAGGCCAGGGGCATATCGCCGATTTCATCCAGGAACAGGGTGCCGCCATCGGCCTGCTGCAACTTGCCGCGCATGCCCTCCTTGCGCGCCCCGGTAAAACTGCCGCCGCGATAGCCGAACAACTCGCTCTCGATCAGGCTCTCCGGGATCGCCGCGCAGTTGAGCGCGACAAACGCCTTGTCCGCCCGGGCGCTGCCCTGATGCACCGCCTTGGCGAAAGCCTCCTTGCCGGAGCCAGTCTCGCCGTTGATCAACAGCGGCACATCCCGTTCGAATACCCGCGAGGCCCGGCGAAAATCGTTCTGCAGCCCCTCATCACCCAGGCAAATGCCCGCTGGACGCGAAGGCGCAATGGCCACTGGCGCCCGCGATACCGATGGCGAGGCCGGCTGCGGCTGGCCGCGCAACAGGGCAAACAGGCGCCGCCCGTCCCGAGTGCGCAAGGGCCAACTGGCGCTGGCATTGATGCTGGCGCGACTGAGCAACTCATCCAGCGAGCAGTCAAAAAAGCTCTCCACCGGCTTGCCCAGCAGCCCCCCGCGAATATGCCCCAGCAGGTTCAGGGCGCTCTGGTTCACCGCACAGATCCGGCCTTCGCCATCGAACGCCAGCAGCCCTTCGCTGAACAGCCCCACCGACTCGGCCTGCAGATGAAAACGCAACAGCCACTGGTTCTCGAAATAGCGCAGGAAATAGCAGCTCTCGATCATCTTTGCCGAGAGATTGACCAGGGCCATGGTGTGGAACTGGCTCTGCCGGGAAACATCCTGGCGCGCCGAAGACACATCCAGCACCGCCAGCAACTCGCCATGGGGATCGAACACCGGGCTCGCCGAGCAGGTCAGGCCCGTGTGCCGGCCGCGGAAATGCTCACCCTGGTGAATAGTCAGCGACTGGCGTTCCACCAGGCAGGTGCCGATGCCATTGGTGCCTTCCCGGGCCTCGCTCCAATCGGCACCGAGCCAGAGACCGGCATGCTCGAAGATCTTGCGCTCGCTGGGGGCGGTAATGCAGTTGAGGATCACCCCGCGAGCGTCGGTCAGCAGCACCGCATGCCCGGCGCCGGACAACTGCTGATGCAGGTTGGTCATCTCGGTACCGGCAATCTGCAGCACATCCTGCAGGCGCTCGCGGCTCTCCAGCAGACGACCATGCTCCAGCACCGTGGGCGCCATGGCCTGGGCCGGGTCGAGATGATAGTCCTCAAGGCAGCGCAGCCAGGAACGGGCGATGGAAGGATCGCTGCCCGGCCCCTGCAGATGGGCCTTGCCCTGGGCCACGGTGAGCACCTGCTGGGCATGTCGGCTCAAGTGATTACTACTGTGCATTTCTTATTATTCTCCTGCTGCGCTGGCACGCTCAGACGAAATACCGTCGCCACTGCCGGGCCGCAATCGACCATGAAGGAGGAATGCTTATCAGATTTGTCCGACAAGATTCGACACGCGAACCAGCATCCTCCAGCCGCTGCTCCATTGCAATGCCGGCCTGACCCACAGGTCACAGGTTGTGCCAGCAAGGTTACAAACTGTCACTCAACCCTGTACCACTTCCGTCACAACGCCCCGCCACAGCCCACTCGAAACATCCGTAAACCCTTGATGCACATGGTCCCCACCACGCTGGCCCGACCTTTGCTCTACGCTTGATATGCGCTAAAGCGCGTCCTCCCCCATAAGCATAAGAAGCCAGGAGATACCCACCATGCGTTACGCACACCCCGGTACTGAAGGCGCCATCGTTTCGTTCAAGAGCAAGTACGGCAACTACATCAACGGCGAATTCGTCGCGCCGGTCAAAGGCCAGTACTTCACCAATACCTCGCCGGTCAATGGCCAGCCGATTGCCGAATTCCCCCGCTCCACCGCCGAAGACATCGACAAGGCGCTGGACGCCGCCCATGCCGCCGCCGATGCCTGGGGCGCCACCTCGGTGCAGGCTCGCTCGCTGATCCTGCTGAAGATCGCCGACCGCATCGAACAGAACCTGGAACTGCTGGCCATCACCGAAACCTGGGACAACGGCAAGGCCGTGCGCGAAACCCTCAACGCCGACATCCCCCTGGCCGCCGACCACTTCCGCTACTTCGCCGGTTGCCTGCGGGCCCAGGAAGGCAGCGCCGCGGAAATCGACGGCAACACCGTGGCCTATCACATCCATGAACCCCTGGGCGTGGTCGGACAGATCATCCCGTGGAACTTCCCGATCCTGATGGCCGCCTGGAAACTCGCCCCGGCCCTGGCCGCCGGCAACTGCGTGGTGCTCAAGCCCGCCGAGCAGACCCCGCTGGGCATCACCGTGCTGCTGGAAGTGATCGGCGACCTGCTGCCGCCGGGCGTGCTCAACGTGGTGCAAGGTTTTGGCCGCGAAGCCGGCGAAGCCCTGGCCACCAGCAAGCGCATCGCCAAGATCGCCTTCACCGGCTCGACTCCGGTGGGCTCGCACATCATGAAATGCGCCGCCGAGAACATCATTCCGTCCACCGTGGAACTGGGCGGCAAGTCGCCGAACATCTTCTTCGAAGACATCATGCAGGCCGAACCCAAGTTCATCGAAAAGGCCGCCGAAGGCCTGGTGCTGGCGTTCTTCAACCAGGGTGAAGTCTGCACCTGCCCGTCCCGCGCCCTGGTGCAGGAGTCGATCTACGACGAATTCATGCAAGTGGTGATGAAGAAGATCGAGCAGATCAAGCGCGGCGACCCACTGGACACCGACACCATGGTCGGCGCCCAGGCCTCCGAGCAGCAGTTCGACAAGATCCTCTCCTACCTCGACATCGCCAAGAACGAAGGCGCGCAGCTGCTCACCGGCGGCAAGGTGGAAAAACTCGCAGGCGACCTGTCCAGCGGCTACTACATCCAGCCGACCCTGCTCAAGGGCACCAACAAGATGCGCGTGTTCCAGGAAGAAATCTTTGGCCCGGTGGTCAGCGTCACCACCTTCAAGGACGAAGCCGAAGCCCTGGCAATCGCCAACGACACCGAGTTCGGCCTGGGCGCCGGGGTCTGGACCCGCGACATCAACCGCGCCTACCGCATGGGCCGCGGGATCAAGGCCGGTCGCGTATGGACCAACTGCTACCACCTGTACCCGGCCCACGCCGCGTTCGGTGGCTACAAGAAATCCGGCGTTGGCCGTGAAACCCACAAGATGATGCTCGACCATTACCAGCAGACCAAGAACCTGCTGGTGAGCTACGACATCAACCCACTGGGCTTCTTCTGATCGATCCTCCCGGCGACCCAGGTCGCCGGGAGGCCTTTTCGCGGCCCTGCCGCACCTGTTCACCTGCTCTGATCCGGTGCCGAAGGCTGGCCGGACGGGACACTGCTGTCGGAAGTTCTGCGCCAAACCAGTCGTGCACAGACCCTGCTTGAAAAACAATAACAAGGGACAAACGCAATGGATCAGATCGGCAACTACGTGCTCTACCTCATCATGCTCTGCGCCGTACTCGGCGCCTTCGCCGCCATCTACGACAGCGAGCGAGGCCTGGGCAAGGAATTCATGGAAGGCATCCACGCCACCGGCTACATCTTCGTGCCGGCGGCGGGAATCATGGCTTCCATCCCCTATCTCACCGTGGTCATCGAGACCGTCTTCGGCCCCTTCTTCAACTCCCTGGGCGCCGACCCGGCCCTGGCGGCGACCATGATCATCGCCTCGGACATGGGCGGCTATCAGCTGGCCTCGGCCCTGGCCGCGAGCAAGGAAGCCCTGGTGATGGCATTGATCACCGGCTTCATGGGCGGCGCCACCATCGTCTTCTCGATTCCCATGGGCCTGGCGATGCTCGACAAGCGCGACCACAAATACATGGCCCTGGGGATCATGTCCGGCATCCTCACCATCCCCGTCGGGGTGATGATCGCCAGCCTGATCCTGGCCTTCAGCAACCCGGTGGTACGCGAACTGGTCAGCACCAACGGCGAAGCCAGCTACCAACTGGCCATGGGCCTGGGCAGCATCTTCGCCAACCTGCTGCCAATCCTGATCTTCGTCGTGGCCCTGGCCCTGGGCCTGCGCTTCTTGCCGGACATGATGATCAAGGGCTTCATCATCTTCGGCCGGGCCATGGACGCGGCGATCAAGCTGGTGCTGGTGTTCTCCATCGTCGAGTACTTCACCGGAGCCTTCTCCGCGGTGTTCGGCAGCTGGGGGTTCCACCCGATCATCGCCGACGCCCAGGACCAGACCCGCGCCCTGGAAACCGCCGGCTACATCGGCATCATGCTGGCCGGCGCCTTCCCCATGGTCTACCTGCTGCGCAAATACCTGGGCAAGCCGTTGGAAAACCTCGGCGGCAAGATCGGCCTCAGCGCCGTGGGCAGTGCCGGCATGCTGGCGACCATCGCCAATATCCTCGCCATGTTCCGCCTGGTGCGCCTGATGCCGCCCAAGGACAAGGTGGTGAACATCGCCTTCGGGGTCTGCGCTGCCTTCCTGCTGGGGGACCATCTGTCGTTCACCGCCAACTTCCAGCCGACCATCATCCTGCCGGTGCTGATCGGCAAGATCAGCGCCGGTTTCGTCGCCGTCGGCCTGGCCTACTGGCTGTCGGTGCCCAAGGCGCTGCAACTGGAAGCCGAGGATCGGGCAGCGGGGATCATCGCTCCGGGCGAGTACCTGGGCGGCACCGCGCTGGACACTCCGGAACCCGCAGGCCAGAAGGCCACCGCCTGACTTCGGCGCGGCGAGGAACGCCAGCATGCAAGCCATCACGGGCGGCACATCGGTGTTGCTGCTGGGGCTGGACTTCGGCTCCACCACCAGCAGCGCGCTGATCGCCCAGGCCAGCCTGAGCAGCCATTGCGTCACCGGACGCATGGCCCTCAACGAACCCCGGGTGCTATTTCGCGGCGAGCCGGTGTTTACCCCGTTCAAGGACCGGATCATCGATGAAACGGCGATCCAGGGCCTGATCCAATGCTGGCTTGAGCAAGCCGGCGTGCGTCCGGAACAGCTGTTTTCCGCGGGAGTGATCATTACCGGCCTGGCGGCGCGGCGGCACAACGCCCAGGCCCTGACACGCCGGGTCGAGCAACTGATCGGCAATGTGCTGATCTCCCGCGCCGACGACGGTGGGCTGGAGTCCTGGCTGGCATTCATGGGCAGCTGTTCGACCCTGAGCCGCTTTTATCCACAGCAACCGCTGCTCAACCTGGATATCGGCGGCGGCACTACCAACGCCGCCTGGGGCCTGGATGGCAATGTCCTGGCCAGCGGCTGCCACTTCATCGGCGCCCGGCACTTGCAGTTCGAGACGGGCAGTTATCGCCTCAGTGCGCTGTCGGAATTCGGCCGGGCGCTGCTCGATCACCTGCAGATCCACAAGACTGTTGGCCAGCCGCTCGACAACCCGGAGCGGGATGCAGTAGTCAACTGGTACGTCGACGCCCTGGTCGCCATCGCCGAAGGTGATCGCACCTTTTTTACCGGCCCGCTGGGGCAACTGACCGAGCAACTGCCGTTGATCCTCCCCGAACACGCTGCCAACCCGGCCCTGACCTTTTCCGGTGGCGTGGGTGAGTTGCTCTATCGTCACCTGCAAGGCGAACCCATGCCTGGCACCACCTGTTACGGCGACCTGGGCATCGATCTGGCCCTGGCCATCGCCCGCCACCCACGACTGATTCGGGATGCCAGCCGCCTGGTGCCGGAAAACCGCGGCCGGGCCACGGTCTACGGCCTGACCCTGCACAACACCGAAATCTCCGGCAGCACCCTGTTCCTGCCCCGGCCCGAAGTGCTGCCACTCAAGGACCTGCCCATCGTCGCCCGCCTGCCCATGGACGCCTCGCGGCAACAGCTGGACGACGCCCTGGCCCTGGCCTTGAGCAGCCGCGACGGTGCTTGCCTGCAACTGCTCGACGGCGGCCAGGCGCCGGGCCTGGAGCAAATCCGTCAATTGGGCGCCCTGTTGTCCCGCGCCCTGAGCGCGGCACGCCCCGCCCCTCAATGGCCGCTGGTGCTGCTGCTGGAAAGCAACGTCGGCAAGGTCCTGGGCAACTACGCCACGGATTGGGGGCGCAGTTCTTGCAACCTGATCGTCATCGATGAAGTGCGCGAGCGTTCGGCGCATTTCATCAATCTGGGAACACCCCATCAGCACATCGTGCCCGTCGCCTTTTACGGCGTGCACTAGAAGCCGATGCCAGCCAAGGAGAGTCTTGCCATGTCACTCACCGAACTGCAGCACATCCGCCTTCCAGCCGCCCCGGCCGAGCGCGGCTACAGCACCCGGGTGCTGGATCGCGAGATCGCCTTCTGCAGCCTCAAGGCGGTGCTCGGCGCCGCCGACATCAGCAAGGCCGGCGACCGCGTGGCAGGGCTGGCCGCCGTGGACGAGATCACCCGCGAAGCGGCGCGCAAGGTGCTCTCGGAGCTGACCCTGGCGCACTATTTCGAGCACCCGCTGACCGATCGCCACGGGCGCATCGACAGCGTCATGCAGGTCAACTACGACATCGACCACCAAGTCTTCAGCGAGATTGCCGAACTGACGCTCGGCGCCCTGAAAGATCGCCTGCTGCGCAGCCACGGCACCGAAATACGCCGCATCGGCACGGCCATGACCGGAGTGATGGCCGCGGCCCTGGCCAAGCTGCTGGACGTGCATGAACTGATCCTGCTGTCGAAAAAGCTCAAGAGCGGCGCGGCGGCCAAGGCCCGCACCCTGGTAGGCCTGCCCGGCACCCTGTCGTCGCGCTTGCAGCCCAACCATCCCACCGACAACCTCAGCGGCATCACCCTGCTGGTCTACACCGGGCTGAGCATGGGCTCGGGGGATGCATTGATTGGCCTCAATCCGGCCATCGACACCGTGGAGAACATCAGCGCCACCCTGCACCACCTGGACAAATTGCGCCAGGAAACCGGGGCGCCGACGCAGATCTGCGTGCTCTCCCATATCAAGACCCAGCTGGCCTGCCTCGACCAGGGCGCGCCGGTGGAGATCATGTTCCAGAGCCTGGCTGGCACCGAGCGCACCCTGACCGATGAATTCGACGTCACCGTGCAGTTGCTCGACCAGGCCTGGCAGACCATGGCCGAGCGCGGCCCGCTGCGAGGCGTGGCGGAAAATTTCATGTACTTCGAGACCGGCCAGGGCAGCGAGCTGACCTACGGCAAGCACGAAGGCATCGACATGACCACCTGTGAGGCCCTGTGCTACGGGCTGGCCCGGCGTTATCGGCCGTACATGGTGAACAACGTCACCGGCTTCATCGGCCCGGAAACCCACCTCGACAACTTCGAGATGACCTACTCCTGCCTGCAGGACCAGTTCATGGGCAAGCTGCTGGGGCTGCCCATGGGCATGGCGCCCTGCTACACCCTGCACTCGCAAGTGACCCTGGAAGGCCAGCAGATGGCCACCGAACTGCTGACCGCCGCCGGCGCCAACTTCTTCATGGACGTGTACCTGAGCACCGACCGCATGCTCGCCTACTTCGACACCAGCGCCCACGACAACCAGACCCTGCGCGAAGTCCACGACCTGAAGCCGGCCCCGGAGTACCTGCGCTGGGCCCTGGGCAGGGGGATTTTCCAGGAGGATGCCCACGGCAACGTCGAGCGCGGGCCGAACTGGGGCAACCCGAGGATCTTCTGCAAGTCGGACATCGACTTCCAGCGCCTGCTGGAGTCCACCCCGGCCACCTACGGCTTCGACAACGCCGGACCGCGCCCGGCCAACAGGGTATCGCGCACGGTGCGGGCCAACCTGGCGGTGGCCCGGGAAGCGATCTACGTCGACCTGCGCCCTGCCGAAATCGCCGCCATTCCCCTGCGCGAGCTGCGCACCGCGGCCCCGGACAAGCTGGCGCATCTGCAAGACCCGGAGCTGGGGGCACGGCTGACCGAGGAGGTGCTGCGGCGCCTGCAAGCGGAATACAACGATGTGCAGATCGTGATTTCCGACGGCCTCAGCGCCGAAGCCATCCACCACAACATTCCCCAACTGCTACCGGTGCTGCTGGACGGCCTGCAAAGCCGCGAGCTGCGCATCGGCCAGCCGATCCTCGCCCCCTATGGCCGGGTCAAGCTGGCGGAGTCGGTGGGTGAAGCCCTGCAACCACAACTGATCATCGTGCTGATCGGCGAACGGCCCGGCGGCGATGCCCTGGCCTCGCGCAGCATGTCCGCCTACCTGGGCTACCGCCTGCCGGACGACCAGGCCCGCGCCGCCGCCGCGCAATTCAGCGGCAACCCGGACATTCGCTACGAATACACGGTGATCTCGAACATCTACAGCGGTGGCCTGCCACCGCTGGAAGGCGGCAGCCTGGTGGCGGAAAAGGCCTTTGCCATCCTCCAGCACAGGGCTGCCGGCAACCGCCTGGAAAACCTGCTGAAGAAGGTGGCATCCTGATGACCCGCCAGCACTCGGCAACGCCCCTATATCGTTGAAACGGAGACTGAGATGGCCCAATTTTCCCACAGCGTAGGTTCTCAGACCTATCGCTTCGACAGCCTCAAGGAAGTCATGGCCAAGGCCAGTCCGGCCCGCTCCGGCGACTTTCTGGCCGGGGTTGCCGCCCTCAACGACGGCGAGCGGGTCGCCGCCCAGATGACCCTGGCGGACATCCCCCTGAAGCACTTTCTCGAAGAGGTGCTGATTCCCTACGAAACCGACGAAGTCACCCGGCTGATCATCGACAGCCATGACAAACAGGCCTTCGCCACGGTCAGCCACCTGACCGTGGGCGGCTTTCGCGACTGGCTGCTCAGCGATGCCGCCGACGAGCAGAGCCTGCGGGCCCTGGCCCCGGGCCTGACTCCGGAAATGGCCGCCGCGGTGTCGAAGATCATGCGCGTGCAGGACCTGGTCCTGGTGGCGCAGAAGATTCGCGTGGTGACAAAGTTTCGCGGCACCCTGGGCCTGCGCGGGCGCCTGTCCACCCGCCTGCAACCCAACCACCCCACCGATGAGCCAGCGGGCATTGCCGCGAGCATTCTCGACGGCCTGTTGTACGGCAACGGCGACGCGATGATCGGCATCAACCCGGCCACCGACAGCATCGCCTCGATCTGCGCCATGCTGGAAATGCTCGACGCCATCATCCAGCGCTACGAAATCCCGACCCAGGCCTGCGTGCTGACCCACGTCACCACCTCCATCGAGGCGATCAACCGCGGCGTGCCCCTGGACCTGGTGTTCCAGTCGATTGCCGGCACCGAAGCGGCCAACGCCAGTTTCGGCATCAACCTCAATGTGCTCAAGGAAGGCTACGAAGCGGGCCTGAGCCTGAACCGGGGCACCCTCGGGCAGAACCTGATGTACTTCGAGACCGGTCAGGGCAGCGCCTTGTCGGCCAACGCCCACTTCGGCGTCGACCAGCAGACCTGCGAAACCCGCGCCTACGCCGTGGCCCGGCATTTCAAGCCGTTCCTGGTGAACACCGTGGTCGGCTTCATCGGCCCGGAATACCTGTACAACGGCAAGCAGATCATCCGCGCCGGTCTGGAAGACCACTTCTGCGGCAAGCTGCTGGGCGTGCCCATGGGTTGCGACATCTGCTACACCAACCACGCCGAGGCCGACCAGGACGACATGGACACCCTGCTGACCCTGCTGGGCGTGGCCGGGATCAACTTCATCATGGGTATCCCCGGTTCCGACGACATCATGCTCAACTACCAGACCACGTCGTTCCACGACGCGCTCTACGCCCGCCAGACCCTCGGCCTGAAACCCGCCCCCGAATTCGAGCAGTGGCTGGCCAGGACCGGCATCTTCACCCAGGCCGATGGCAAGGTGCATTTCGGCAACAACCTGCCGCCGGCGTTCCGCCAGGCATTGGCGCAGTTGGGATAAGGAACAGGCTCATGCAAAAACATCCGAGCGACTCGCAAAACCCCTGGCTGGAACTGCGCCGCCTGACCCCGGCCCGCATTGCCCTGGGCCGCACCGGCACCAGCCTGCCCACCGGTGCCCAGCTGGACTTCCAGTTCGCCCATGCCCAGGCCCGGGATGCGGTGCACCTGCCTTTCGACCACGCCGGCCTGAGCGCCCAATTGGCCGAGCGCGGCCGTGACAGCCTGCTGGTGCACAGCGCCGCCACGGATCGCCACAGTTACCTGCAACGCCCTGATCTGGGGCGTCGGCTCAGTGACGAATCGGCCCAGAGCCTGCGCGACTACGCCAGCGCCCATCCCGGCGGGGTCGACCTGGCGGTGGTGGTGGCGGACGGTCTGTCGGCGCTGGCGGTGCATCGCCACACCCTGCCATTCCTGGCGCGCATGGAGGAACAGACCGCCGCCGAAGGCTGGTCGCTGTCGCCAGTGATCCTGGTGGAACAGGGCCGGGTAGCGGTAGCCGACGAGATTGGCGAACTGCTGGGCGCGAAGATGACCGTGATCCTGATCGGTGAGCGTCCCGGGCTCAGTTCTCCCGATAGCCTGGGGTTGTACTTCACCTACCAGCCGAAAGTCGGGCTCACCGACGCCTATCGCAACTGCATCTCCAACGTGCGCCTGGAAGGCCTGAGCTATGGCATGGCCGCCCATCGCCTGCTGTACTTGATGCGTGAAGCCTGTCGCCGGCAATTGTCGGGGGTAAACCTCAAAGACGAAGCGCAAGTGCAGACCCTGGACAGCGACTCAACGGCAGACATGAAGGGCAACTTCCTTCTGGGGCCGCCCCAGGCGTGATTTTGCAAGACGATTGCGCTTTTTAAGCGCTTTGGGCAGCATCGGGACACGGCTGCCCGAGTCATCCAACCTGTGCCGTCACATCCACTTGAAGTTGAGAGCCACCCATGCGGATTACTCAAGCAACCCTCGAGCACCTGGATCTGTTGACCCCGCTTTTCGTCAAATACCGTGAGTTCTATGGCGCTCTGCCTTATCCGGACTCGTCCCGGGCCTTTCTGGAAAAGCGCCTGCGACGCAAGGAATCGGTGATCTACCTGGCCCTGGCCGATGATGACAGCAGCAAGTTGCTGGGCTTTTGCCAGCTATACCCGAGCTTTTCTTCGCTGTCCCTCAAGCGTGTGTGGATTCTCAACGACATCTACGTCGCCGAAGACGCCCGCCGCCAGCTGGTGGCCGACAACCTGATGCGCACCGCGAAGAAAATGGCCAAGGAATCCAATGCCGTGCGGCTGCGGGTTTCCACCAGCAGCAACAACGCCGTGGCACAGAAAACCTATGAGTCCATGGGGTTTCGCGAAGACACCGAATTCAAGAACTACATTTTGCCGCTGAGCGATGACTGACCCACAAAAAAGCGGCCTCAGGGCCGCTTTATCTACTCCGGCGAACATCAAATCCTCTGCGTTTGCTCCCCCTCGCAAACCGAAACGCCCGGCTACAATCTGAACGCGCATTTCACCTGTCAGTCTTTATAATGCCGAACTTTTCGGATCGTAAGAAAAGCTACATCCCCTTGTAGTCCCTTTCTTCGAGTCATCGCACAGGCCTGCAGAACCAGGCTGTCACCACAGGTGCCCCCCATGGATTTCAACCCGATCGACCTAATCCTTCATCTCGACGTTTATCTCGACATGCTGGTGACCAACTACGGGCCCTGGATCTACGCCATCCTGTTCCTGGTGATTTTCTGCGAAACCGGCCTGGTGGTGACGCCGTTCCTGCCTGGCGACTCCCTGCTGTTCATCGCCGGCGCAGTCGCGGCGGGCGGCGGCATGGACCCGGTGCTGCTGGGCGGCCTGCTGATGCTGGCGGCAATCCTTGGCGACAGCACCAACTACGTGATCGGGCGAACGGCGGGCGAACGCCTGTTCAGCAACCCCAACTCGAAGATCTTCCGCCGCGACTACCTGCAGAAAACCCACGACTTCTATGAGAAGCACGGCGGCAAGACCGTGACCCTGGCGCGCTTCCTGCCGATCATCCGCACCTTCGCGCCCTTCGTCGCCGGCGTGGCCCGCATGCCTTACCCGCGGTTCTTTGCCTTCAGCGTGGCCGGCACCATTCTCTGGGTCGGCGGCCTGGTGACCCTGGGCTACTTCTTCGGCAACGTGCCGTTCATCAAGAAAAACCTTTCGTTGCTGGTGGTCGCCATCATCCTCCTGTCCCTGGTGCCGATGATCATTGGCGTGCTGCGCAGCCGCTTGGCCCGCAGCGCTGAAAAAGTCGAAACCCGCTAAATCGCATGTGGTCCCTCAGCGCCTGGCGCCGCAAGCGCCGGCTGGCCAAGCATCCGGTCAGCGATGACACCTGGCAGCGGGTACGCCAGCAACTACCCTTCCTCGACGGCATCAGCGCCGCCGAGGACCAGTGGCTGCGGGAAGCCAGCGTGCTGTTCCTGGACGACAAGCACCTCACCACCCTGCCCGGGGTGGAACTGCATCAGGAGCAGCGCCTGCTGCTGGCAGCCCAGGCGCAACTGCCGCTGCTGCACCTGGGCGACCTGAACTGGTACCAAGGCTTCCACGAAATCATTCTCTACCCCGACGATTTCCTCAGCCCTCAGCGCCACCGCGATGCCAGCGGCATCGAGCATGAGTGGGATGGCGAACACAGTGGCGAAGCCTGGCAGCAGGGACCGATCATCCTCGCCTGGCCCGGAGTGCAAGCCAGCGGCGGCTGGGAAGCCTACAACCTGGTGATCCACGAACTCGCCCACAAGCTGGACATGCTCAACGGCGATGCCAACGGCCTGCCGCCGCTGCACAGCGACATGCGGGTCAGCGACTGGGCCCAGGTGATGCAAAGCGCCTACGACGACCTCAACCGTCAACTCGACCACGACCCGGACGCCGAAACCGCCATCGACCCCTACGCGGCGGAAAACCCGGCCGAGTTCTTCGCCGTCACCAGCGAATACTTCTTCAGTGCCCCGGACTTGCTGGCGGCGGCCTATCCGAAAGTCTATGCACAGTTGCAGCTGTTTTATCGGCAGAATCCATTGGCCCGGCTACAGCAACTTCAAGCTGAAGATCCGGTCTATCAAACGCATCACTAATGTCCTGTCGCGCCGATACGTTGTTCATCTGAAGGCCAGTTGAAAGAGCACTGCAGCGCCTACCGACCGATGGCAAAACCGTCGGTCGCACGGCTCGCCCGAATATGTCTGCGAGACAGTACAACCAAGGTTCTACGACCCTTGGCACGTAGCAACGGTTGCGGAGTGTGTCTATAATCGCCGCCACTTTTTGGTCAATCCGGCCAAGTCATTTGGTCAACTAACGGGGGCAACGCCCAATGAGCTACAGCAAGATTCCGGCGGGCAAAGACCTGCCGAACGACATCTACGTCGCTATCGAAATCCCGGCCAACCACGCGCCGATCAAGTACGAAATCGACAAAGACAGCGACTGCCTGTTCGTTGACCGTTTCATGGCCACCCCGATGTTCTACCCGGCCAACTACGGCTTCATCCCCAACACCCTGGCTGACGACGGCGACCCCCTCGACGTGCTGGTCGTGACCCCTTACCCAGTAGCGCCAGGCTCGGTGATCCGTGCCCGTCCAGTGGGCATCCTGAACATGACCGACGACGGCGGCGGCGATGCCAAAGTGATCGCGGTGCCTCACGACAAGCTGTCCCAGCTGTACGTCGACGTGAAGGAATACACCGACCTGCCAGCCCTGCTGCTGGAGCAGATCAAGCACTTCTTCGAAAACTACAAAGACCTGGAAAAAGGCAAGTGGGTGAAGATCGACGGTTGGGGCAACGCTGACGCGGCCCGCGCCGAGATCCTGAAGTCGGTTGCGGCCTATAAAGGCTGAGAAGCAGCTGCAAGCTTCTAGTGACAAGCTTCAAGAGAAAGCCCCGGTTATCCGGGGCTTTTTTGTACATGCCGCTTCTCTCAGGAACCGGCTTGCCGGCGAACATCACGCATCCGGCAACACATTTCCCGCACTTTCTGCAGCTTAAAGGCCTCTGGATCGCGCTTTGCACTGGGAATTACCGACGAATGTGCGTATGCTGCGCCCCACATTTGCGCATCGACCCTCCCTGCGGTCATATCGCCCGACGAAGCGGATGACTTTCCCGCCCAGTCCCACAGCCAGCCGCAAGAGCTGGGTGTACGTTTTGAAGGCTGGTGCGGTTTACCAAAAATGAACCAAACCAGTCCCCGAGAAGCCGGCCACAAGCCGGCTTTTTAATGCCTGCATTATTAAATCAATCTTGCAAATCGACTGCTACCTGTGCCAGCTGCGCTTTTCCAAATGATGATGTTCGACGGAGAAACTGCGGTACGAGTAAAAGAGCCTAGAAAAGAACGATAATAGGTGTCAAATTGCCGAACTTGATACTGATAAACGTGGAGGTCACTTCACATTAAATTGACAGGCCGTCGCAAAAAAGTAAGCCTGAGATAATGCTCTGTCGCGAGCATCAGAATCCGGCTAGCTGACACCAAACAGAGTCAATTGAGCATCGTTACAGCCCCTAATAACTCGCGATATTGAGCATGCGACGCAATAATCAACAATACAAAAAGATCAAGCTACAGAGCCCTGCGTTGCTACAAAATTCTAGTTACCAGGTAAAAATCAACTGACGAGCCCACATCCCGTGCGGCTCATGGTTTATTGAAGCCCCCCCGAAAAAACAGTGGCCAATATCCAGCGAGGAAAGTGTAGCGAATGCTGTTTTTAGTCAAATAGACCATGGAGAGGTCGTTTTAAAAAATGAGTCCCTCCCAGCCCATGCGAGCGAATAACGCTCCCCCCCCTTGGCCTCTCTACTGCTCAAGTGCTAGCGCCTCGTTCTACAGGGTAACGTCTTTACGCCCGCGCTGGTTCTGGTTAATCTCTAGATGCAATGCGAAAACGACACTCCAGAGGAGGTAATTGACATGGCTATAATCTTGACCGAACGGAAACATCGCAGCCTTGCGCTTAACTCTACGAAAAAGGAGAAACGTCACTCCATCACCTACCCCCTAAATCTACAGCGCATCTTCGCCCAGTCGATACACGAGTGCAGAATATCTCGCTGCAACACTAGCTCAACGGAAGGTTGCTAGCCAGACAACTACTAAAACGCCAAACTTTAATGGGTGATTATTCCAACCCCACTAAGACAACACACTATTTCGAATGGAACCCAAGTACATCATATATAATTTACACCAATTATTTTCCTCTAAACTGCGAGAGCTACGCAAATGCCAAATACAACCCAACAAACATACGACACACCCACCTCATGAGTCTTCCAACCCCCCCACCAAAACCACGAGTTTCTATTTTACTGGCAAGCTATAATGGTGAATGCTGGATAGACGAACAAGTACAGTCAATTCTTGAACAGCAAGATGTAGATATAAGCTTGTACATCAGCATCGATGAGGGGACGGACAAGACCCAAGAACTATGTGAAACCTATGCTACGAAATACCCCAATATAACACTGCTACCCCCCGGCCGATTCGGCAGCGCAGGGCGCAACTTTTTTAGACTACTGAGAGATGTTAATCTGACCGAAACAGATTACGTTGCATTCGCAGACCAAGACGATATATGGCTACCTGACAAGTTAAAAAGGTCCATTGAAAAACTCACAGAACACCATGCTAGCGCATACTCCAGCAACGTACTCGCATTTTGGCCCAACGGCCGCAATAAGTTAATTAATAAAGCACAACCACAAGTGCGCTGGGATCATTTTTTTGAGGCTGCCGGGCCAGGATGCTCATATGTCTTCTGCCAAAAATTCGCCCTAGCATTGCAAACATTCGTGCGGGAACACTGGCACAAGATACAAAGTGTGGCTCTCCACGATTGGTTCACCTATGCATATGCTCGGCAGACAGGCTGGACTTGGTTCATCGATCATAGACCCAGCCTACTATACCGACAACATGAAAAAAATGATTTTGGCGCCAATACCACATGGCGCTCCATATTTGCCCGCCTCACGCGAGTACGCAAAGGATGGTGGTTCGATCAAATAACCTTGATCACAGAACTTGTGGGCGGTGAATCAGCCCCCCCCTTGAACAGCAAGAACTTAGGCCGCCGTCAACTTGCATGGATGTTCAACAATGCTAACCAGTGCCGACGACGCCGACGCGACCAGTTACTTTTCGCCGCACTATGCGCTGCAGCGTGGCTCATTGGCAGTTCAAAGTGACCACCTATAGTGAGCAATACCAATAGCTTATCGAACGCGCCTGAGCCGAGCACCAGCGCCTCATACAATTATTATAGAGGCACCGCACACATTCGCGCTTGCAGCTCACTCCGCGCACTGACTTCCCGAGCATCACAATTACAAAATACAACTAAACACACTTTAGAAAAAAACAAAAATCAAAACAAACAAACCGCCAACAATCTAAAACAAGAACAAAAACTTGCGCTTTACCGCAACCATTAACGACACTTTAAACACAACCATCCTTCACAAACATAACGACAACCCTACAAGAGGACTTAAACCTTACCCCCCCCTACCACAAACAACACATAACATTCAAATACAGACAGATAGACAAAAACAACACTCACACGCCGTCAACTCTCAATCACCCCCATCCAGAAATGAAGCCCCCCCTAACAAACCGCCAATTAATAAAATTATAATACCCCCGCTTGGACTCACCAGACTTACACAACCACAAGACACCTGTCAGCCCAACCTATTTTAGCCTGCCCCAGACAGAAGAATAAAAACACACAAAGCCATCAACCGCATTGAAACATTTTCCATACTAGACCACCGAACCCCAGCACTACTGGTTACACCCCCTAAAAAATCAAGTTTACTAATTAAAATTATTAACCCCCATACAGCGAGACACCACCCCATGTATATCGCCCCCCTTACCCCGGATATACATCAAATGTCCTACGCACCCACTCATTTTAGCGTCAGTTTTTTCACCACCCAAGCCCAAGAGACTCGCTACTTTAACTGGCTAGTAATTCTGACCGCCGAAACTCGTGCATATGAGAGTATTATCTTCCCGAGCAATGAATACCTGCCCATTGCGACCACTAAAGATACTCCAACTTAAAAATGCACCAATTGCTCTAAGCCCTGCACTTGTCGAAGCGACCATCTTGCAGATACCTCTCTAACAGCGCTTTTAGCGGCACTTAACATAAGCATATCCAGCCCCCCCCCTTAAGATCTTGACCTCATAGACACACTTGCCGCCTGTCGACGACGGAAACCATGTCAAAATCCAAGCATAAAGCTGTCCAGACTACCTCGCTGGACTCTTGCCGCGAGCAGCAGCCCGCGAGCACGACTCATTCTTAAGCCCCGGCTTTACACAAAAAGGAATTCCCGACCAGACAGATCCAGCGACGGGCTCTATCCGTGACTACACTGCTAGGTCAGCTTTTTTGAAGGTGACATGGCAAAATAATCAACGGCTCGCAGAAAACAGGTGAAGTCCTCCACCAATTCCGCCAAAATACCTTGCTATTTTTTCTGAAGCGGTTACGAAGGCCAAAGGCAGCGAAAGGCTTGAAATGAATGGCCTCACAGACCACAGCATATTCACCTCGGCGAGGCAGATCTTGTTAACGACTAATGCCTCTTTGCCATCATTTATGCTGTATGGCAATTTGCCTCTAGAATCCGCCTCATATGCAACTAGAATGCCACATAGCTCAAGAATGCAGTACCAGTGCGCCTTAAGCAGCTCTGTTTAACTGTCACGAATATGAATTTTAATGTCAAATCCCCTGCGGCTAGCCTTAAACATCTCTCAGATGTTCTAGTTGTGGCAAATGCAAAAGCTTAGCTTGTCTAAATATATTTGAGTAAGGAGTGTCAAATGAATCGTCGTGAACGCAAGATGCTGGAGCTGCTCAAGCGCGGTAAAGCAGAATATGGCTATCTCGCTGTCAAGGCCGAGTTCGAAGCTGAAGGGACTCGTGTTGACGAGCTGCTACGCCTTATCGAACTCGCGCGCCGCGCTGATTTGGATATCGCCCTAAAAATCGGAGGCTGCGAGGCTATCCGTGATTTGCTGGAGAGCAAGCAAATCGGCGTTGAATACATCATCGCGCCGATGATCGAATCAGCTTATGCCGTTAAGAAGTTTATCGAAGCAAAGAACAAGGTCTACACCTCAGAAGAACAAGAAGACACCAAATTCCTCTTCAACCTTGAAACAATTACTGGCTTCAATAACCTGGACAGTTTGATTCAGGCCGCTTCGGTAGCAGGCGGCTTGGACGGAGTAGTGTTCGGCCGTGTCGACTTTTCGCTTTCGAACGGCTATAGCCGTGACGACATCAATCACCCTAAGGTTACCGAGTACGCCCTGCAGACAGGCAGCGCAGCTAAAGCTGCCGGGCTTGAACTGGTAGTCGGCGGCGGTGTGTCTAGTGATGCCATAGAAGAGCTGAAGAAGCTCGAAGCCAACCACCTAGCTCGTTTTGAGACCCGCAAAATTGTCTACGCAGCTGACTCGGTTCGCAACTGTGATATAGAAAAGGGTCTACTTAACGCCGTGCACTTCGAACTGCTGTGGCTGGAAAACAAACGGGAGTACTACGGCTTGATTGAGAAGGAAGACGATAAACGCATAGCGATGCTCGATGCCCGCTGGAAACTACTAGGGGGTCAATAAGACGTGGTCGACGCCAGGATCGCGCGGCCGCGCATAGCAATTTTTGGCTCCTCCGGCGCTATTGGCTCAGGGCTGGCGGAATGGTTTGCCGCCCGCGAGTGGGATGTAACCGCAATCGTTCGACAAGCGACTGCCAATACTATTGCCCATGAGCATGTGACTACTATTGTTTGGGACCCTCTTACCGATAGGCTCGCGCCCAGTTCGCTCAGCCGGCTTGACGCAGTGGTTTGGGCGCAAGGCGATAACTGCACAGACGATATTGCTAACTTTGATTACGAACGTCACATGCGTATGTACGAAGCCAATGTCGGCCATGTGCTGGTCTCGCTGAATGCTCTACTGAACGCTGACGCGCTGGTAGATGGTGGAGCACGTATGTGCATCATAAGTTCGATCTGGCAAAATATAGCGCGGCAAAACAAACTCTCCTATTGCACAACCAAGTCCGCTTTGCAGGGCTTGGTACGCTCAGTATCACTTGACCTAGCAAAAGCAGGTCATGTGATCAATGCAGTGCTACCTGGCGCGCTCGATACTCCCATGACGCGGGCAAATCTAAGCTCCGAACAGATCGCTCGACTAGAAGCGGCAACGCCTGGGTTAAAATTAGCAGGCATTACCGATGTTGCTGCCATGGTGGAGTTCTGCTGTTCGCCTACACATCGATCTATCACCGGCCAGTTTTTGACGGTTGACAAGGGTTTTACTCATGCGCGCATCATTTAATATAAACAGCTCGACGGGCGCGTATAACGTTTTGCTCGGCGAAGGCCTGATCCAAGAAGTAGTAGCTACACAAGCTCATCGAATTTTTTTGGTGGACCGTCGACTAGTATCGCAGGTGTCGTTCGTCAACGATCCAATTATCGCTGTCGACGCTACCGAAGAAAACAAGTCCCTAGAACGAATTGCCCCCATCATTGAGACACTAAAACACCATGGGGCAACTCGCGATACAGAGATTGTCGCGGTAGGTGGCGGAGTCATTCAGGACATCGCAACTTTCGTCGCCTCAATTTATATGCGCGGACTGCGCTGGCATTACTGCCCGACTACGCTACTGGGAATGGTCGACTCTTGTATTGGCGGCAAATCTTCAATCAATGTCGGCGCGCTGAAAAACCTGATAGGTAACTTTCACCCACCAGCTAGCATCCTGACCGACCTCGCATTCGTGCAAAGCTTGAGTATCGAGCAACAGACAAGCGGCCTGATGGAATCGGTTAAAATCTGCTACGCCCGGGGATCTGAAGCCTTTTCTACCTACCTGGATTTGCAGCCCGCACCGCCACTCAAATCGAAAACTGCCTTTGCCATTATTGAACAGAGCCTGACCACTAAAAAATGGTTTATAGAAATCGATGAGTTCGATCGTGCTGAGCGACTGCTATTGAACTTCGGCCACACCTTTGGCCATGCAGTAGAGTCCGCAACTAGCTTTGCAATACCTCATGGAATTGCTGTAGGCGTGGGAATCTTGATGGCCTGTCGATACGCCCAAGTAGCGGCGCTCTTGACGCCTGAGGGCGAAGCTCGCGCAACGCGCCTAACTGCTCATGTACAGAGTCTTCTGCAACCGATGCGCCATACACTCACACCATTGACTGGGATCAGTACCGACGAGTTGTTCAAGCACTTCGAGAGTGATAAAAAGCACTCTCAAAGCCACTATCGAATAATTGTTCCGGTCGGTGACGGTGATTTGCAACGATTGTCGATCGAACGCGCCCTTGGTGCTCAAACGCTGATCGGAGAAGCATTTATCCAAGGCGCAGAACTCGCAGTCCATGGCGTCGCCTGATGGACAGCTTTGATCAGTTCGACTTCGTGATCATTGGCGCTACAGGCTGGCTGGGTCAAGCAACCCTTGAATACTTGCTCCGCCGGCTCGCACCAATCGACAGCTCGCGCGTACATGCATTTGCGTCGACCTCACGCCCACTGGTGTTGCGCGACGGCACTGTTGTTCCAGTCCAAGCATTGCCTTCTCTAACA
The DNA here is from genome assembly GCF_003225665.1 of Pseudomonas sp. TKO26. Taxonomy (NCBI): domain Bacteria; kingdom Pseudomonadati; phylum Pseudomonadota; class Gammaproteobacteria; order Pseudomonadales; family Pseudomonadaceae; genus Pseudomonas; species Pseudomonas sp. TKO26. Next base: position 92,449 of record NZ_QKLN01000038.1, read on the forward strand.
ACGCTGCGTACATCTCGACCAACACTGGTGTTCCATTACGCCTTCCAGACCAAAGATCGCGTAATAGCCAATAATCATGAGGCATACACGCTCCTCAATCGCAACATTCGTGAAGCATTGCTGCAGTTTATAGACACGAACCCGGTCGTAGGTTTGTTTGTGCCGTCCAGTGGAGCAGCTTACGCAGGAATGAATGAGCATGACCAAAGCGATGGTGCAGTATATGGACGCTGCAAGCTCGATGATGAACGTGTATTTGAAACGATAGGCCAAGAGTATCGCTTTCCAGTTGTGAGCCCGCGAGTATTCAACGTTAGTGGCCCCTACATAAATAAACATAATCTTTATGCTCTAGCGTCGATCATTTCAGCGTGTCTGTCTAACAAGACAATTAGTTTGCGTGCCCCCCATCAGGTGATTCGCTCCTACTATAGTGTCACCGACTTGATCGAATTGTGTTACCGACTGATGCTCATCGAACAAAAAAAAGGATCTATGTTCCACGTATTCGATACCGTTGGTACTGAAATGGTGGAAGTTGGAGAGCTGGCACTTCGGTGCCAGGGACTACTTGCGCCGCACCTGACTATCGAACGCCCCCCACTATGTGAAAAACCAATAGACCGATATGTGGGTGATGCTACTGCGATTCGTGAACTAGAACGTAAACTCCAGATAATCCCTCTCGGACTGGATCAGCAAATCAAGCTGACCGCCGACTATATGAGCAGCCTTGCTGCAAGTGGCAGGTAATGACTGAGACTCGATCGATATTCATGCCCGAGCGGCGCAATCCTTATTATATTGTCACTGCCCGCTATACGCGGACATCTGCTGGAATCAAGGCGCTGCATTTTCTATGCCACGCACTCAACCGCATGGGCGAGCAAGCGTATCTGATCGTGCACCCTCACTTCCCCCCCTACCTGGCGGCGAATCCAGCATTGAATACGCCGATTTTGACCAAGCGCATCATGGATTACCATCATGCGCAAGGGCTAACACCAATCACCGTTTATCCTGAGAATATCAAGGGCAATCCCATGCAGGCGCCCTTTGTTGCTCGTTATGTATTGAATTATGCTGGCTTATTAGGCGGTGATGTGCAGTTTCCAGAAACTGAGTATTGCTTTTCTTACAGCGCAGCCATTGCAGCAACGCTGCCAGTTTCTAAACAAACTTTGTTCATTCCTGCCTCAGATCCTAACTTTTTCGTGCCGCCCGCCCCCGGAGCCAAGCGTCAGGGTGGATGCTTCTATGCAGGTAAATATAAGAATTACCATGGGGGCAAAACCTTTGCTGTAACCGATGGACTGGTCGAAATTGTCCGAGACAGTGATGGCCAGCAGACACCAGAGCAGATTCGAGACTTATTTCAACGGAGCGAGCGCTTCTACTGCTATGAAAACTCAGCATTGGCCATTGAGGCCATGCTGTGTGGTTGCCCCGTAGTGTTCCTGCCTAACAAATACTTTACTGAGTTGATCGGCAAGGGTGAACACGGAACGGAAGGCTATGTTTGGGGGGACGATGACGCGGCTGGATTCAAGCGCGCACAAGAAACCGTGGGGTTGGCTCGAGAGCGTTACCTAAGCTTATTCAAACTTGCAGAACGCGTACTGGCGGATTTTGTGACAGAAACTCAGGCACTAGTACAGACGATACCATATGACACTCCGATGGCTGATACTTATGTTGAGAAAATCACTCGCCTTTCCCGTTACTTCGGCTTTATCAAGATGATTGTTTTAATGGTTAGAGAGCGAGGCCTTGGTTATACCACCAGCTTGATCCTTGCCCGCCTGAAAACTGGCCGAATTCGACTTAGTGACGTCTAAAAACCTGCTAGGACAAAAATTATGAATAGTACTTTGCCTGACGGACCAGCATTGACTATCTGCATTCCCACTTATAACCGTGGTAAGCGGGTACATGCACTGGTACTTTTCCTGAAGCAAAATCTCCTTCCTTTAACTAAGGAAGTTGAAATCATTGTAGTTAACAACTGCTCGACCGATAAAACTCGGGAGATGATTGAACCATTGACAGGCGACTCGATTACATTGGTCAACCGGGCAGAATTCCTTGATACAGCCGAACTGAATATGTTTTGCTCTTTAGAACTATGCAATGGTGAGTTCGTCTGGTATCACGGGGATGATGATATTCCTGCTATTGATACTATTTTGAGCGTCATTGCTATGATTCGACAGGATGCTGCGGATCTTTACGTATTCAACTCTCCGGTAATAGACGACGAAGGTGTCATTCTTAGCCGACATATGGCGAACATGAGAACATCTCATTTAGATGTATCCGGCAACTCATTGCTTGAGACCGCCGGTTTTGTATTCATGCTAGCAGGAATTTCTAACGTAATATTTCGCCGAAAGAGTGCAAATATAGAAACCGCATGGGAAGCAAATTCAATCCAACCACTATATGGACACGTGTGCTGGTTCCTCGCATGTTTTGGACAACTAAGATCTAGAATCGTCAATAGACCTTTAGTTTATTATCGCAACTCAGAGCCATCTCAACAAGTAGCACACTTCAAGAAAGTAGCTCATCATAAAAATGTTGGCGACCACCACTTCTGGGGTATTGGGGTAGCACTGCAGCTTAAGTGGCTAGTGGATCGCAGCGTGATTTCTGCATCAACTCTACCAAGAATATTTGAGGGGCGCCGTGACGGTACGCGCTTCAAGTTACTAAATGAAGTAATTCATAAAATCTACACCCAAACCATTGATTCGATCGTGCAAAATGAGGAGCGCTTTTGCATTAACCAGCAAACGTTCAATGAGGTTCGAAACTTCCTCGTCTCGTGCGACCTTTTTGCTTACGACCTATTTGAGCCCATTGAAAAGCTAAACGAGATTGCAATGGGACAACGCTCCCGCCAAGAACTCGAGAGTCTGAAAAGAAATTTCGAACGATTACTCAGCCTGCATAGTTTAGATATTTATCGTAATAATTGGCAGGGCGAGCGAAGCGGCTATCAAATTTACCGCATGGCCTGTCACTGGGTAGCTGTCAGGCCTGAAATAGAGGGCGGAATAATTAATGCACTATCTATTATCGACCTTGAAGAGCAGGCGCCGTTACTACTCATAGACGATGACTTTGAAACATTGGTATCTCGGGCTGCTGCACACGCAAAAGAATATATTCCCACTCCTCCCCCTCAAGCTAGTCAGTCATTTGCCGGACTGGAGCGATTGGGCCAGCAGCACATTGACCTGATGCACCGTGTTGCCCACGAGTATGCACATTCAGTCCAAATTCATCGTCAAGCGACATTGCTGGGCCGCAAAATATCTCGGCTATTTAGCTATACCATTGAAAAACTCGTAAGCTTCGGTAGACGCCTACTCGCAATGTAACTTATCTACTTACCGGGCTGTGCTACGACACAAACACCCGAAAAATTTTAATTGAAATGACGCAGGAGCAAACAATGAAGGCAGTGATTTTAGCCGGAGGGCTAGGCAGCCGTTTGAGTGAGGAGACGAGCTCGCGACCAAAGCCTATGGTTGAGGTGGGAGGCCGTCCAATCCTTTGGCACATAATGAAAATTTACTCTCATTATGGAGTGAATGACTTCGTGATTTGCCTAGGTTACAAGGGTTACGTTATCAAAGAGTACTTTGCCAATTACTTCTTGCATATGTCGGATGTCACTTTCGACATGACGAAAAACAAGATGGAAGTTCATCAGAACAACGCCGAGCCATGGCGTGTAACCCTCGTCGATACAGGCGCTGAATCCCAGACGGGTGGTAGACTACGTCGTGTGCGTAAGTATTTGGAGCCGGGCGAGGACTTCTGTTTTACCTATGGCGACGGCGTTGCCGATGTCGACATAAGCAAACTCGTGGCCTTCCACAAAGCCCACGGTAAAAAAGCAACGGTAACTGCGACTCAGCCTCCAGGCCGTTTCGGTGCACTGAACATCAAAAATCACCATGTAGAAAGTTTTCGTGAGAAGCCACACGGTGATGATTCATGGATCAATGGCGGTTACTTCGTGCTCAAACCGGAAGTCATCGACCTGATCGAGTCCGACGGCACCATTTGGGAACGAGAGCCACTAGAAGCACTGGCTCGCGATCACCAACTACTGGCTTATGAGCACGGCGGCTTCTGGCAACCGATGGATACCCTACGAGAGAAACAACAGCTGGAGGACTTGTGGGAACGCAAGGTAGCCCCGTGGAAAGTATGGTGATAGATCAAACATTCTGGCAGGGAAAACGCGTATTTCTGACTGGGCATACCGGTTTCAAGGGCAGTTGGTTATCGTTGTGGCTGCAGGACATGGGCTCGATCGTTACGGGATTCGCCCTCGAACCGCAAACCAATCCGAGCTTGTTCGAAGTCGCATCAGTCGGCGAGCGCATGACCTCGATTATCGGAGACATTCGTGATGGCGCTGCGCTGGCTGCAGCAGTTGCCCAAGCGCAGCCGGAAATAATCCTGCACCTAGCGGCTCAGCCACTAGTACGTTATTCCTACGACGCGCCGGTTGAAACATTCAGTACCAATGTTATGGGCACTGTGCACCTACTGGAAGCCGTCCGTGCTTGCCCCAGCGTACGCTCCTGTGTTGTGGTCAGCTCCGACAAATGCTACGAGAATCGCGAATGGCCCTGGGGGTACCGTGAAAACGAAGCAATGGGCGGCTATGACCCTTACAGCGCAAGCAAGGGCTGCACTGAACTTGTGACGTCATCTTATCGCAGCTCATATTTCAACCCAGCCCACCATGCTAAACACAGCGTGGGGCTGGGTAGTGGTCGTGCGGGCAATGTTATTGGTGGCGGTGACTGGGCAGCCGACCGATTGGTCCCTGACTTACTGAGGGCATTCGAAAACAAAGAAGTTGCTATCATTCGAAACCCGGGAGCAATTCGTCCCTGGCAGCATGTGCTGGAGCCATTGTCCGGTTACCTGCTACTAGCCCAGCATCTATACGAGGATGGTGCACAGTTCGCCGAAGGCTGGAACTTCGGTCCTGTAGACTCCGATGCCCAACCAGTAAGCTGGATTGCCGATCATATAACCCAGTGCTGGGCCGACGGCGCTCAGTTCCGTATCGAGTCAAACGCTACAGCCCCGCACGAGGCAAATTACCTCAAGCTCGATTGCTCCAAGGCTCGCGCACGATTGTCTTGGACACCACGCTGGTCCCTCGCTCGAGCACTGGAAGAAGTCGTGGGCTGGCACCGAGAGTTTTTGGCCGGCAGCGACATGCGACAAGTATGTATTGATCAAATTTCGAGCTTTTCTCAAGCCCGACCATAATGAACACGGATTATCTGATGACCACCCAAGACGACCTCAGAAAACAGATTGACGATCTAGCCCAACAGTACTCAAAGACTGCCTTTGCGCGTCGTGAATTCATACCGGGCGTGACCGCCATTCCACCTGCTGGCAAGGTGATCGATGGCGCTGAAGTCGGCCTGATGATCCAAGCCTCACTGGATGGTTGGTTGACCACAGGTCGCTTCAATACTGAATTCGAAAAGCGCCTCAGTAAATTTCTCGGCGTCAAGCATGTTCTGACCACAAACTCTGGCTCGTCAGCCAACTTGCTTGCCTTCACCGCACTGACCTCTCCGACCCTAGGTAATCGCGCGATCAAGCCGGGTGACGAAGTAATCGGCGTAGCGGCGGGCTTTCCCACCACTGTCAACCCAATTATCCAGAATGGTGCAATTCCGGTATTCGTCGATGTCGATCTAGCTACCTACAATATCGATCCGGATCGGATCGAAGCGGCCATATCACCGAAGACCAAGGCGATTATGCTCGCCCACACACTTGGCAACCCTTACAATCTTCGTAAGATCCGCGAGCTCTGCGACAAGTACAAGCTGTGGTTAGTTGAAGATTGCTGTGATGCCTTGGGTTCTACCTACGATGGCAAGCTAGTTGGCACTTTTGGCGACATAGGTACGTTGAGCTTCTACCCTGCTCACCACATCACCATGGGAGAAGGCGGCGCAGTATTCACAAATAAGTCCAAGCTGCGACTTGCTGTCGAGTCAATCCGTGACTGGGGGCGCTCGTGCTTCTGTCCACCAGGCGAAGACAACACATGCAAGAAGCGTTTTTGCTGGCAACTAGGTGATTTGCCTTATGGTTACGATCACAAATACACCTACTCCCATCTCGGCTACAACCTCAAGATTACCGACATGCAGGCTGCTTGTGCTCTGGCCCAGATGGACAAATTGCCTTCTTTTATCGAGGCTCGCAAACAAAACTTCGCCTACCTGAAAGAGCGGCTTGCAAGCTGCGCAGAGTTTCTGATTCTTCCGGAGGCTACTGAGGGAGCTGAACCATCCTGGTTTGGATTCCCGATTACCTTGAAGGACGCAATTCCCTATCAACGTCTTGATCTATTGACCTACCTAGACGAGCACAAAATTGGGACACGTCTTCTATTCGCCGGGAATCTCCTACGCCAACCGTATATGATTGGCCGCGAATATCGAGTGTCAGGCACTCTAGAAAACACTGACCGGATCATGAGCAAGACTTTCTGGATTGGCGTCTGGCCTGGACTGACCACTGAAATGCTTGACTACGTCGTGAATCGTATTGAAACGTTTTTCGGCATCAACAAATAATAGGACGCACCTTGAGTAAGCGCTTTTCTAAACGAGTAAGTGAAGCCTGGGTTGATTTGCGCAGCGCATTGATTGCGACTGAGACCTGGATCTTTCTGGGAAGCCATGACATTAAGCAGCGGTATCGGCGGTCCGTATTAGGACCGCTGTGGATCACCCTGAGTACCGCCGTGTTGATCGGTGGTCTGGGCGTGATGTATGCAGGGCTATTCAAAATGGATGTCAATGACTACATCCCTTACCTTGCTGCTGGCATGATTACTTGGAGCTTCATGACACTTGTGGTCACCGAGAGTTGCTTCGTGTTCACAGGTGCGGAGGGCAGTATCAAGGCGGCCCGGATCCCGTTGTCGTCCTATGTACTAAGGCTGGTGTGGCGCAACATCCTTGTGTTTCTGCACAACGCGGTAGTATTGGTTGGAGTGGTGCTATGGTTCCTCCCATTCAACGCCATGAATTTGCTAATGGCTCTGGTCGGGTTGGCCGTGATCGGCGTGTTCCTATTCTGGCTTTCGCTGCTCGTAGGATTACTATGCGCGCGTTTCCGCGATATCCCGTTGATTGTTTCCAACGTGATGCAAGTAGTGTTCTTCATGACACCGATTATGTGGAAAGCTGATGTGCTGAACTCCAGAATGTGGATTGCCGAGCTGAATCCGTTCTATTACATGCTTGAATTGGTTCGTAACCCGTTACTGGGTCAACCATTGACATGGAGCATCTGGAGCAGTGTGGGTTTGGTTGTGCTCGCTACCGCCATTGTATCCTTTCTTTTTTTTGCGCGTTTTCGTACGCGCATTGTTTATTGGTTGTAACCCATGGCCCACATCATTGCTAAGGACCTGGTAGTCGAATTTCCGATTTACCAGGGGGCGCAGCGGTCGATGCGCAAAACGTTCCTCAAAGCGGCAACAGGCGGTAAGCTCGCTGGCGACGACTCACGCGTTACCGTACGTGCAGTCGACGGCGCCACTTTCTCGATCAACGACGGCGAACGAGTGGGTCTGCTGGGACACAATGGTTCAGGCAAGACTACATTGCTGCGTGCCTTGAGTGGTGTGTATGAGCCTGCCAGCGGCACTCTCGACATGGTCGGCTCAATTACCTCACTGCTGGATATATCCCAAGGCTTCGATCTCGATTCCAGCGGTCTCGAAAATATTACGCTTCGTGCAATTACCATGGGGCACTCGCCAAAACGGATCAAACCGCACATTGATGAAATATGCGATTTCTCTGGATTGGGCGATTATTTGAAACTGCCTGTTCGTACTTATTCGAGCGGGATGATGATGCGCTTGGCGTTTGCTATCTCAACCTCAGTCGACTCTGACATTTTGTTGATGGACGAATGGCTAAGTGTTGGCGACGATGACTTCAAGGAGCGAGCCACAGAACGACTCACCCATCTCTTCAACCGCGCAGCGATTGTCGTTATTGCCTCACATGACACTGCGCTACTTACGCGCACTTGTACGCGAATTCTGCACGTGGGGCACGGCAAGATCCTTCGCGAACAAACCGCTAAAGAGTTCACCGGGAGTGATAATGCAGAAAAAGTACAGTGATTGGATCAGCACTTGGCTGGCGGAAGCAGGCTACACCCACTGTTTCTTCGTGGCTGGCGGCAATATCATGCATCTGCTGGAAAGTATCAGCCATAACCTTACCTGTATCCCTGTGGTGCACGAAGTTGCGGCAGGTATCGCTGCGGAGTACTTCAACGCCACCAACTCTCAAGGCCATAAAGCCTTAGCGCTTGTAACAGCAGGGCCTGGTCTAACCAACATCGTCACAGCCTTGGCCGGGGCTTTTCTCGAAAGCCGTGAACTACTAGTCCTCGGCGGCCAAGTTAAGACAGCTGATTTAAGTCATGGTAAATTGCGCCAGCGCGGTATCCAAGAGATCGACGGTATTGCCATTGCCCGTCCTATTACGGTCGCAGCAGAGCGCCTGGATTCCCAAGTTTCCCGCGAGGCCTTTCTGGCGCTATGTGCAGCAACAGAACGCGGTCGTCCTGGCCCGGTCTTTATTGAACTGCCACTGGACGTGCAAGGCCGATTGATGAGCGCCGAAGAACTGCCAACTACGCCGGCATCCGCCATTATTGGTAAGCCAATACCTTTATCAGCTGGGGTTCGCACTGCCGACACCTCGCTCGACGAAGTTTTAGCTTTGCTGCGCGGCGCCCAGCGCCCAGCAGTGTTGATCGGTGGAGGCGTGAGCCGAGAAGCCGCCGCTATGTTGACAGCGGTAGCCGAACAACACTCACTACCTTTGTTCACCACCTGGAATGGCCTAGACCGTATCGCTGCAGACCATCCATGCTATTTCGGCCGGCCAAACACTTGGGGCCAGCGCTATTCCAATATTCTGCTCCAACAGGCCGATGTGATCCTGGCGTTGGGCACCCGGCTTGGCCTGCAGCAAACCGGTTTCAACTGGCAAGAGTTCGGACGTGGCGGCAAAGTTGTGCAGGTGGATTGCGATATTGCTGAGCTAACAAAGGGCCATCCCCGTGTCGATGTCCCGATCTGTGCCGATGTTAATCCCTGGCTCAAGGGTCTGGTTCCCAAGCTAGAGGGTCACTGGGACTCTTGGCATAACTATTGTCGCCAAGTTCAGGCTGCTTTGCCGCTGGTCGAAGAAAACAACACCCGCCAAGGCTATCAGTCTCCCTTCAAACTCGTGGAGCATCTATCGACTTTGCTCAACGCGGACGATGTAGTTGTGCCTTGCAGTAGCGGTGGAGCTTTCACTGTCATGATGCAAGTGTTTGCACAAAAGGCCGGCCAGCGGGTGGTTACCAACAAGGGCCTAGCCTCAATGGGCTATGGTTTAAGCGGCGCCATTGGCGCTGCATTTGCCAATCCTGGACAGCGCGTGGTGCTGGTCGAAGGTGACGGCGGTTTCGCTCAAAACCTTCAGGAAATCGGAACCATTGGCGTTAACCGCTTAAACGTGAAAATCTTCATCTTCGACGACTCGGGTTATGCATCTATTCGCTCCACTCAACGAAGCTACTTTGGTGGCCGCTATGTAGGTTGTGACATCGAAACAGGTTTGGGCTTGCCAAACTGGACAGCGTTGTTCACTGCTTACGGCATTCCGGTAGTGCATGTAGAGCCTGGCTTCGAAAACTCCCAAAACTTTATCTCGCAACTCGAGAGCGTCGGCCCAGGCGCCTTCATTGTAAAGGTAGATCCTGAACAGACCTATTTTCCAAAAATCACCAGCCGAGTCACTCCAACAGGTATGGCTTCCAACCCGTTGCATCAGATGTCACCTGAGCTGAATGAATCTTTAGCTAAGCAGGTTACGCGCTTTCTGTAAGAAACTTTTGGTTAACGGCGCTGCTACGTCGCTAGCGCCTTTATCCAAAGTCCGACGCACGGTCAGCAGTTTTGCGCCCCCTCACACAGTTTTTTTGGGGGGGGCAAGCAGTTAAGCATCAAAAATTCCGCTGTATACATATTCGTTGCAGACCCTCTGGCATTGCATCGCACCTCAACTACTAATGAAGTCCAGCCATAATTGGCAAACAGAATAAGATCTATATCGGTACTTTGGTGGCCTCTGTTCGCTAAAAAAATGGCGACTCAAATGTGTTTTAATGAAAATACTTATAATCACCAATGAAGTGAAACTTAGCGAGCGTTCATAGTTTTCTATAAGAGATCAGCAAGGTACAAGCAGAGAATTTATGGTCAGCGAACACACGAATACAATATGAAAAATAAAATCTGGCGACCAAATCTCGCACTACAGTAGGCAGTAAAATTTAAGAAGCCGGCCATAAGCCGTACCTAAAAGCTAGGTCGTGTACATCCCTACATCAGATGCAGACTCCACAGCGAGAGTCGTGAGCTTCCACGCACAGGCGATTTACAGATAGTGCCAGAACCCCTGTCATCACCATGATGTAAAAGACCTCCTCTGAATGCTATTGATACGAAAGTCCCTCCCCCCCTGAAGCTACCAGTTTGCTAGTACTACAGCCCCACAACCGCATACGGCTACGACATAAACGAATAATGAGCACTGTTGCACTCAAGCCAGACGATGAGCTCAAAGCTCTATGCCTGACGCCCCTTCATGTTCCTGGGCCTGATCATGCACGACTATCAGGGCAACGCGGTCTGTAGACCGTTTCAGTCCCTCTTTGAGCAACAGTACGCTTATTGCATGAGCGTCCAACAGGATTCAAAAGTTCTCGCTACAATCCGCCCCTTGATGGCAATTCGCCAACCTTGCGGCTACAGGCTTTGACGCCTCGCCCTAGAGACGACGTTAACCAAATCCCAGGACATGGCCCTGCACATCCCTACCCTGCTCGTAGTCTCGGTCTTCATTTTCTTTCTGATGAGCCTGCTGACCTTTCATGCCTGGCTGCGGGAAACCCGCGAGCGCCCGTTGGCCTATCTGGGCGGCATGATGCTCCTGGCCGCTGTGGGCATGGTGTTGGTGAGCTTGCGCGACCAGGGAGCGGATTACGTGCCCAAGGTGCTCGGCAACATGACCCTGTTGCTCAGCGCAGCCTTCAACTGGACGGCAATGCGCGTCTTCGCCGGGCGTTCGCCCTACCTGCCGGGCATGCTCGCCGGGGCCACGGTCTGGTTGGGCTTGTGCCTGGTTCCGTCCTTCTATCAATCAATGACGGTGCGAGTCTCGGTCTATTCGCTGCTGGTAGTCAGCTATGGCCTGCTGACAATGCTGGAGTTCTGGCGCAGCCGCCGCCACCTGGAAGTCGCCTATCTGCCCGCCCTGGCCCTGACCCTGTTGCACACCGGTTTCTACAGCATGCGCGCGGTTATTGATCAGGGCCTGGCCCTGGATCAGGCACTCCAAGGCTACGGCGCCGGGGTGCCGTTTTTCCCCTTCATGCTGTTCGAGTCGATGCTGTATGTGATCGGCATTGCCTACGTGACCTTGTCCATGGTCAAGGAGCAGGTCGAACTGCGCCTCAAGGCCGCGGCCTATTGTGACGCTCTGACCGGTATCGGCAATCGCCGGGCATTCATGGCCAAGGGTGAACGGATGCTGATCGAGTGCCGCCGTCGCGGCGAATCGGTGGCCTTGTTGTTGTGCGACCTGGATCACTTCAAGCGTTTGAACGATGCCTTCGGTCATCAGACCGGTGATCAGGCGCTGATCGCTTTCAGCCAGGTGCTGACGCAGACCCTGCGCAAGCAGGACGTGTTCGCTCGGATAGGCGGCGAAGAGTTCGCCTGCCTCCTGGCAACAGCCGATGAACAGACTGCCGTCCAAGTGGCCGAGCGAATCCGCGGGGGCTTTGCCCACCTGCCGCTCTTGGCACCGGGCCTGCTCAGCGTAAGCATTGGCGTGGTGAGCAGCCAAACCGCAGGGTATGAGTTGTCGCGCCTGCTCTCCCAGGCAGACGAGGCCTTGTATGGCGCCAAGGACCAAGGGCGCAATCGGGTACAGACAGTCAGGCGGGAGTTGCCAGAACAGCAGCTGAGCTGAGCAGTGTGAAGCACAGGCAAAGCGGCCGCTGCCGGACGAACATGAGCAAGCCCCCAGGAACCGGCGGCGTAACTGTGATCCACAGCCCAAAGCCCACTCACAAGGCACTTAGCCAGTATTTCCGCCAATGCCACGGCAAGAATAAAATCGCCGCTCTCAAGGACTCTCGGATGACAAGGAATGTGGAATAAACAAACCGCTATCAATCACCTGAACGCGCATGCCCACGCTGGCAGTACCGGCCGTTGCGCGGCCTACACCCGCCAGGCGATCGAAGCCGGTGGCGGAGGGGTGATTTTGCACAGGAAGCACTCGGCCAAGGATTTCGGCTCATCATTGACCTCTGCCGGCTTTATCGAGCAACCAGCCGGTCAGACGCCCGCAGCAGGCGATGTGGTGATCATCCAGCCGATTCCCGGGCACCCCCACGGCCATATGGCGATGTTCAACGGCTCACTCTGGGTGTCAGACTTCAAGCAGTTGCACGGTTTCTACCCAGGGCATTCCTATCGGGTGCAGAAGCCTGCCTACAAAATCTATCGCCATCCGTAAGGGGTCTTCCATGAGAATGCTGTTCCGCTCGCTGCTGGCCGCGGCCGCCGTCGCCCTGCATCAGCCACTGGCCCTGGCCGACTGCGCCAGCTCGCCCAAGCCTGTCACCCAGGCGTTCTACAGCTGGTACCTGCAAACCTTCAGCGAAGACAAGGACCCGATCACCGACAGCGTCCCGGAGATGAAGAAGTACGTCTCCGACTCGCTGATCGCCAAGATCAAGAAGCAGATGGCCAGCCCCGATGGCCTGGAAGAGGACTACTTCCTCAAGGCCCAGGACTACATGGATGAGTGGCTGACCCAGATCAAGGTCAGCGAGCCACAGATCCAGGGCTCCAGCGCCAAGGAGCAAGTGACCTTGGGCAGCACACCAGACACCACGCAGATCGTCGACGTGCGCATGATCAAGGACAAGGGCTGCTGGAAGATCGATGAAGTGCTTTCCACCACCGATCAGAGCGACTGAACGGCGACCTCTCCCCCCGCGGCAACACTGACAGCGGCGAATGCGCAGGTCGTCGAGGGAAGCGACCTGCCATGTTAAGCTGCGCGCCGTTTCGGCCCCCCGCCCGAGGCGTCTTCCACTGAAAAAGGACTCTCAGTCATGTCGTTGCCGGCCGCTGTACGCCTGCCGCTGTCGTTCCTCTGCCTATTTACCGCCCTCGGCCTCACCAGCGTCCGCGTCCACGCCGATGACCAGCAGGATGTCGCCAAAGGCCGCTGGCAAGGCCTTGCGGCCATGGCCAATCTGTACCTGGACGACGCCACGCCGGCTGATTTCATCGAAGCCGGCGACAACGAAAAGAGCCAGCACGACAACTACGCCGGCGCCCTTGCCTACTACCTGACCGCTGCACGTCTCGACCCGAAGAATGCCTACGCCTCTTACCAGGCGGCAGGCAGCCTGGCCGCCATGGACAAGAACCGGCGCGCCGCCGAGTTCCTCGATCAAGCCCGCGAGCGTGGCTTCTGGCAGTGGGTAATCCTCAAGGAAGACGACGAACTGCAATCCCTGCAACAGACCCCGGCCTACCAGAAGCTGCTGCAGGCCGCCGAGAAGAACTACCCGGCCAAGGCCAAGGACGCGGGCCTTGCAGCCTTCAGCATTCCCCAGGGCAAGGCCCCAAGCGAGGGCTGGCCGGTGGTGGTCTGGCTGTCGGGATTCGGCACCGAGGGCAGCGACGGCATCGATATGCGCGCCGACCTTGTGGGAGAGCAGGCCGTGCTGGTGGGTATCAACGGTACCCTCAAGCGCAACGAGCACCAGTTCATGTGGCACCAGCATTCGGTTGCTCCGACCCAGGAGGCGGTCAACGCGGCGTTGAAGACACTGGAAAAGCAGACCCGCATCGATCGCTCGCGCATCGTCCTGATGGGCTTTTCCCAAGGCGCCGAGCACGCCTCGCACCTGATCGCCGAATACCCGCAGCACTACAGCGGTGCCTTGCTGCTATCCCCCGGCGGCTACCGGATTCCTTTCGGCGAAACCCAGGCCCGGGACAAGCGCATCGTCATCGTCCATGGCGCCCAGGAGCACGAGAGCAACCAGAAACTCACTGCCACCACGCAGCAGGCCCTGGCCCCCGGCAACCAGGTCCAGAGCCATGAACATGCTGAAGGCCATACCTTCCAGGACGACTGGCGCCAGGCGTACCCGAGCTACCTGAAATTCGCCCTGAACCTCTGATGCTGCGGCCGGAACCCCGCCGCCACGGCGCGGCCCGAGGTCAAGGCTTGGCCGGAACAATGGGCCCCGGGGCTTTTACCTGTGTCATCAGGTCATCATCCCAGGTGCCTTCGACCTTGACCTGGGCCAGCGCCCCCAGCTCCATGGCCTCGATCAGGTTGTGGTTGAGGTACACGTAGGTGCCAGGCTGCTTGAAGGTGTAGAGCGCGGCCAGCGCCGAACCGCCGGGGATAAACCAGGTTTCCAGATTGCGCATCGGGGCATTGGCGAACTTGCCGGTGGTCCAGACCCAGTCGCCATGGCCGCCAATCAGGTGCGGACGACTGTCGCGGTTAGCCTGGGAATGGATGAACAGCACGCTTTCCCCGACCTTGGCGGTCAGCGCATTGGCTCCGGTCAGGGCTCCCACCCGGCCGTTGAACACCACATGGCTCGGAGTCAGCTTGCGCATCACTTCACGGGTGTCCTGGTAGCTGGAGGCCAGGTCCGGGTAGTCCTTGTAATGCCCGTCCTTATCCTTGGGGATGTACAGGTCGAACTCGCCGATGGTGTAGGCCCGGTCATAGCGCAAAGGCTTGCCGGCAGGGTCTTTCAAACCGTCGCGAGGCAGCACCATCAGGGTTCCGCTCATGCCCGAGACGACGTGCCAGGGCACCATTCCCGACGGCGCGCAGTGATAGACAAAGGTGCCGCTACGATCGGCCTTGAAACGCAGCACCACCTCCTGGCCCGGCACCACCTGGGTCAGCGCGGCCCCGCCCAGGGCACCGGTGGCGGCATGGAAGTCGATGTTGTGCGGCATGCTGTTGCTGGCCGGGTTGCTCAAGGTCAGTTCGACGTAGTCGCCCTCGTGCACCACCAGCGTCGGGCCGGGCATGGAGCCGTTGAAGGTCATGGCCTGCAGGGTGGTGCCCTGGTCGTCCACCACCATCTTTTTCTCTTCCACACTCATGCGGAACTGCACGACCTTGGGCGGTCCGCTGACCACCTGTTCATGGGCATGCACCTGGGGCGGCGCCACCAGATCCACCTTGACCCGCTGCAAGCCGTCGGCGCCCGCGGCCAACACCAGGCCGCAGGCACAGCTGCCGGCCACCACACAGCACTTCAACCACGATTGAAAAGCACCCATGTTGCGCATTTCCCTGCCTATGAATGGTGCTTCATTGCAAGGCAAACGCTGGGCGCTCGTATTGTCTCAGGGCAATGAAGCCATGCCCGGGCAGGCGCAGGGGTTGAGCTCGATCATGGATAGCTGAAACTGCGCACCAGGGTCAGTTCCCCGGGTGCCCGCATCGGCACGATGAAGGATTCGCTCTTCTCATCCGGCGTGCCTTCCTCGGTGATCACCGTGACCTGGGCCGTGGTCAGCGGCTGCACGGCGTTTTCCTGGCCGCCATCTTCGTCGTCATCACTGCGATAACCGCCACCGTAGTAGTTCACGTAGACCAGGTACTGGCCCTTGAGCGGCGCCGGCATGGAGAAAATCTCCGGGCCGTAGCCGGTGGTCACGTCCACGTCCAGGGTCGCGCCGTTGGGGGCCACGCGATCGCCATACCAGATGTGCGCGCCATCGGGGGTCACCAGGTGCAGGTCGAGGTCGGTGTTGTCGCTGTCCCAGGACAGCAGCACCCGCAACTTGGGCGGGGTCACGCCCCCACCGGTATTGAGAAACTGCACGCGCTTGCGTTGCTGACCGTCGGGGCTGCGCACCTCCACGCTGTTGCTGCCATTGGGAAATGAGTAAGGCCGGTCGAAGCCTCCTTGCTCGTCGAACTTGAGCGGCATGCTGACGCCGTTGACGATCAGCTTGCCCGGCTCTTTGCTCGCCTTGGGCGCGCCCTTGATCTGTCCGCGAATCCGCGCGCTATCGGCCTGGCCCTGGGGCGTGTTCACCGAGGAGGCCGGGTAGTTGACCTCCTGGATGTATTGCTCGCCATCGACGGCGCGGGTCCGCCAGCCACCTTTGGGGGTGTCGAGCCGAATGCCGCTATCGGCCAGGGCCATGGGCAGGCTGAACATTCCACAAAGGAACAGGAGGACCGGGGGAGCAGGAAGTTTCATGGCCTATTCCAATAAAAGATGACGGGCGAGCCCTTCGATGTAGGTTTCATCCTGGCCGTTGGGATGAGCTTCAAAGGCCAGGTGCAGGTATTCGTGAGTCAGGTCGAGGCGGTCTTGCAGCGAGAGCACGCCACGCACGTAGATGCGTTGCCGTTCACGGTCGACGTAGGGCCGGCCGAAGCTCAGGCGGCACACCGCGAACTGGCTGATTTCGTTGTAGCCAATCTCTTGCTCCAGCGGCTGGCGCCAGCGCCGACGCTGCTTCAGCAGCCAATCCTGGGCCGCCGGCAAGGGTTCGCAGGAGGCCACCGGGTTGTCCCAGCGGCTGAGGCTGGCGCGCGGATAGGCATGCAGCAGGATGGCGTCATAACGCTGGCCGGAGTTCGCTTGTTCCACGGCCTGCTGCCAGGACAGCTTGTCCGGCGCAATCAGGTCCGAGTGGTAGGTGACTTGCGTGCCAGCCAGCACCAGGTCACTGGTCCAGGCGGCGATGGCCCGCGCCTCGGCGGTGGCCGGACGCGGGGCGACCCGCTGGCGGTTGCTGCTGTCGTCGATGCTCAGGCATTCGCCACTGCGCCCGGCGTTCTGCAGCAGATAGGTACGGATCGCCACGGCCAGGGCCTTGGCGGCTTCCCGGGGTTCGCTGGAAGCCTCGCGCTGCAGCACCCGGGCCACGTATTCCTCGCGGTCCAGACGGGCCACCAGTTGCAGGGCCGAGGCGCCAGCTTGCAGGAAAAGCTCGCCGCCACTGTGGATATCCAATTGATTGCCATTGGCGAATTCCACCCGGTAATCCCCTTGCAGAGCGCCCGGCCTGGCCAACAGGCCGTTCTGGCTGACGCTTTTCAGCGGGTAGCGGGAAAACAGGCTGACTTCGACACAGCGGCCTTTATCCACAGGCGCTTTGTCCGGCAGCACCTGGTCCAGAACCTCGGCGTAATCCTTCAACACCCGCTGACTGGTGCCTCGTCCACCCACCCACAGCGGCGTGCCGTCCACCAGCCAACCGGCAAAACCGCCCTGGCGCGACTGCGGGTCCTGATCCGCCAGCCAGCTCCAGGTCTTGACCCGCAGGCGCCCACCCAAGGCTCCCAGCACGGTGCCATCGGAGGCGTTGAGCACCACATCCAGCAACACCCGGCGGGCCGTCTCCTGGGCCGGCAACTGCGCCAGCACCTGCAGCAGCTCCACCACCGGCACCCGGGTCTGCGGCTGCAGGCGGTCGAGATCGCGCAACCACTCCGGCGCATGGCGGGCTTGCCAGTACCGGCGCCAGTCAGCGCTGGACAGCTGCAAGCGCTGCGGCTCGAAGTACAACCCACAGGAACGGACCAGGGCCTGATCCCGGGCGATGCTGCCACCGGCCGTGCAGCAATAGACCTCATCCCTGGACTTGCCCTGGCAGGCATAGGCCGGCTCTTGCGCGCCGGTATCCACCAACCAGGCGTAGACAAAGAGCTTCCAGACACTGCCCAGGGGGGCCTGCAAATCCTGCGGCAACGGCTCGCGAGCCAGCACCTGGGTCTTGCTCAGGCTCACCAGCTCGCTGTCCGGGGCGGTTTTCCAGGCCAGGCGCAGAGGCTCGTCCTGGGCTGTCACCAGCCCAGGGAGTAGACACAGGCACAACCAGGCCCAACACCGCGTCATGTTATTTGACCGTGACCTGACCCAGTGCCGGTGTGCGTTCCCGAGCCTGATGCTCCGGTGCATAGACCTGGTAGAAACGTGCCGCAGGCAGGTTGAACTGGCCCTTCTGGGAGAAGCGGATCAAGTGCCGCAGACGCACTTCGCTGCTGTCGTTCAAGGCATCCAACGGCACCGCGTAGCTCATCTGCCCGGGTTCGAAGCGGGCCTTTTCCAGAGACGCCGCTTCCGTGCCCGCAGGACCGGCCAGCTTGATCCCCCAGGTGGTGCGCTCGACATCGGCACCCGGTGGCAACGGCACTTCCAGCATGCCGTACAGCAGCGGCCGCTTGCTCTGGTTGGCGATGATCACTTCGTCCAGATACAGGCCATCACTGGCGATCGGCTTGTTGCCCACCGGCTCCAGCTTGAAGGTGAAAGCCTCGTCGCCCGGCACCAGGCGCAACAGACGACGGGTGATGTTCACCGGCAATGGCGTGCCCGCCTCCTGCTGGCTCTGGTAGCTGAGAGAAGCGCGCAACGGCCGCTCCGGCAACGGATCCAGGGTCAACACCGCAGGCACCTGCGGGCCCTGCCACAGCCAGTAGCGTTCACCGCTGGCGCCCTGTTGCGCTTGCCAGCCCTGCCCCGGGTTCAGGGCCACGGCCGGTGCTGCCTGAGCCACGCTACGCTGCAGCCAGGTCAGGGCCAGGGCTCGGTCCAGAGTCGGTTGCGATGGCAGCAGGCGTTGCAGCAGGGTACGCGCCGTCGCTTGATCGAAGGGCTTCAAGGACAGGTTGATGGCCTGGGCGAACGGCTGCGAACTGAGGTCGAGCTGTTGCTGGGCCGCGTCCAACTGCGCCACGAAAGCCGCTGGCGGGGTGACCTTGGCATCCCGCGCCAGGGCCGCGGTCAACACCCGGGCACCAGCCAGACCAAGGGCCGAATCCGGATCCGCCATCACCAGGCTGTCGCTGCTGCCAGCGTCCACGCTGTCAGCCGGACCGCTGCCGACCTTGGCCAGATCGTCCATCAGGCCCCTGACCAGCGTGGCGATCGGCAGGTTCATCTCACGAGCAAAGGACAGGATCAGCGCCCGTTGCAGCAACGGCGTATTGCCAGCCTGCTTGGCATAGACCTCCAGCACCCGCTGCCAGTGCTCCGGCGGCAGGTTCAGGTCCATGACCTTGCTGGCATGCCAATCGGCGTAATAGGCGTAAGCGGTGAGGAAGGCATCGGCATCGGCGTCTTCGCCCCACCAGGTGAACGCGGCTTCCGGTCCGGCCATGTGCACCAGGCGCAGGCGGCTGTTCTGCATCATCAGGCGCAAGCGGTCGCGAACCTGCGGATTGCTGGCCAGCGCCGGGTAGGCAACGCTCAACGGCAGCAACTGGCTGGCGGTCTGTTCGACGCCGCCGTAAGGGTATTCCAGCAGGTCGTCCAGGGCCGAACGGAACAGCGCTTGCGGGCTGTCGTCCAGGCGCAGGCGGATCTCTGCGGCATCGGCTGGCAGGCCCAACGGTGTGCTGGTGCCGGCCACGTCCAGGCTCTGGGCCTGCACCGTCTGCCAACCGGCGGCGCTGCTCAGCAGGCGCACGGCCAGGGCATCCACGGTCTTGCCGCCTTGCACCAGCTCGGCGCTCCACTCACCGTTGCCCGGGGCAATGGCCGGCAGCGCCACGTAGTTGATGCCGCTGTTGAGAGTCAACGGCAAACGCTGGGACTCCCCGGCATAGCGCACCACCAGCTCGGCCTTGGCCGTCTGCTCGGACTGGCTGAAGACAAACAGCCCCAGGTCCGGCTTGTCGCCACTGCGGAAACGGGTCGGGCCGCTCCACTTCAGGTACAGGGGCTTTTCCGAGCGCACGAACTGCTTCTTCTGCCCCACCTGGCCGTCATCGGCGATGGCCCGGGCAGTGATGCGCCAGCGGGTCAGGGAGTCGGGCATGCGGAAGGTGAAACGCGCCTTGCCGCTGCCATCGGTCAACAGTTCCGGCTGCCAGGCAGCGGTATCGACGTCTTCGCGCCGTGGTCGCTCCAGTACCTTGACCCCGCGTTCACTGCGGTTGGCCTTGCCCGGTGCGGTGGGGCTGCCCGGCAGGGCCACGTCGTAGCTGATGAACGACAGGCTGGCGCTGGTGCGCACGTTGTTGCGCCGTGGGTGATAGAAGAACTGGTCGATGCTTGGCGCCACTTCCGGTTGCAGGGCGTAGACCATTTCGTCCACCACGCTGACCGTCAGGTGCGCCGGCACCGGTTTGCCGGCGAACTGGGTGGACAGGTCAACGGTGACCAGGTCACCCGGCTGGTACTTGTCCTTGTCGGTGTGGATGGCCACATCGATCTGCGGCGTCAGCACCTTGATCCCGGCGTTCTGGAAGCTGTACTCGCCGCCCTTGGTGTAGAGCACGGAGAAGGTCAGGTTCGGCGCAAAGTTGTCCTTCACCGGCACCCGGACGCGGTATTGAGTGGGGCTGAGCTTTTCCACCTTCAGCCAGTCAGCGCCCTTGGACAGCAGCGCCGTGGCCTCGACCTTGTCGCGCTCCAGCGACAGCAGCGCGTCGTTGATCGGCTCGGGGAAGGTGATCAGCGCCAGGGCTTCGTCACCGGCCTGGTATTCGGGCTTGTCGAGAACGATTTCCACGGTGCCCGGCACCGCTTTCACCCCTTCGCCGGTGACCGAGTGGCTGGTGCCGCCCAGGACCCGATCATGTTCGTCCTTCAGGGTCAGGTTGTAGGTGCCGGGACGCTCGAAGGCCAGGGCAAAGCCCTTGTCAGCTTCACCCAGCTTGCCTTCGCCGGTGGACTGGTCTTCCAGGCGCACCCAACTGTAGCGGCTGGGGGAAACCTTCTTGCCCTGCTCGCCGGTGTTCTGGTTGAGGTAGCTGAACTGCACCTTGTCGCCGGCGGCGCTGAAACGCTGCGGCGCACTCAGGCTGAAGCTTGCCGCGCCACGCTCGATGAGGATTTCCTTGGTGGTCTTGACCCGATAGGCCGCGCCGTCACTGGCGAACACGGTGAGCATATAGCGGCTCGGCTTGCTGGCCGCTGGCAGATCGAGGGTGGCATTGCCCTTGGCGTCGGTGGTCAGTTCGGCGCTGGTCAGTTCCACCGGGAACTGGCCCATGTACTGCAGCTCGTTGTCCACCATCGACAGTTGCTGGGCCCGCAGGCTCAGCTGCAGACGCGCATTGGCCACCGGCTTGCCGTCCGGATAGAGCAGCACCAGATTGCCCTTCACCGGCTCACCGGTCTTGAAATCCGCCTTGGCCAGGCTCAGGGAAATCTCGAAATGCGGCTTGATGTATTCGGCCACGCGGAAGGCACTGCTGTAGACCTGGTCCTTGTAGCCAAAACGCAATTCATAGCCACCGGCCACGGCGTTTTCCGGCAGTTGGAAGCGGCCTTGGGTGCCGGACTTGGCATCCAGGTTCAGGGTCAGGTTCTGCAGCGCGGTGCCAGCGGCATCCAGCACACTGACATTTACCGTCCCGGCCCCCGGCTGCACCGAATCCCGAGCGTTCTTGAATTCGCGACCGACGATCTTCAGCGATACCCAGTCGCCCGGGCGATACAGCGGCCGGTCGGTGAAGGCATAGAGCTTGGTGTCGTAGATCTCGCTGTCGTAATAGAAGTTCTCGGAGACGAACACCCCGCCTTCCTGGTCCTCGCCAATCACATAGGAGCGCTCGGGGCTGACGTGTTTCAGGCGCACCAGGCCCTGTTCATCGGTGGCGCCGCTGTTCATAACGCCGAGGCCGTCGGTCCACAGTACGTTGACCTTGGGCACGGAGTTGCCTTCATGCTTGCCCGCGGCCCAGACCAGCAACTCGTCGCCGGCGATCTTGCTCACCGCCACGGTGTTGGAAACAAAGACCATGGTGGTGGCGCGGTACTTGCCCACCAGGGCTTCCACCAGGTACAGGCCTGGCTTGAGTTGCCCCAGCGGGATATAGACGTTGCCCGGCGCAACATTGATGAACTGGCTGGAGGAACCGGACAGGTCAACCCCGGCCGGCGGCTGGATCGGCTTGGCCTGCCACAGCGGATAACGGAACTGGGTCACCAGCGGCAGCCCCGGGATCAGGGCGAACTGCGGCTGGGCGTCATAGGGGGTAGGCGCCAGCATGGAGTTGCCGACCTTCAATTCCGGCACCTCCTCGGTCACCTGCTTGCGCGACTCGTAGGAGAACGCCCGCTGCATCACCCGACGGGATTTGCGATACCAGTTGTCCCACAGGTAGGCCAGGGTGTTGGACAGGCCCTCGCCCTTGAACTGGCCGTCGCTGACCACCCGGTGCAGGTTTTTCTGCCGCTTGAGGAAGTCCAGCGGCTGGTTGATCCGGTACACCCGGATGTCGGCACCGCCGTAGGGTTCCATGCGAAAGCGCCGGTAATCCCGGCCCGGGGCCTCAAGGCGCACCATGGCCTGCTCGTCGCTGGCAAAGCTGCTGTCGGCCAGCAGGAAGAAACTCTCGCCGGAGACCGCCGCGTAATCGCTGGACGGCACCGAGTCTTCGGCATTGACCAGGCTCGCGGGGGCCACGAGGGTCAGAACAACAGTCAGTCGAAACAGAAAACGCCACATACGCGATTCGCTCATTGGGTGAGGAAGTTCAGTCGATAGATGCCGATGAAGTTGGGGTTGGCGGGGTCGGGTATCCATCGGGTGTCCTTCCATGTCATCAGTTGCTGCACGCTGGCCGAGCGCATGCCGTTGTCGGTGGGGGTGGTGGTGCCGGTGTGATAGGCGATGTTGCGGCCCATCCAGATCATCAGGTGCTGGTCGTCGCCCTGGTCGAAGAACAGCAGGTCGCCGGGGCGCGCCTGGCCCAGGTCACGACTGACCAGATGGCTGTTGAACTGGATCAGCTTGATCGCATTGACGTAGGGCCCGGTCTGGCCGTCGCCCTGCTGCCACTGCTGGGCCAGGCCACGCTGCCCCTCGCTCAATTGCAGCTCTGGCGGCAGGTAGCGATTGGACAGGCCGTTGGCCCGCAGCCACTTGCTGTCGTGGACCTTGAGCGCTTCGTTGGCGGCAAAGCGCACCAGCCCGGCGCAGTCCTGCTGATACCAGCGCGGGCTCGGCCCCTGGCTCAGTTGCTCCTGGGCAATGCGCACGAACCAGGCACGAAACACCTGGGACTGCTGCACGTCCAGCGGCGGCGCCTGGGTCGCGCCCACGGCATGGCTCAGCAACAGGGCCAACAGGCCGAGGCTGGACAGACTCTTGCGCCATGCACTCACAGCGCGCGCCATTGCAGGGGCAGCCATTGCCAGTGGCCGTTGGGTTCGCTGCCTTCAGGCAGGGTCAGGGCGTACTTGCCATAACCGCCGAGGCTGCGCAGCTTGGGCACCAGGTAGGTTTGCGCGGCGTTGTTGAACACCGGCTCCATGTCCTGGGGCAGGCTGTCGAAGGTTTCCTGCTGGATCAACTGCGCCAGGGATTGCGGCCCCAGGTACACCGGCATCAGCGCATCCTTGGGCACCACGTCGGCCAGGGGCGGGAAGCGCTTGTCCAGGGTGCCCAGGGCCTTGGTCACCAGCTTGTCGTCCAGGGAGAACACCAGGGTCGAACCGTGGCGGGCCAGGCTGACCTGCATGAAGGCGCGGCCGGTGATGGCTTGCGGGTCCTTGGCCTCCTTGGCCGGGTACTGGCCGAAGTTGGAACTGACCTGGCGCTGCCACTGGTGCACCTCGCCATTGTGCTGCTCGACCACCGGGAACAGGCGCTCCGGCACCTTGCTTTCCCGGGCCCCGACCATGGAACCGAACAGCTTGCCCAGCTCTGCATCGAGCTTGGTGTTGTCCTTGTCCTTGAGGCTGGCCACCAGCAGCGGCGTGTACAGCCGCGAGTCGGCGTACCAGCACAGGCCAGCGGTGCCGGCCATGTGTTCGGTGAGGGTGGTGGCCACCGCTTCTTCGGCGCCGAGCTTGACCAGCAGCGGCTTCTGCTGCTGCGCCGCCAGGGGCAGCGCCACGCAGGCACTGGCGCCCATGGGCATGGCCTGCCAGATCGGCTTGAAGTCGAAGTCCGGCTGGTTGTCCTGCTCTTGCAGGGCCAGGTAGCTGTGCCAGCCCTTGTCGTCCATGTCGAAACGCAGGCCGGCGAAGTTGGGGATGAAGCGCTGGTAACCCATGGCCAGGACACCGGCGTTGACCGCCAGCCGCTGCTGCACCTCGGGCTTGCGCGCCTCCAGGCCGAACGCCTCGGGGAACAGCTTGTCACCGTTGAGCAGCGCCTCCAGGGCCGCCGTGGAGACGGCGCCGTGTTCATCGTCGGCACCTTGGCTCAGGTCGTACAGTTTGCCCGGGTTGGACAACACCACCAGCTTGTCACCGTGGGAGGCGAACGCCAGGGACTTGCCGGCGTTGTAGTTCAGTTGGTACAGCGTCACCGCATCGCCGCCGACCTTGAGCTCGGCCAGCTTGCTCAGTTGCGTATCGTCCAGGGCGACCTTGGCCAGGGGCTCCAGCAGCTTGGCCAGCCCGCCGCGGTCCATCACCAGCAGGAAATCCTTGAGGCGCCCGTCGGCACCGCGCCACAACGCCACATCCGCCGGCTGGTCGAACAGTTGCTCGATCAGGTTGTCCTGCAGTTTCAGGTCATGCTCGTAGATGATCCGCCGCAGACTGCCGATCAGGCCCAGGCGGTCGGCATGGGCCTGGTAATAGAAGACGAAGTCCTCGGTCAGGGTGTCCTTGAGGAAAGGCACCGCCAGCAGATCCTTGGGCAGTTGCGTCAGGGAATGGGTTTCCAGCAGGCCGTCAGGGCGACTCAGGCCCAGCTTGTCGCCAGCCAGTTCCGCCACCGAGGTCTTGGGCTTGCAGCCCACGCCCGCGATGGCGGCCGCCACCAGGCACAGGCCCGCCACCAGAGCCGGCCAGCGCCGTTTGCTGCCGGAGTGTTCAGGACCGGGCACGCCGGCCGCCGGGGATGCGGTGTTTTCGCTCATGATTCACAAAGCCCAATTCATCCGTGGTGCGGGATGTTCAATAGTTGAAAGACTTGACCAGCAACAGGTCGCCGATGGCCCGCATGGGCACGATAAAGGTCTCGCGTTTCTCATCGACGGTGTTTTCGTTAAGGATCAGGTTGATCTGCGAGGTGATCACCTCGTTCTGATTGCTGCCTTCGTCGAAGTTGTACCCGCCGCTGCCAAAGTTGCCCCAGTAGTTGACGTAGATCAGATAGGTGCCCCGCAGCGGCGCGGTCATGGTGAACATTTCCGGGCCCGGGCCGTCGACGCCGTCCGGGTCCAGGCCGCCGCCATTGGTCAGGCCGGGATGGCCGAAGAACGCATGCTGGCCATCGGGGGTAATGATGTGCATGTCCAGCTCGGCCTTGGGATCGTCCCAGCCCAGCACCACGCGGATTCGCGGCGGCGTCTTGTTCTGATTGGCTTCGTAGAACTGCACGCGCTTGAGGGACTTGCCCTCGGAGCTGCGCACTTCGACGCTGTTGGAACCGGCACCGAACGCGTAAGGGCGGGCGAAGCGACCCTGTTCGTCGGTGTACAGATTCAGCGGGTTGCCGTTGACCGACAGGCTGTGGGGCTGGCGCAAATGGCCGATGGCCTTGAGCTGGCCCTCGATCAGGGTGCGATTGCGCTGGATGCCGCGATCGATGGGTGGCGTCGGATAGGCCACACGGTCCTGCTCGGTACGGTCCAGCAAGCCGGAATAGCGCCAGCCGGCCAGGGGTTCCTGCAGCTCGGCGGAGGGCTCGGCGAGCACCGTGCCGGCCAGCAGCAAGGTCAGCAGAAGGGAGGAGAAAACGCGCATGTACTGCGTCCTGCCATGCATGGGAAAACCCTGGCGCCAGATCCTCGGCGCGGCTGCAAACATTCGGAAAACGGCCCAGCGAGTGCGGGCGTCGGAAAGGCCGCAGATTAGCGATTTGCCGTCTGTTACACAATTGCCGGACCGGGATTTTGCACGGCAATCGACACCCTGCTGAAACCCGCTGGGCAAATGCCATTACGGCGACATTACACACGCCGAAAAAGGTGGCTTTCAGCCACTATTTACGCTTTCCGCCGCTCGACAAGAAACAGCCTTAGTTCAAGTACGAATCTGCCCCGCAGGATCCGCCTCTCCGGCACTCGCAAGGGTCTTGCCGCCAATCGCCGACAGCCCCCGATCGCCCCGGCGGCGAGCGCTCTGGAATGCCTGTTGCGCCCATCACCCCTGGCGGCCTGGTGCCATCGCGCATTCCCTCAGGGAATGACCCCATACCCATTAGTCGATTGCTACTGCACGCCGCTCAACGCTTATCTAGGACCGTCGCAGCGCTGCACTGCGGCGCCCTGCAACTGCGGCCTCGCCTGGCCATAAAAAAGATAAGCAACGGGAGTGCCTCACTGATGAAGTATCCGTTAAGAGCCTGGGTCTTCTGGCCCACCTTCCTGATTCTGCTGGCAGCGGTGATCGCCAGTTACCTTGATCTGCAGGGCTTCCTGGCGGTGAGCAGGCAACTCAACCGGATCATCCTCGACAACTTTTCCTGGCTGTTCAGCGCCGGCAGCTTCTTTCTCTTGATGCTGACCGCCATCGTCTACTTTTCGCCCCTGGGGCGGGTGCGCATCGGTGGCGAAGACGCCAAGCCACTGCTGAGCAAGTGGCGCTGGTTCATGGTGGCCCTGTGCACCACCCTGGCGGTCGGCGTGCTGTTCTGGACCACCGCCGAGCCGCTCTATCACCTGTATGGCCCGCCCCCGAGCCTGAACATCGAAGCCGGCAGCAGCGAGGCCAAGCACTTCGCCATGTCCAGCATGTTCCTGCACTGGACCCTCACGCCCTACGCCATCTACCTGGTGCCGTCGCTGGTGTTCGCCCTGGTGTTCTACAACCTGCGGGGCAACTTCTCCATCGGCGCCATGCTGCAACCGCTGCTCGGCGAAAAATGGGTCCGACGCCATGCCGGACTGATCGACACCCTGGCGATGTTCGCCCTGGTAGCGGGCATGGCCTCCTCCCTGGGCACAGGCGCGCTGACCCTGTCCGGTGGCCTGAGCCAGTACATCGGCGGTGACACCACACCGCTGCGCCTGGGACTGATCATCGCGGTGATCGTCGCCACCTTCGTGTTCTCCGCCGCCAGCGGCTTGCAGAAGGGCATCGTCAAGTTCTCCACCTTCAACACCTGGATCATGCTGGCCCTGGGGCTGTTCGTGCTGATCTGCGGACCAACCCTGTACATGCTCAGCCTCGGTATCGAATCCTTCGGCGTCTACCTGCAGAGCTTCTTCAGCCGCAGCCTGTTCACCGGCGCGGCCAGCGGCGACAACTGGCCCCAGAGCTGGACGGTGTTCTACTGGTCGGTGTGGTTCGCCTGGGCCCCGGTGAGCGCCATGTTCCTGGGCAAGATCGGCCGTGGTTACACCGTGCGCGAGTTCATCCACATCTCCATGCTCTACCCGGCGCTGTTCACCGCCCTGTGGATCTGCATCTTCTCCGGCAGCAGCCTGTACTTCGACGCCCAGGGTGACGGCCTGCTCAACCGCGTGCTCAACGAGCAGGGGGTGGAGCATGTGCTGTACCAGGTGTTCCAGCAGTTGCCGGCGAGCGGCCTGATCATTGCCTTCCTGCTGTTCATCGCCTTCATTTCCTTCGTCACCGCTGCCGACTCCAGCACCGACGTCATCGGCAACCTGTGCAGTCGCGGGGTCACCGCCGATTCCGATCTGGACGGCAGCCCGCTGCTCAAGGTGATCTGGGGCGCGATCATCGGTTGCGTGTCCTGGGTGATGGTGGCCTACGTCGGCATCGACGGGGTCAAGATGCTCTCCAACCTGGGCGGCCTGCCGGGCATGCTGATCGTCCTGCTCTCCAGCAGCGCGCTGATCATCTGGATGAAAAACCCGTCCCTGCTGACACCGCCGGTGCCCGCGCAAGAGCACGGGGAAAACCAGTCGGCACGAGGGCCCACCCCATGAACGTCCGTCTCCTGATCCTGGGCGGCCTGGGCCTGACGCTGCTCTGTCCGGCGCTGGCCCAGGCCAACCAGGCGCAATCCCGAGGCTTTGTCGAGGACAGCCGAATCAACGGCCTGGTGCGCAACAACTACCGCAACAACGACCATCGCCAGTGGGACCTGGACGCCCGCGAGTGGGGCCAGGGCCTGCAACTGGACTACGCCTCCGGCTACACCCGGGGCACCCTGGGCTGGGGCCTGGATGCCCACGCCTACTTCGCCACCCGCCTCGACAGTGGCGGTGGCCGGGCACGGACCATGATGCTGGTCAGCGACAGCGACGGCAGCAGCAAGCGGGAGTCGGCCACCGCCGGGGCCGCGCTGAAAATGCGCCTGTCCAATACCGAGCTCAAGTACGGCGACCTGCGGCCACAGACCCCGGTGCTGGCCCTGGCCGACAACCGGCTGATGCCGGCCACCGCCACCGGCCTGGCCTTCAGCAGCCGCGAGGTCGAGGGCCTGCTGCTGGAGGGCGGACACTTCAGCGCCTCCCGTGACTTCAACCAGACCGGTCATCGCGGTGGTTTCCACGCTGGCTACGCCAGGGTCGAGGGCGGCGACGCCAGCTATCTGGGCGGCACCTACCAGTTGCATCCGCGGGTCGGGCTGGGGCTCTACAGCTCGCGCTACCAGGACCTGTGGCGCCAGCACTACGTCAATCTCAACCTCGACCAGCCCCTGGACGCCGAGGCGCGGCGCAGCCTGAACCTGGACTTGCAACTCTATCGCTCCCTGGACGACGGCAAGGCCCTGGCCGGAGACATCGCGGTCACAGCCTGGTCGGCGGCGCTGGCGCTGAAGGAGGGTCCACATACCGTGACCCTGGCCCACCAGCGCATCCATGGTCAGCAACCCTTCGACTACCTGGCCCTGAGCGGCGGCGGGTTCCACGGCTCGATCTACCTGGCCAACGCCTCGTTGATCGCCGACTTCAACGGCCCCGGCGAGCGTTCCTGGAGCCTGGGCTATCGCCTCGACCTGGAGCCCCTGGGCCTGCCCGGCCTGTCCTTCGGCACCCGCTACATCCGCGGCAGCCATGTCGACGGCCGGCGGATCCCCCAGGACAGCCCCTACCGCTACTACGCCGACAAGGAGCGCCACTGGGAGCGGGACATCGACCTGAGCTACCGGGTGCAGAACGGCGTGGCCAAGGACCTGTCCCTAAGCCTGCGCCAGGGCACCTATCGCATCCACGGAACCTCGAACGGCGATGTCGACCACATCCGCCTGGTCACCGAATACCCCTTCAGCCTGCTGTGACTCACCGCGCCCGGCCCGGCGCCGGCCCTTTATCGACTGGAGTAGCCCATGGACGTCATCCGCGACTTTCCCCATCCGATCCGCGAGATCGAGCACTGCCTGATCCCTCTGCGCGACGGCACCCAACTGGCCGCGCGCATCTGGTTGCCAGCCGATGCCGGCACCCGGCGCTACCCGGCGATTCTCGAATACCTGCCCTATCGCAAACGCGACGGCACCGCAGTACGTGACGCCCTGACTCACCCCTGGATGGCGGGCCAGGGTTACGCCTGCGTGCGCGTGGACATGCGTGGCAACGGTGAATCCCAGGGCTTGATGGCCGACGAGTACTTGCCTCAGGAACAGCAGGACGCCCTGGAAGTGCTCGACTGGCTCTGCGCCCAACCCTGGTGCGACGGCAACCTGGGGATGATGGGCATCTCCTGGGGCGGCTTCAATGGCCTGCAGGTGGCGGCCCATCAACCCGCCGCGCTGAAAGCCATCATTACCCTGTGCTCCACCGACGACCGCTACGCCGACGACATTCATTACAAGGGCGGCAACCTGTTGATGGAGAACCAGGGCTGGGCCGCCACCATGCTCAACTTCAGCGCCGCCGTACCGGACCCGCTGCTGGTGCCGGACTGGCAGGCGCAATGGCAGCAACGCCTGGACGCCATGCCGATGCTGGCCGAAACCTGGCTGCAGCATCAGACCCGTGACGCCTACTGGCGCCAGGGCTCGGTGTGCGAGGACTATGCGGCGATCAAGGCCGCGGTGTACTGCGTCGGCGGCTGGGGCGATGCCTACAAGAACAGCGTGCCGCGCCTGATGCAGCACCTTGGCGGCCCGAAGAAAGCCCTGCTCGGCCCCTGGATCCACAAGTACCCGCACTTTGCCGTACCCAACCCGGCCATCGGTTTTCTCCAGGAAGCCAAACGCTGGTGGGACCACTGGCTCAAGGGCATCGACAACGGGGTGATGGACGAGCCGGCCTGCACCTTCTACCTGCAGGACGCCGTGCCGCCCAAGGCCAGCTACGCCGAGCGCCCGGGTGTCTGGGTGCAGACCGCCGGCTGGCCCGATCCACAGATCCAGTGGCAGACCTTCAGCCTCAGCGCCAGCGGGCTCAGCGCGGGAGAGCACGCGCTGAGCGAAAAACGCAGCATCTGCTCGCCCCTGACCACCGGCCTGCATCAGGGCGAATACTGCGCCATCTGGTTCGGCCCGGACGGTCCTACCGACCAGCGCCGGGATGACGCCCATTCGCTGTGCTTCGACAGCCAGCCCTTGAGCGAACCCCTGGCCTTGCTGGGCGATGTGCGCCTGGACCTGCGCCTGACCTCGGACCGGCCTTGCGGGCAAATCGTTGCCCGGCTGAATGCCGTGGCTCCGGACGGTCAGGTGGCGCAGATCACCTACGGCACCCTGAACCTGTCGCTGCGCGAGGACTTTGCCGTGGCCAACCCACCCGAGCCCGGCGCGCCGCTGCAGGTTAGCTTCAGCCTCGACCACGTCGGCTATCGCCTGCCGGCCGGTTATCGCCTGCGCCTGGCGTTGAGCACCGCCAGCTTCCCGCTGCTATGGCCGGCCCGGGAGCTGACCACCCTGACCCTGCTGCCCGAGGTGCAGAGCGTGCAATTGCCGGTGTTCATTGGTGAGCCGGTGGAGTGCCCGTTCGAGGCCCCGCAAAGCGCCCCACCGGCCAACCTGGAAATCATCCGCAAGGCCGTCCCCAAGCGCACCCTCTACGAAGACGTGGCCAGCGGTGAAGTCTGCGTGCGTATCGACGACGACCTGGGCGCCATGCGTTTCCTTGATCACGGGCTGTGGGTCGACCAGCGCTGCACCGAGCAATACCGCACCCGGCCCTGGGACCCGCTGTCGACCCGGGCAGACATCCAATGGCACTACCGGGTCGGCCGCGAGGGCTGGTCGGTGGAAGTGGACAGCACCCTGGGCCTGCATGCCGACACTCAGTGGTTCTATCTGCACGCCACACAGGTGGCGAGGCTTGACGGCCAGCAGATTCATCAACGCCAGTGGCACAAACGGATCGCCCGATCCACGCTGTAAAGCGTGGCAGGATGCCCAATCTCCGAGACTCGGCGGGACGCAGGACACAGCGCCCGCCCCCTGTAGACTGGTACCCGCATGTCCCATCGCAACGTCGACTTGCCGCCCCTCAATTGCCTGCAGCCTTTCGAGGCGGTGGCCCGTCATCTGAGCTTCACCCGGGCCGCCCAGGAGCTGAACCTGACCCAGAGCGCAGTCAGCCGCCAGATCAAGCGCCTGGAGAAAAACCTCGCGCGGCCGCTGTTCCATCGCCACAACCTGGGCATCAGCCTGACCCCGGCGGGCGAGCGCTACTTTCGCACCATCCAGCGCCTGCTGCGCGAGCTCGACCGCGAGTCCGCGGAACTGCGCCGCCGCGGCGCCGAGCGCCAGTTGACCCTGGCCAGTACGCCGACCATCAGTTCGATCTGGCTGGCGCGCCTGCTGCCCGAGTTCCAGCGCCTGTATCCGGAGCTGGACATCCGCATCCTCTGCAGCGAAAGCCCCTTGCATCTGGATGTCAGCGAGTACGACCTGGGACTGTTCTATCACCTGGACGAGCTGCCGGCGCCCCTGGGCCTGGAGCTGACCCCGGTATTTGCCGGGGAACAGGTGATCTGCGTCTGCAGCCCGGACTACCTGAGCCGCAAGGGACCGATTCGCGACCCGCAACACCTGCTGCAGGAACACCGGCTGCTGATCGTCGAAGATCACTATCACGACTGGCTGACCTGGGCCGACTGGTTCAGTGCCGTGGGCGCCCTCTACCACGCCCCCCAATACGCCCTGCGCACCAACAGCTATCAGTTGCTGATGCAGTCGGCGGTGATGGGCCAGGGCGTGGCCCTGGGCTGGGAAAGCCTGTTGCAGGACGAACTCGCCGCCGGGCGCCTGCAACGCGCGCTACCGCAGCGCATGCCCAGCCGCGGACGCCTGAACCTGATGCAACCGCACCACCGCAATCCCCCGCCCGCCGTGCGCCGCTTTCGCCAATGGCTGCTGGAACATGCCCACCTTGCCCAGAAAACCGGTCCTTGACCGCCCTGACCTGACGACTCATGAACCTGACCCTGCTGACATTCCCCGCACTCTACTGCGCCACCCTCCTGATGCTCACCGGCAACGGGCTGTTCTTCAGTTTTATCGGTCTGCGCCTGACCGGCGACGGTGTCGGCGAACTGTGGATCGGCGGCCTGACCGCGGCCTATTACGCCGGCATGGTCGGCGGCGCCAAGTTCGGCCATCGGATGATCGCCGCGGTGGGCCACATCCGTTCCTATGTCGCCTGCGCAGGCGCCGCGACCATGATCGTGCTCCTGCACCTGCTGTTCGAGGCGCTGTGGTTGTGGCTGGTGCTGCGCTTCATCACCGGCCTGGTGATGATGAACCAGTACATGGTGATCGAGAGCTGGCTCAACGAGCAGGCCGGCAACCGGCAGCGCGGCGCGGTATTCGCCGGCTACATGGTGGCGGTGTCCCTGGGCCTGATACTCGGCCAGGGCGTGCTGATCTGGCGCCCCGAGCTGGACTTCAAGCCGCTGCTGATCGTCGCCCTGTGTTTCGCCGCCTGCCTGTTGCCCGTCGCCCTCACCCGCCGCCTGCACCCGGCCAAGCTGGAAGCGGCGCCGCTGCAGATCGGTTTCTTCTGGCGCCGGGTGCCGCAAGCCCTGAGCACGGTGTTTGTCACCGGGCTGCTGGTGGGTTCGTTCTATGCCCTGGCACCCGTGTTTATCACCTTGAGCGGCCTGGACACGGCCCAGGCCGGGACCTTTGTCGCCGTGGCGATCCTCGCGGGCCTGTGCGGCCAGTGGCCGCTCGGCTGGCTGTCGGATCGCCTCGACCGCGCGCGGCTGATCCGCGCCTGCGCGCTGCTGCTGTGCCTGGTGAGCGTGCCTTTATGGGGGCTGTTCAGCTTGTCGTTCACCTGGTTGCTGCTGTTCGCCTGCCTCAGCGGCCTGCTGCTGTTCAGCCTCTACCCGCTGGCGGTCGCCCTGGCCAACGACCACATCGAGCAATCCCGGCGCGTGGCCCTGAGCGCCATGCTCCTGGCCACCCACGGCGTTGGCGCCTGCCTCGGCCCGCTGCTCAGCGGCGCGCTGATGAACCTCTACGGGCACAACGCCTTCTACATGGTGTTTTCGCTGTTCGCCCTGCTGTTGGTCTGGCGGGTACAACCGAAAAAGGCCAACGGGGAGTTTCGGGTCGACGACGCCCCCCGGCAGCACGTGGCGATACCTGAGCACCCACCGAGCGTGCAGGCCTCAACCCTTGATCCGCGAATCGAGGCTGTGCCCGGGGAGTGGCTGATCCAGGCACCACCGCCTGGTGAGCCAGGGCGCAGTACACCCAAGGCCGACGCGGCATCCGCCTGATTCAGGCAGGGCTCAACTGGACACTGAGCCGGGGCCTGTGAAACGCGTGCCAGCGAGCGCTTCTCATTTGCCCGAAACCCCAGTGTCTGCTAGTGTCGCGCCGGTTTAACGTCAACCGGGATAGCCGCCATGGCCCGCAAAAAAGCTGCCTTAGATTTCGAACAATCCCTCGCCGACCTGCAAACCCTGGTCGAGCGTCTGGAGAACGGCGAGCTGTCGCTGGAAGACTCGTTGACCGCCTTTGAACAAGGCATCGGCCTGACCCGTGATTGCCAGGCCGCACTGGCCCAGGCCGAGCAGAAGGTGCAGATCCTGCTGGAGCGCGACGGCGAACTGGCCGAGCAACCCTTCGACGCGGAACAGCCAGAATGATTGCCGCCTATCAGGCCGCCAGCCAGGCCCGCGTCGACGCGGCAATGCACACCCTGTTCAGCGCACCCAGCCCCGAACTTGCCCGCCTTTATGAAGCCATGCGCTACAGCGTGATGAATGGCGGCAAGCGCGTGCGCCCGCTGCTGGCCTACGCCGCCTGCGAGGCCCTGGGCGGCAGGCCCGAGCAAGCCAACGGCGCGGCCTGCGCGGTGGAACTGATTCACGCCTATTCCCTGGTCCACGACGACCTGCCGGCCATGGACGATGACGATCTGCGTCGCGGCCAGCCCACTACCCACAAAGCCTTCGACGAAGCCTGCGCGATCCTCGCCGGCGACGGCCTGCAGAGCCTGGCCTTCAGTGCCCTGCTGGACCCGAACCTGAGCGACGCCAGCGCCGAGATCCGCCTGCGCATGGTCACCACCCTGGCCCAGGCCGCAGGTCCGGCGGGCATGGTGGGCGGTCAGGCCATCGACCTGGGTTCGGTAGGCCTCAAGCTCGATCAGCAAGCCCTGGAATACATGCATCGGCACAAGACCGGCGCGCTGATCGAAGCCAGCGTGATCCTCGGCGCCCTGGCCAGCGGTCGGGCCGAGAAAGACGAGCTCAAATCCCTGCAGACCTATGCCCAGGCTGTCGGCCTGGCCTTCCAGGTGCAGGACGACATCCTCGACGTCGAAAGCGATACCGCGACCCTGGGCAAGCGCCAGGGCGCCGATATCGCCCGGGACAAACCGACCTACCCGGCGCTGCTGGGGCTGGCCGCGGCCAAGGAATACGCTCTGGAGCTGCGGGACCAGGCGCTGCACGCGCTGCGTCCGTTTGACGCAGCGGCCGAGCCCTTGCGCGAGCTGGCGCGCTATATCGTCGAGCGCCGCCACTGATCGACGGTCCGCACCCGGACCGCATATCGGCCAAGTTCGGTGCTCTGCGTGGGCAGCTTGCGATGCATAAGGTAAACTGCCGCCTCTTTCTATACCTATAACGATTCGCCTGATGCCCACGACGTTTCATGAGATTCCCCGCAAACGCCCGACCACCCCGCTGCTCGACCGTGCCCAGACGCCGGACGGCCTGCGCCGGTTAGGTGAAGCCGAGCTGGAAACCCTGGCCGATGAATTGCGCCTGGAATTGCTCTACACGGTCGGCCAGACCGGCGGGCACTTCGGTGCCGGCCTTGGCGTCATCGAGCTGACCATCGCGTTGCATTACGTGTTCGACACCCCGGACGACCGGCTGGTGTGGGACGTAGGTCACCAGGCGTATCCGCACAAGATCCTCACCGGTCGTCGCGAACAGATGGCCAGCTTGCGCCAGAAAGATGGCCTGGCGGCGTTCCCACGGCGCTCCGAGAGCGAGTACGACACCTTCGGCGTCGGCCACTCCAGCACCTCCATCAGCGCTGCCCTGGGCATGGCCATCGCCGCCCGCCTGCAGCACAGCGAGCGCAAGGCCATCGCCGTGATCGGCGATGGCGCCCTGACCGCGGGCATGGCCTTCGAGGCCCTGAACCACGCGCCGGAAGTGGACGCCAACATGCTGGTGATCCTCAACGACAACGACATGTCGATCTCGCGCAATGTCGGCGGGCTGTCCAACTACCTGGCCAAGATTCTCTCCAGCCGCACCTACGCCAGCATGCGCGAAGGCAGCAAGAAAGTGCTGTCGCGCCTGCCCGGTGCCTGGGAAATCGCCCGCCGCACCGAAGAATACGCCAAGGGCATGCTGGTGCCCGGCACGCTGTTCGAAGAGCTGGGCTGGAACTACATCGGCCCCATCGACGGCCACGACCTGCCGACCCTGATCGCCACCCTGCGCAACATGCGTGACCTCAAGGGCCCGCAGTTCCTGCATGTGGTGACCAAGAAGGGCAAGGGCTTCGCCCCGGCGGAAGTCGACCCGATCGGCTATCACGCCATCACCAAGCTGGAACCCCTGGATGCTCCGGCGGCCGCGCCGAAAAAGGCCGGCGGTCCGAAGTATTCCGGCGTCTTCGGCGAGTGGCTGTGCGACATGGCCGCCGCCGACCCGCGCCTGGTGGGTATTACCCCGGCGATGAAGGAAGGCTCGGACCTGGTGGCCTTCAGCGAGCGTTTCCCACTGCGCTACTTCGACGTGGCGATTGCCGAACAGCACGCGGTGACCCTGGCGGCCGGCATGGCCTGCGAAGGCGCCAAGCCGGTGGTGGCGATCTATTCCACCTTCCTGCAGCGCGGCTATGACCAACTGATCCACGACGTGGCAGTGCAGAACCTCGACGTGCTGTTCGCCATCGACCGCGCCGGGCTGGTGGGCGAAGACGGCCCGACCCACGCCGGCAGCTTCGACCTGTCCTTCCTGCGCTGCATTCCCGGCATGCTGGTGATGACCCCGAGCGACGAGAACGAGTTGCGCAAGATGCTCAGCACCGGGCACCTGTACAACGGCCCCGCCGCCGTGCGCTACCCGCGCGGCACCGGCCCCAACGCACCGATCGACAAGGACCTGGAGCCGATCGAGATCGGCAAGGGCGTGATCCGTCGCCAGGGCAAGCAGGTCGCGCTGCTGGTGTTCGGCGTGCAACTGGCCGAAGCCCTGCAAGTGGCCGAGAAACTCGACGCCACCGTGGTCGATATGCGTTTCGTCAAACCCCTGGATGAAGCCCTGGTACGCGAGATCGCCGGCAGCCATGAACTGCTGGTGACCATCGAAGAGAACGCCATCATGGGCGGCGCCGGTGGCGCGGTCAGCGAATTTTTGGCCCGCGAAAGCATCCTCAAGCCGATCCTGCACCTGGGCCTGCCCGACGCCTACGTCGAGCACGCCAAGCCGGCGCAAATGCTCGCCGAGTGCGGCCTCGACGAAGCCGGCATCGAGGCTTCGGTGCGCCAGCGCCTGGCGCTGCTGGGCCTGGCTTGACCCACAGCGGCTACCTGTAGCCGCTGCTGCACGCCCGCCATGCGGGCGTCGCTGTTGCTCCCTTCCTTATCCGGCTTCATACACTGCGGTGAAGGCCGAGCCGCGCTAACGGAATAGCCATGAAACTCTCTCGCCTGGCCCTGCCACTTTGCCTTCTGCCCTGCACCGATCTGCTGGCCGACACCTCCGAGCGCGATCAGGCCCTGAAACTGCCGGAGATGCTGATCAGCGCCAACCGCCAGGTGGAAGCACGCAACGACAGCAGCGCCGCCAACACCGTGTTCACCCGGGAAGACATCGACCGCCTGCAACCCACCAGCCTGACCGACCTGCTTCAGCGGGTGCCCGGGGTCCAGGTTGCCCAGAGCGGCGGCCGCGGCAACCTGCCGAACATTTTCATTCGCGGCACCAACTCGGCCCAGAGCCTGGTGCTGGTGGATGGCCAGCGCATCAGCAGTTCATCCTCCGGCGACAGCAACCTGCAATTCATCAGCGTCGAGCAGATCGAACGGGTGGAAGTGCTGCGTGGCTCGCGCTCGGTGATCTACGGCAGCGACGCCATTGGCGGGGTGATCCAGATCTTCACCCGGCGTGGCGCCGACTCGGGGCTGCATGGGCGCATGCGTGTCGCCGCTGGCAGCAACCAGACCTGGGAACGCAGCCTGGGCCTTTCCGGCGGCGACGCCCAGACCCGCTTCAGCCTCGGCGCCAACCTGGATGAAAGCGCCGGAATCGACTGGACTCAGCCGTCGTTCCCCAGCGATGCCGACCATGATGGCTATCGCAACAGATCCTTGAGCCTCGCCCTCAGCCACGCGCTGAACGATGACCTGGAGCTGGGTTTCAACCTGCTGGATAACCAGGGTCGCAGCCGCTACGACAACCCCTTCGGGCGCTACGACTCAAGCTACAACATCTTCGCCCAAGACCCTTACACCGACTTCAGTGTCAGCAGCTTCAGCGGCTATCTCGACGCGAACATCAATGACCACTGGCAATCGCGGATCGAGCTCGGACACAGCGAAAACCGTGACCTCAAGCGCGACAAGCTCAGTGATGAGCGCAGCGTGTTCAATACCTACCGACACTCGCTGAACTGGCAGAACGATCTGCGCCTGGATGCAGACAACAGCCTGATCCTCGGGGCGGACTGGTACGAGGATCGACTCAACACCAGCCCGACCCGCTTTGCCGAAGACAGCCGCTGGAACCGCGCGGCCTTTGTGCAGCACCGTTTTCGCAGCGACAGTTTCTCCACCGAACTGGGCCTGCGCCGCGACCAGAACCAGCAATATGGCAGCCAGAACACCTGGAGCGGCACCCTCACGCTGCCGCTGAATCCGGACAACGATCTGCTGCTGTCCTACAGCCAAGGCTTTCGGGCGCCGAATTTCAGCGACCTGTATTACCCGGATTTCAGCAACCCGGCCCTCAAGCCGGAACACTCGAAAAGCTATGAGTTGCAGTGGCGTAGCCAACTGACGCCAGACAGCCGTCTGGAAGCCTCGATCTACCGTACCGATATCAAGGACGCGATTATTTATGACCGCGTCGCACAGCGCCCGGAAAACGTCGGCGCCGCAAGGATCAACGGTTTCGAGGCAGCCCTGAAACAAACACTGTTCGGCTGGCAAAGCAGCATAGGCGCCGCCCTCATCGACCCGCGCAATCGCCAGGATGGCCATCAACTGCCACGTCGAGCCCGCCGTACCTTGAACCTGGATCTGGACCGGCAGTTCGACGACCTGGCGTTCGGCGCCAGCTGGCAGTTGTTGAGCAGGAGTTATGAAGACCTGAGCGTAAAGAAACAGGTGCCTGTAGGTGGCTACGGCGTGTTCGGGCTGCGTGGTAGCTGGGCAGTCGATCGGGAGCTCAAGCTGGACCTGAAACTCGACAACGTCTTCGCCAAGGCCTATAGCCGCGCGCTCTACGAGTACAACGGCAACGATTATGGCTACCGCAGCGAAGGCCGCACCTGGATGCTCGGGCTGACCTGGACACCTGAGCTGTAAGGTCCGTTGCCTTCGCCGGCAAGCCGGCTCCTACAACAACTCGGTAACCGGCTTGGCGGCGAACCGGGCTCAGCGCTCGGGGGCAATCAAGGCGCAGAGCCTGGCCGTCGCCGCAATCATCTGCCCGCTGGGTCGCTCCAGCCCCTTGTCCTTGACCAACAACAACCGCCCCTGCTGCACCGCCGCAATCTGCGGCCAGGCTTTCCAGGCATCCAGCTGCCCCTGGTCGGTGGCCAGGATCGCCTGGGGGTTGCGCTGCAGCACCGACTCGATGCTGACCTGAGGCGCCGGCAACGACTGCTCGGCAAACACGTTGCGAGCACCACACACGCTCAAGGCGGCGCTGATGATCTGTCCACCGCCCACGGTGTACAGCGGCTGATCCCAGACTTGATAGAACACCGGCAACTGGGGATCGCGGTGATAGCGCTCACGCAACCCGGCCAACTGTGCGCTCAATTGCGTGGACAATTGCCGGGCCGCCGCGGACCGGCCCAGGCGCTGGCCGATCTCGGCGATCTGCGCCAGCAACTGCTGGAAATCATGGGGTTCGGCAACGTAGGTGGGAATGCCCAGGCGGGCCAGTTGATCGCGCTGGGCCGGGCCGATACTGGCGGGCCAGAGCAGCAGCAAATCCGGCTTGAGGCTGAGCAGACGCTCGATGTCCAGTTGGCCGTAACGCCCGACCGAGGGCACGTCCTTGAGCTCCGGCGGCCGTTCACCGGCATCCAGTACCCCGACCAGCCGATCGGCGGCGCCCAGCTCTACGACGATCTCCGACAGTGAAGGCGCCAGGCTGACCACCCGCGGCGCCGCCAGGGCCGGAGTGCCGGCCAGCAGGCACAGGACCGCCAGCCAGCGCCACATCAGCCGAGCTGACGAGGAATACGGTAGAGGTAGAACAGCACCGCGGTGGACAGCGCCAGGAGCATCAGCGGCACCGCTTCCAGGCCGACGAACACCGCCAGGGCACCGATCCAGGCGGGCAACGATGCTGCCAGGAAGGCGGCGCGACGACGGGCCGCCAGGGTGATCCAGGCGGCAGGCTCCTCAGGGGTATCGAGGGCTTTGCCGGCGGCGATCAAGGCATGCTTGTAGCCGTTGAAAAAACGCAGGCTGACGAACATCGAGGCCGTACCGGCGATAAAGAATGGCATCGCCAGCACAGGCATCAACGCCTCGCCCTGACCAAACACCAGGTTGATCACAAACAGCGGCAGCAAGGCCAGGGCCAGGTACTGCCACCAACTGACGGCCAGGCGGCGCTTGACTTGACCCCGAGTCACGCGCGGTCGACCTCGCCCTGGTGCTCGTTGCCCATCATGTGGTCGAGCTTGCTGGCCTTGGTCGCCAGGTACAGCTTGTTGTGGGGGTTGTGCCCGGTGTGCAGCGGCACCCGCTCGGCGACCTGGATGCCCATGTCGGTCAACGCCTTGACCTTGCGCGGGTTGTTGGTCATCAGCCGCAGCGCCTTGACCCCCAGGTGCTCAAGCATCGGCAGGCACATGGCGTAGTCACGCTGGTCCGCGGCAAAGCCCAGACGCTCGTTGGCTTCCACGGTATCGGCGCCGCCATCTTGCAGCTCGTAGGCACGGATCTTGTTCAGCAGGCCAATGCCGCGGCCTTCCTGACGCAGGTACAGCAACACCCCGCGACCTTCCCGGGCTATCGCGCGCAGTGCGGCTTCCAGTTGCGAGCCGCAATCGCAACGCTGGCTGAACAGGGCGTCGCCGGTCAGGCATTCGGAGTGCAGGCGGCCGAGAACCGGCGCGCCATCGGCGATGTCCCCCAGGCTGAGCACCACGTGCTCGCGACCGGTGGTTTCATCAAGAAAACCATGCATGGTGAATTGCGCAAAAGGCGTAGGCAGCTTGGAAGCGGCAACAAAAACGACGGGCACTGTTGTGCTCCTGATCTGTATGAGGACTGGAGATTCGCAGAGGCGGCATTGTAACAGCAGCCTCCACTGCACGCTTAGGCTGAATTATCGGAGATAAAGATCGATAAGTTTGATCAACGGACCGCCGGCTGACGGCTGTCGTCAAAGGGATAGGGCTGCTTCCAACGCTGAAAGATCGGACGCAGGACACCGTCTTTCACCAACTGCTCCATGCGGCGGTCATACAAGGCAAGCAGGGCCCGACCCCGGGGGTTATCGGCAAAGCCCAGGTACAGGGGCAGCTCGGCCAGATGGCTGATCTTGAACTGGCTCGGGTCCTGGGCTTGTCCGAGCACGTAGCTGATCTCGGTCTGGGCGTCGATGTAATAGTCGGCCCGGCCGTACTGCAACATCGGCAGGATGCCGATGCGCCGGCGAATCTCGTTGTAGCGCCGGGCGTTGGGCAGGTAGTCCTGGTACTTGTAGCCACGCACCCAGACCAGACGGTAACTGCCGAGGTTGGCCAGGGTCAGTTCGGGATTGCTGGCCAGCCCCAGGGAGTAGATATGGTCGGTGTCGTAGTTCCAGCGCGGATACAGCAGACCAGGGGTTTCATCACGATAGGCGCCCACTTGCGCATCCGCTTCACCACGCTGCACCAGGCCCACCGAACGGGTGTAGGGCACGCTGCTGCGCTCGATGCGTACCCCTTGGGGCTCGAACACCTCACGCAGAATGTCCCAGGCCAGGCCTTCGCCATTGGCTTCGGTGTACTGGCTCCATTCTTCACTGGCGATGCGGATCTGCCCGGGTTGCGCCGGCAACTCATTGGCCCGGACGCCGCAGCTCCAGACAACCAGCAGTACCAGCAGCACGCGGCGCACATCCATGCCTAACCTCTCAGCTGAAACACCAAACCAAGCCTTGCATCGCCAGCCAGGCGAACACACCGGCCAGAACGTCGTCGAGCATGATGCCGACACCGCCATGCACATGTCGGTCGACCCAGCGAATCGGCCACGGCTTGAGAATGTCGAAGAAGCGGAACATCAGGAACCCCGCCAACAGCCAGTACCATCCTTCAGGCACCAGCCACAGGGTGATCCACATGCCGACCATTTCGTCCCAGACGATGCCTTCGTGGTCATGCACCCGCAGATCGTCGGCCACCTTGCCGCACAGCCAGAAGCCAAACAGCATGGTGATGCCGAGCATCAGCCAGTAGCCCCAGTCCGGCAGCATCTGCCACAGCGGGATAAAGGGTAGCGCAACCAGCGAGCCCCAGGTGCCGGGCGCCTTGGGCAAGGTGCCGGAACCGAAGCCGAAAGCCAGGAAGTGCCAGGGATTGCGCCAGACCGACGGCGGTACGAACTCCGCCGGGACCTGTTTGGGATGATCTGTCACGGTGTCTCCGGAAAGTGTTGATAACCCCGAGTGTCGGGGGTGATGTCCTGGCCGCCGGCATCCAGCAGGGTCACCCCGCGCCCCGCCAGAACTCGCCCCACCACGTGCACCGGCCAACCCGCCGCCTGCAGCGGTGCCAGTTCGGCAGGCGGCAGGGTGAAGGCCAGGACATAGTCGTCGCCCCCGCTCAGGGCGGCGGCGCGAGCACCTTCCAGCCCCAGAAAACTGAGCAGCGCCGCAGACAGGGGCAGTTTTTCCAGGTCCAGTTGCACGGCCACCGCCGAGGCGGCGGCGATATGCCCGCAATCGGCCAGCAGGCCATCGGAAATGTCCAGGGCGGCGCTGGCCTTGCCTCTCAGGGCCTGCCCCAGGGCCAACTGCGGTTGGGGCGACCAGTAGTGGGCCAGCAACGGCTCGGCGACAGCCGCCTCGGTACGGCGCTGCCCCAGGACCAGCGGCAAGGCGCCGGCCGCATTGCCCAACTCGCCACCGACACACAGCAGGTCGCCGGCACGGGCGCCGCTGCGGGTCAGGGCCTGGCCGCCGGGAACCCGTCCGAACACGGTCAGGGTCAAGGTCAGCGGGCCGCGAGTGGTGTCGCCGCCGATCAGGCGCACACCACAGTCCTGGGCCATGAGGTTCAAGCCGCGGGCATAGGCCTGCAGCCAATCGGTACTCACCGTCGGCAGGGTCAGGGCCAGGGTAAAGGCCAGCGGCGTGGCGCCCATGGCGGCCAGGTCGCTGACAGCCACCGCCAGAGAGCGTTGGCCTAGAAGAAAGGGCTCGCAGGGATCGGCGAAATGCACGCCCGCCACCAGGGTGTCGGTGGAAATCGCCAACTGCTCGCCAGGTGCAACCGCCAGCAAGGCGCAGTCATCGCCAATCCCCAGGGCAATACCCTCGCCGCCTTGCGCACAGGGCGCGGCAGCGAAGTAATGACGGATCAGCTCAAACTCGCCCATGGCAGCTGCAAGCGCGGATCAGCGCTTGAACGCCTTCACTTCAGCTTCGCGCAGGCGCGGTGCCAGCTTGTCGAGAACGCCGTTGACGAACTTGTGGCCGTCGGTGGAACCGAAGACCTTGGCCAGTTCGATACCTTCGTTGATCACAACGCGGTACGGCACGTCGACGCGCTTGAGCAGCTCCCAGGTGGACAGGCGCAGAACCGCCAGTTCAACCGGGTCCAGCTCGTCGATGGCGAGGTCCAGGCAAGGCACGAGCGCGG
The DNA here is from genome assembly GCF_003225665.1 of Pseudomonas sp. TKO26. Classification (NCBI taxonomy): domain Bacteria; kingdom Pseudomonadati; phylum Pseudomonadota; class Gammaproteobacteria; order Pseudomonadales; family Pseudomonadaceae; genus Pseudomonas; species Pseudomonas sp. TKO26. Next base: position 135,932 of record NZ_QKLN01000038.1, read on the forward strand.
TGTCGATCTCGTTCTTGTTGGCCGGGACCCCGTGCAGGATCTCGCGGAAGTAGGCGCCGTCGATGTCAGTGAAATCGTTGTCGACCCGAAACTGCGCTTCGATCTCGTTCAGCGAGTGCTTGGCCATGTGCCATTGATACAGCGCCTGGGTCGCGAGCTGACGGGCTTCGCGACGCTTGGCGCTCTTGGATGGCTTGCCGGCGTTGGCAGGCTTGGGATCGCGCGGGTTGAAACGATCGCTATCGTCGCTAATCACTTGGCCTCCAACTGCGCCAGCAGGCTGACCATTTCCAGGGCGGACAGGGCAGCTTCAGCACCTTTGTTGCCGGCCTTGGTGCCGGAACGCTCGATGGCTTGTTCGATCGAATCAACGGTCAGCACGCCGAAGGCCACTGGCACGCCGAATTCCATGGACACCTGGGCCAGGCCCTTGGTGCACTCGCCGGCCACGTATTCGAAGTGCGGAGTACCGCCACGAATGACCGCGCCCAGGGCGACGATCGCCGCATATTCACCCTTCTGTGCGACTTTCTGTGCAACCAACGGAATTTCGAAGGCGCCAGGGGCACGGATGATGGTGATGTCGCTTTCGCTCACGCCGTGGCGAACCAGGGCGTCAACCGCGCCGCTGACCAGGCTTTCGACGACGAAGCTGTTGAAACGGCCGACCACCAGGGCATAGCGGCCTTTAGGGGCGATGAAGGTACCTTCGATGGTCTTCAGGGTCATTCGACAAATCTCTTAAAGAGCCAGAGCGTGTCTAGCACACGCTCTTCAGTGATATTTGAACCGCGAATTTCAAGCTGGAAACGACCGGCTTTTATTCGGAGGGCACGTATTCTACAACTTCCAGGTCGAAACCGGATATCGCATTAAACTTCATCGGCGCACTCATCAGGCGCATTTTGCGTACGCCCAGGTCGCGCAGGATCTGCGAACCGGCACCGACGATGCTGTAGGTGGTGGGTTTCTTCACCGGCTGGTGTTCCGCGGTTTCACGGATATGCGCCAGCAGCACGTCGCCATCCAGCGGGTGGCCGAGCAACAGCACCACGCCACTGCCAGCCTCGGCCACGGTGGCCATGGCTGCCCGCAGGCTCCAGCGTCCCGGCTGCTTGACCATCAGCAGGTCGCGCAGCGGGTCCATGTTGTGCACCCGCACCAGGGTCGGTTCTTCTGCGCAGATGTCCCCCAGGGTCAGGGCCATGTGCACGTCGCCCTCCACGGAATCACGATAGGTCACCAGGTTGAACTGGCCCAGTTCGCTGTCCAGGGGCTGCTCGGCAATCCGCTGAACGGTACGTTCGTGGATCATCCGGTAGTGAATCAGGTCGGCGATGGTGCCGATCTTGATGTTGTGCTCGGCGGCGAAGGCTTCCAGCTCGGCGCGACGGGACATGGTGCCGTCGTCGTTCATCACCTCGCAGATCACTCCGCTCGGCTCGAAACCGGCCATGCGCGCCAGGTCGCAGGCGGCTTCGGTGTGGCCGGCACGGGCCAGGGTCCCGCCGGGCTGGGCCATCAGCGGGAAGATGTGACCCGGGCTGACGATGTCCTCGGGCTTGGCGTCCTTGGCTGCCGCCGCTTGCACGGTGCGCGCACGGTCAGCGGCGGAGATGCCGGTGGTCACCCCTTCGGTGGCCTCGATGGAGACGGTGAACTTGGTGCCGAAGCCGGAACCGTTGCGCGGCGCCATCAGCGGCAGCTTGAGCAACTCGCAACGCTCGCGGCTCATGGGCATGCAGATCAGGCCACGGGCGTGCTTGGCCATGAAGTTGATGTGCTCGGCCTTGCAGCACTCGGCGGCCATGATCAGGTCGCCTTCGTTCTCGCGGTCTTCGTCATCCATGAGGATGACCATCTTGCCTTGGCGGATGTCTTCAACCAGTTCTTCGATGCTGTTGAGCGCCACGCGGCACCCCCTTGGGTCAGGATTTGAGATAGCCGTTAGCGGCCAGAAAACTTTCGGTAATGGTGCCGCCGTTGGTGGCTTCGGCCGCCTTGTCACCCAACAGAAGGCGCTCCAGGTAACGCGCCAGCAGGTCCACTTCAAGGTTGACCTGCCGACCCGGCCGGTAGTCGGCCATGATGGTTTCCGCCAGGGTGTGGGGCACGATGGTCAGCTCGAACTCGGCGCCATTCACCGCGTTGACCGTCAGGCTGGTGCCGTCGACGGTGATCGAGCCTTTATGGGCGATGTACTTGGCCAGCTCCTTCGGCGCGCGGATGCGGAACTGGATGGCCCGGGCATTTTCCTCCCGCGCCACCACTTCGCCGACACCGTCGACATGACCACTGACCAGGTGACCGCCCAGGCGGGTGGTCGGGGTCAGGGCTTTCTCCAGGTTGACCCGGCTACCGGCCTTCAACTGATGGAAGGCGGTGCAATCCAGAGTCTCGCGGCTGACATCGGCCCAGAAACCATCGCCCGGCAGTTCAACCGCGGTCAGGCAGACGCCGTTCACCGCGATGCTGTCGCCCAGTTTGACGTCGGCCAGATCAAGCTTGCCGGTTTCTACATAGACCCGCACATCTCCGCCTTTTGGGGTCAATGCGCGAATGCTGCCGATGGATTCGATGATGCCGGTGAACATGGAGTCCTCCTCGAGAACAGGGCCGCCGGGTAGGCGAAAGTCGGGAATTATACGCTCGCTGGTGGGGCCGGGATGGCAGTGACTCGCCAGTCATCGCCCACCGCACGCATTTCGATGATCTTGAGCAGAGGCGCCTGGCTCATCTGCGCCAGCGGCCAGTCGAGCAACGGCCGCGCCGAGGAACCGAGGAACTTGCCGGCGACGAAGATCTGGTACTCGTCCACCAGGCCCTGCTGGGCAAAGGCCCCGGCCAATCGCGGACCGGCTTCCACCAGCACCTCGTTGACACCTCGGGCGGCGAGCTCGCGCAACAGGCGGCGCAGATCCACCAGGCCATCGGGGCCGGGCACGATCAGGCATTCCGGGCCGTTGGCATATTGCTCTTCCACCGCCGCGCAGGTCGCGACCAGGGCTGGGCCGGCCTTGAAGAACGCTGCGTCGAGCGGCACTCGCAGGCGACCATCGATCAACACCCGCAGCGGCGGCCGGCTCATGGCCAGGGCCGTCTGCTCGGCGTCCAGGCCCAGTTCGGCGGCGCGCACGGTCAGCCGCGCATCATCGGCCAGCACCGTATCGGCAGCGGTCAGCACCACGGACGATTCGGCCCGCAGGCGCTGCACCGCAGAGCGCGCGGCAGGTCCGGTGATCCACTGGCTCTCACCGCTGGCCATCGCTGTACGACCATCGAGGCTCATGGCCAGCTTGACCCGCACATAAGGCAGGCCGTGTTCCATGCGCTTGAGGAAACCCTTGTTGATCGCCCGGGCTTCGGCCTCCAGCACACCGCTGTGGGTGTCGATACCGGCCTGGGCCAGGCGCTGCAAGCCACGGCCAGCCACTTCCGGGTTCGGATCCTGCATTGCCGCGACCACCCGTGCCACGCCGGCATTGACCAGGGCATCGGCACACGGCGGTGTGCGACCGTGATGGCTGCAAGGCTCCAGGGTCACGTAAGCCGTGGCGCCACGGGCCAGTTCACCGGCGGCGCGCAAGGCGTGGACTTCGGCGTGGGGCTCGCCGGCCCGCACGTGCCAGCCCTCACCCACCACCTGGCCGTCGCGCACGATGACGCAACCGACCCGGGGATTGGGATGGGTGGAGTAGCGCCCCTTGCGCGCCAGTTCCAGAGCGCGGGCCATGTAGTGCGCGTCGAGTACCGCTTGCTCCGGGGACTGGCTCATGGCTTGGCCGGCTCGCGGGCGAGGCGGTCGATCTCTTCGCGGAATTCGTTGAGGTCCTGGAAACGCCGGTAGACCGACGCAAAACGGATATAGGCGACTTCATCGAGCTTCTGCAGCTCGGTCATCACCAGCTCACCCACGACCAGGGATTTGACTTCACGCTCGCCAGTGGCTCGCAGCTTGTGCTTGATGTGCACCAGCGCCGCTTCCAGGCGCTCGACACTCACCGGGCGTTTTTCCAGGGCGCGCTGCATGCCGGCACGCAGTTTTTCTTCGTCGAAGGGCTGACGGCTGCCGTCAGTCTTGATCAGGCGCGGCATCACCAGTTCGGCGGTTTCGAAGGTGGTGAAACGTTCACCGCAGGCCAGGCATTCACGCCGGCGGCGCACCTGTTCGCCCTCGGCGACCAGACGCGAGTCGATGACCTTGGTGTCGTTGGCACCGCAGAAGGGACAGTGCATGGTGGCAGGCAACAAAAAAAGGGAGGGCCATGGTAGCGCATCCCACTGGCAAGACAAGCCATAGCCTTTACGGTATACAGACCGACTATTATGTTTCGCACACGGAAATTCGCCTTGTTGGAGCTTCAGATGCCGCTCAGACCGCTCGTTTTGCTCAGTCTTGTCAGCCTGCTGGTCGCCTGCAGCAGCGATGCCCCGAAACCTGCGGCCCCCGTCTCCTCCTCGCAACAGACGGTGAAAAAAAATCAGCAACCTGTCGAGCTCGGTCCCTTGCCGGCCTATCAGCGCGAACTGAGCGGCACCCTTGAGGGCGTGCCGGCCGGCGCCGACGTGGAACTGGCACTGCTGGTGATCGATGAACGCAGCCGTCCGCAACGCCTTTTGGCCAGCAGCAACCTCAGCGGCACCAGTCAGGCTCTGCCGTTTCGCCTGCGCTTCGCCGCCGAGGCGTTCCCCGCCGGAGCCCGGGTCGAACTGCGTGGCCGAGCCAGCCAATCCGGCCAGTTGATCCTGCACCTGCCAGCGGTGCGCATCGACCAACCCACCACCCAGGCTCTGGGTCCACTGCAGTTCATCAAAGCCCCATGAACCCACCGCTCGACCTGCAAGACGCCCTCAGCGAACTGCTGGGGGACGCGCAACTGGTGGCCTGCGAGCTGCCCGACACCCAGCTGAAACTCTGGCTGATCGACGCCCAGAACATGGACCGCGCCTTCACCCCGGAAGAAACCCGGCGCATTCTCCACGAGCCGCCTTACTGGTGTTTCTGCTGGGCCAGCGGCCTGGCCCTGGCCCGCTATCTGGCCGAACACCCGCACTGGGTGCAAGGCAAGCGGGTGCTGGATTTCGGTGCCGGTTCCGGGGTGGCGGCAATTGCCGCAGCCAGGGCCGGAGCCCTGGAAGTGGTGGCCTGTGACCTGGACCCGCTGGCGATTGCCGCGTGCCGGGCCAACGCCGAACTCAACGGCGTCGAGCTCGGCTATTCCACGGATTTTTTTGCCGAGGCCGATCGCTTCGACCTGATCCTGGTGGCGGACGTGCTCTATGACCGGGCCAACCTGCCGTTGCTGGACGAGTTCCTCAGCCGCGGCCGCCAGGCCCTGGTGGCGGACTCCCGGGTCAGGGACTTCCAGCACCCGCTGTATCAGCGCCTGGAAACGCTCAATGCCCTGACCCTGCCGGACCTGGCCGAGCCCTGGGAGTTTCGCAAGGTGAGCCTGTATCACGCGCAGCGGCGATAGCGATTTTCAGCCTTCCGACCAGCCTTTATAGTGCTTCCATTCCCGCTTATTCGAGATACCCCATGAGTCAGGACACGCCGTATATCTTCGACGCCCGCACCGCCGACTTCGACCAGTCGGTCATCGAGAACTCCTTCCACAAGCCAGTCCTGGTGGACTTCTGGGCCGAATGGTGCGCGCCCTGCAAGGCGCTGATGCCGATGCTGCAGCAGATCGCCGAGAGCTATCAGGGCGAGCTGCTGCTGGCCAAGGTCAACTGTGATGTGGAGCAGGACATCGTCGCCCGCTTCGGCATCCGCAGCCTGCCCACCGTGGTGCTGTTCAAGGACGGCCAGCCGGTGGACGGCTTTGCCGGCGCCCAACCCGAGTCCGCGGTGCGCGCCATGCTCGAACCCCATGTGCAGATGCCGCCACCGCCGGCTGCCGACCCGCTGGAACAGGCCGAAGCGCTGTTTGCCGAAGGCCGTATCGGCGACGCCGAAGCCCTCCTCAAAGTGCTGCTGGGTGAAGACAACAGCAACGCCAAGGCGCTGATCCTCTACGCCCGTTGCCTGGCCGAACGCGGCGAGCTGGGTGAGGCGCAAACCGTGCTCGACGCCGTCACCGGCGATGAACACAAGGCTGCCCTGGCCGGCGCCAAGGCGCAGATCACCTTCCTCAAGCTGGCCGCGGACCTGCCGGACGCCGCCGACCTCAAGGCGCGCCTGGCCAAGGACCCACAGGATGACGAAGCCCTGTACCAGCTGTCGATCCAGCAACTGGCCCGCCAGCAATACGAAGCGGCACTGGAAGCCTTGCTCAAGCTGTTCATGCGCAACCGCAGCTACAGCGAAGGCATTGCCCACAAGACCCTGCTGCAAGTCTTCGACCTGCTGGGCAACGATCATCCACTGGTCACCGCCTACCGTCGCAAGCTGTTCGCCGCGCTGTACTGAGCCGGAAGTGCCCGCTGATGTAGGAGCTGGCTTGCCAGCGAAGCCGTTCTGACAGACCGAACGCGTTCGCCAGCAAGCTGGTTCCTACAGGCTCATTGCACCCAGCTGTAGAGCGGCGTATCGGCGCCGCTGACCACCTTGACCTCGGCGCAGTGGCGCAAGCGCACCAGCAGTCGCTTGCCCGCCGCCGCGCTACCGGCCAACCCCTCCAACTGCTCCAGCAACTGCGGCCCGCTGATCTGGCCCGCCTTGCGCAGCAGGTCCTTGGCGGTTTGCCACAGGGCATCGTCCTGGCTGGCCGGCTTGCTCACCGGTGCCGCCGCTTCCGGCCTGGCCGCCTGCAACTGCGCGCCCAGTTGCGCCCAGTCGCCTTCGTCCAGCTCCAGGGTCAAATCCACCGGCCAGTCGCCGATGCTTCCACGAATTCGCAACATCGCTGCACTCCCGATTTTTTCTGACGAGCATGCTCCCACGCGTCTTGCGCAACGCCAAGCGGACGGTCAAACTCTGCGGTCTATTGTTATAAGATCACATAACATTTTTTTCATCCTCGCCCTGGAGACTTGCTATGCGCCGTCTGTTCCTCGCCTTGCCGTTTGCCCTGTTGCCACTGGCTGTTTCTCAGGCCGTGCAAGCCCATGAACACGAGCATGAACACGGCAGCCTCGGCGCCCACGAACATGGGGTTGCCCGCTTGAACGCGGTGCTCGACGGCCAGGCCCTGGAGCTGGAGCTGGAAAGCCCGGCGATGAACCTGGTGGGCTTCGAGCACGCCCCCAGTACCGACGCCGACAAGGCCAAGGTAGCCGCCGCCCGCACCCAGCTGGAACAACCCCTGGTGCTGTTCAGCCTGCCCAGGGCTGCCGCGTGCGTAATAGCCAAGCAGGAACTGCAGAGCCCGCTGTTCGGTGACAAGCCCGATGCCGATGATCACGATGACGACGACCACGACGAACAGGCCAAGGGCGCCAACGACCATGAACATCACCATGAGCACAGCGAGATCCACGCCCACTACCAGTTCACCTGCGCCAAGCCGGATGCCCTGAAGAGCCTCGATCTGGGGCAGCTCTTCAAGACCTTCCCCGCCACCCAGAAAATTCAGGTACAACTGATTTCGCCAAGCGGCCAGCAAGGTGTCGAAGCCACGGCCAAGGCTGCCACCCTGAAGTTTTGAGCGCTGCACCTGTAGCCGCCCGCGCTGGCGGCTACACCACTCACTGCATGATCGGCCCAACATGACCCAAGCACTTATCGAACTGTCCGACCTGACTTTCAGCTGGCCCGGCCACCCTCAGTTGCTGGACATCCCGGCCTTCCGCCTGGAAGCCGGCGAAACACTCTTCCTCAAGGGTCCCAGCGGCAGTGGCAAGACCACCCTGCTGGGCCTGCTCGGCGGAGTGCAGAAACCCAGTCACGGCAGCATCCGCCTGCTGGGCCAGGAACTGACCGAGCTGTCCGCCGGGGCCCGCGACCGCTTTCGTGTCGATCACACCGGCTACATCTTCCAGCAGTTCAACCTGCTGCCATTTCTCTCGGTGCGCGAGAACGTCGAACTGCCCTGCCACTTCTCCAGACTGCGGGCCAGTCGCGCCCTCCAGCGCCACGGCAGCGTCGATCAGGCAGCGTCCACCCTGCTGGCCCACCTGGGCCTGAAGGACCCCGATCTGCTCGGTCGTCGCGCCGACTCGCTGTCCATCGGCCAGCAGCAACGGGTCGCCGCAGCCAGGGCGCTCATCGGCCAGCCGGAGCTGGTGATCGCCGACGAACCGACTTCGGCACTGGACTACGACGCCCGGGAGGCCTTCATCCAACTGCTGTTCGCCGAGTGCCGCGAGGCCGGGGCCAGCCTGCTGTTCGTCAGCCACGACCAGAGCCTGGCGCCGCTGTTCGATCGCAACCTGTCGCTGGCCGAACTCAATCGCGCCGCCAAGCCCGCAGAGGTCTGAGATGTATCTGTTCCGTCTAGCCATGGCCAGCCTGGCTAACCGCCGCTTCACCGCGCTCCTCACCGCCTTTGCCATTGCCCTTTCGGTCTGCCTGCTGCTGGCGGTGGAGCGGGTGCGCACCGAAGCCCGAGCCAGTTTCGCCAGCACCATCAGCGGCACCGACCTGATCGTCGGTGCCCGCTCCGGCTCGGTGAACCTACTGCTGTACTCGGTATTCCGCATCGGCAACGCCACCAACAACATCCGCTGGGACAGCTTCGAGCATTTCGCCAGCAACCCGAAAGTGAAATGGGCGATCCCGATTTCCCTCGGCGATTCCCACCGCGGCTATCGGGTCATGGGCACCACCGACGCCTACTTCCAGCACTATCAGTACGGTCATCAGCAAAGCCTGCAACTGGCCGTGGGCCGGGCCTTCGCCAGCGACCCTTTCGAGGTGGTACTGGGGGCCGAAGTCGCCGATGCCCTGCACTACAAACTGGGGGACAAACTGGTGCTGGCCCATGGCGTGGCGGCCATCAGCCTGGTCAAGCATGACGACAAGCCCTTCACCGTGGTCGGCATCCTCAAGCGCACCGGCACTCCGGTGGACCGCACCCTGCACATCAGCCTGGGCGGCATGGAGGCGATCCACATCGACTGGCACAACGGCGTGCCGGCCCGTGGCGACGGTCGTATCAGTGCCGATCAGGCGCGCAACATGGACCTGACGCCACAGGCGATCACCGCCTTCATGCTTGGCCTGAACAGCAAGATCTCGACCTTCGCCCTGCAGCGCGAGATCAACGAGTTCCGCGGCGAGCCGATGCTGGCAATCCTGCCCGGCGTGGCCCTGCAGGAGCTCTGGAGCCTGATGGGCACCGCTGAGAAGGCCCTGTTCGTGGTGTCGCTGTTCGTGGTGCTCACCGGCCTGATCGGCATGCTCACGGCGATCCTCACCAGCCTCAACGAGCGCCGTCGGGAGATGGCCATTCTGCGTTCGGTGGGGGCCCGACCCTGGCACATTGCAACCTTGCTGGTACTGGAGGCATTCGCCCTGGCGCTGACCGGGGTTCTGGCCGGTCTTGGCCTGCTGTACCTGGGCATCGCCCTGGCCCAGGGCTATGTGCAATCGAATTACGGCCTGTACCTGCCATTGTCCTGGCCCAGCCAATATGAGTGGACGCTGCTGGGCGGTATCCTGATCGCCGCGCTGCTGATGGGCAGCGTGCCGGCCTGGCGCGCCTACCGGCAATCCCTGGCCGACGGCCTGTCGATTCGTTTATGAGCCCTGCCTTATGAAGACCCAACGCTTGCTGCGCTCCCTGCTTGCCCTGTCGCTGCTGTTCAGCTCGCCGCTGTGGGCCGCGGCAGCGCCGAAGGACCTGACCTGGTCGGAAATGATCCCGCCGGACGCGCCGCCGGAAGTGCCGAACATGAAGCCGCTGCACGACCTGTCGCAGATGAGCGATGCGCTGGCCGCCGAGTCGGCCCCCGCCGCCAAGCAGGACCTGCCCAATGCACCGGTGGTCAAGAGCCTGGACGGCCTGTCGGTGCGCCTGCCCGGCTACATCGTGCCCCTGGAAGTGAACGAGGACGGCCGCACCACCGAGTTTCTCCTGGTGCCCTACTTCGGCGCCTGCATCCACGTGCCGCCGCCGCCATCGAACCAGATCGTCCACGTCACCAGCGAAGTCGGGGTCAAGCTCGACGAGCTGTATCAGCCTTACTGGATCGAGGGCGACATGCAGGTCAAACCCTCCACCAGCGAGCTGGCGGATGCCGGCTACCAGATGGCGGCGCAGAAGATCTACGTCTATGAGTTGCAGGAGTGAGTGCGGCCGCGGTGCCGGCGAGCCGGCGCTGACGGGGCCTGGGCACGAGGCCAAAAGAGTGCAGAACAAAAGAATAGTTCAGCCCTGCCACCGGGGTCTGTCATTTCATTGAGCTGAGTCAAGGCGGTCAGCTTGACGATCCTTACCATTGGACATAGCCAATTTGAATCGTCCTTTGGAGCTCCCATGCACAAGTCTCTGCTTAGCGCTTCCCTGATCGCGCTCGCCATCGCCGCCCCGATTGCCAACGCCCACGAAGCTGGCGATATTCTCGTCCGCGCCGGTGCCATCACCGTCAATCCGAAAGCCGACAGCGGCAGCGTCAAAGTGGACCGAGGCCCAGCGGCAGGCACCAACCTGGGTGGCAAGGCCACCATGGGCAGCGACACTCAGCTGGGTCTGAACTTCGCCTACATGCTCACCAACAACATCGGTATCGAACTGCTGGCCGCCACTCCGTTCGAGCACGACGTCAAACTCAAGAACACCGCCCTGGCACCGGCCAACGGCAAGCTCGGTACCCTCAAGCATCTGCCGCCAACCCTGAGCGTGGTCTACTACCCGCTGGACTCCAAGTCGGTGTTCCAACCCTATGTCGGCGCCGGTATCAACTACACCTGGATCTACGACGAACACGTCGGCAGCCGTGCCAGTGAAGCCGGTTTCGACAACTTCCGCGCCAAGAACTCCTGGGGCCTGGCCTGGCAGGTGGGTGCCGACTACATGCTGACCGACAAACTGATGCTCAACGCCCAAGTGCGTTACATCGACATCAACACCACCGCCTACGTGGACAACAACAGCGTGGCCCCCGGCACTCGCGCCAAGGTCAACGTTGACGTCGACCCGATGGTCTACATGGTGGGTCTGGGCTACAAGTTCTAAGCCCGTCGGTCATGAAAAAGGCGCCTTGCAAGGCGCCTTTTTCATGTCTGCGATTTCCCTCAACGCCCCATCAGGCGCGCCAGGCCGACACTCATCGGCGTGGGTTCGGGGAACCTGAAGCGTTGCAACAAGCGCTGGTTGTTGGCCCGGGAATGACGGATATCCCCGGCACGGGCCGGACCGTAGCTGATGGGCGGCAACTCGCCGACCACCTCGGCCAGGGCCGCAAGCATCTGCTTGAGGGTGGTGGCCTGGTTCAGGCCGACGTTGACCGCCCCGACTTCCAGCTGCGGCGCCTGGATGGCCTGTACCAGCACCTGCACCAGATCACCGACATAGACGAAGTCCCGAGTCTGCTCGCCATCGCCGAACACGGTGATGGGCAGCCCCTGCTGGGCCCGCTCGCTGAAAATGCTGATCACCCCGGAATAGGGCGACGACGGATCCTGGCGCGGACCAAAGATATTGAAGAAACGGAAGATCGCCGGTTCCAGACCGTGCTGGCGCCGGTAGAAGTCCAAGTAGTGTTCGCCGGCCAGCTTGTCCGAGGCGTAAGGCGTCAGCGGCGCCTTGGCCGTGTCCTCATCGATGGACTGACCTTCGCCGTTGTTGCCGTACACCGCCGCACTGGAGGCGAACAGCACCCGTTTGACGCCATGCAGGCGCATGGCCTCGCAGACATTCAGGGTGCCGATGAAGTTGCTCTGGTGAGTCTGCACCGGGTCGTCCACCGAAGCCTGCACCGACGCCACCGCCGCCAGGTGCGCCACGGCGCTGCAGCCCTGCATGGCACGGTTGACCAGCGCGGCATCGGCGACATTCCCCTCGATCAGTTCGACCCGAGGGTTATCCAGCGGCAGGTTGCTCGGCTTGCCGGTGGACAAGTCGTCCAGCACCCGTACCGAGTAGCCGTTGGCGAGCAGGGCATCGGTCAGGTGCGAACCAATGAAACCGGCACCGCCGGTGATCAATACAGGGCCATCAGCCATGACGATAGAACCTATCCAGTAAGGCCGGGAGCGCGGCACGCCAGGCGCGCGGCTTGATCCCGAAGGTGTGAAGGATTTTCTTGCAGGCCAGTACCGCGTGCTGCGGCTCTTCGGCGGCATCGGCACAGGCCGCGTGGGCCTGGGCGGTGGGCGCCTCGATGGCCAGTGGGTGCAGTTGCCGGGCCTCGCTGAGCACCGCCTGCCCCAGGGCCAGGGGGGTGGTCGCTTCCTGGCCGGCATAGTGGTAGGTGCCCCACAGGGGCGCGGCGCAATCGAGTTGCTTGAGCACCGAGATAATCACTCGCGCGGCGTCGTCCACCGGCGTCGGATTGCCCCGACGGTCGTCCGCCATCATCAGCTCTTCGGGAGACTCGGCCCGGGCCAGGAAACGCCCGAGAATACCCTCGGCACTGTCGTCCAGCAGCCAGCCGAAACGCAGCAGCACGTGTTGAGGGCAAGTGGCGCGAACGCTCTGTTCGATCCGCCACAGCGCCTGACCGCGCAGCCCCAGCGGCACCGGCTCGTCTTTCTCGCTGTAGGCGGTGGCTCGCGAGCCGTCGAACACCCGGTAGCTAGAAGGCTGCAGCAGGATGATGTTGTGATGCTGGCAAAGCTCCGCCAGGCGCTCGACCGCACGTTCCTGGCCGCTCAAGCGGGCCTCGCTCACCGTCTCCGCCTGAAACCAGTCGAAGTAGTAAGCCAGATTGATCAAGGCATCCGGACGGGTGTCATCGAGCAGTTGCGTGAGGCTCGCGGCGTCCCAACCGTCTTGCGGGGGACGGGGCGCGAGGAAACCGATGTCTTCCTCCGCACCCAGGCGAATCAGCGCCTGCCCAAGGGCATTTCCGCCGCCCAGTAACATAAGGCGCATTCGCATAGAGTCAGCAGGCCCAGTCTGTTCAGAACGATGGTTTGGATCGGTCAATCCCGTGGTTTCGACCGTCGAGAATTGCCGGAATCGTTGCATTTTGCGGGTTTGTGGCGCAACCGTCACTGAGAAAGTGTCGCTGCGCACCGATACATCCCCTGCCTCAACTCTAGTTGCTGTCCAAGGCGACGGCAGCGGCGCCAAGGCGCGCGGTACTTGCAAGTTGGCCGCAGCGGCCGCATAAAACCTTCCATGAACCTTGCCGAATCCGTGAGCCCGGGCCTGGACGGTTTTCACCCCGCCGTCAGTGCCTGGTTCAAGCGCACCTTTGCCGCCGTGACCACGGCCCAGGCCCGCGCCTGGCCGTTGATCGCCCAGCGCCGCTCGACCCTGATCGCCGCCCCTACCGGTTCGGGCAAGACCCTCACCGCCTTTCTCGCGGTGATCGATGATCTGGTCCGCCAGGGCCTGGCGGCCGGGGGGCGATTGCCGGACGCCACCCTGGTGGTCTACGTCTCGCCGCTCAAGGCCCTGAGCAACGATATCCAGATCAACCTGCAACAGCCGCTGGCCGGCATCACCGAGCAGTTGCGCCGCATGGGCTTGCCGGAACTGTCCATCAGCACCGCGGTGCGTACCGGCGACACCCCGCAAAAAGACCGCAACGCCATGCGCAAGAGCGCGCCGCAGATTCTCGTCACCACGCCGGAGTCCCTCTATGTGCTGCTGGGTTCGGACTCCGGCCGCAGGATGCTGGCCAGCACCCGCACGGTGATCGTCGACGAGATCCACGCCCTGGCCGGCAGCAAGCGCGGCAGTCACCTGGCCCTGAGCCTGGAACGCTTGCAGGCCCTGTGCAGCGAGCCTCTGCTGCGCATCGGCCTGTCCGCCACGCAAAAACCCATTGAGGCCGTGTCGCGGTTCCTGGTGGGCCATGAGCGGCCCTGCGCAATTGTCGACATCGGCCATGCGCGCCCGCGGGATCTGGACATCGAAGTGCCGCCCGTGCCGCTGTCGGCGGTCATGGCCAATGATGTCTGGGAGCTGGTGTACGAGCGTCTCGCCGAGCTGGTCCGCGAACACCGCACCACGCTGATATTCGTCAACACCCGACGCCTGGCCGAACGCCTGGCCCGGCACCTGAGCGAACGCCTGGGCAAACCGGCGGTGGCCGCGCATCACGGCAGCCTGGCCAAGGAACAGCGCCTGGACGCCGAACAACGACTCAAGGCCGGCGAGCTGCAAGTGCTGATCGCCACGGCGTCCCTGGAACTGGGCATCGATATCGGCGATGTCGACCTGGTGTGCCAGATCGGTTCGCCCCGTTCGATCTCGGCCTTTCTGCAGCGGGTCGGGCGCTCCGGCCATCAGGTCGGCGGCACGCCGAAAGGCCGGCTGTTCGCCCTGAGCCGGGACGACCTGATCGAATGCGCGGCCCTGCTGGACTGCGTGCGCCGCGGCGAGCTGGACAGCCTGCTGATCCCCCATGCGCCACTGGATGTGCTGGCCCAGCAGATCGTCGCCGAAGTCAGCTGCCAGGAGTGGTCGGAAGCCGCCCTGCTGAGCCTGCTGCGCCGGGCCACGCCTTATGCCGATCTGGATCAGGCCCAGTATCAGGCCCTGCTGCAGATGCTTGCCGACGGTTTCAACGGCCGTCAGGGCTTGCGCAGCGCCTATCTGCATCGCGACGCCCTGACCCGCACCCTGCGGGGCCGTCGCGGGGCCAGGCTGACGGCGGTCACCAGTGGCGGGACCATTCCGGACAACGCCGACTACAGCGTGCTGCTCGAACCCCAGGGCCTGAACATCGGCAGCGTCAACGAAGACTTCGCCGTGGAAAGCATTGCCGGCGACGTCTTTCAGCTGGGCAACACGTCCTATCGCATCCTGCGGGTGGAAACCGGCAAGGTGCGGGTCGAGGATGCCCAGGGCCAGCCGCCGAACATCCCTTTCTGGCTCGGCGAGGCCCCAGGCCGCAGCGCCGAGCTATCCAGCGCGGTGGCACGCCTGCTGGCCCAACTGGACGAATTGCTTGGCGCCACGCCCGGGCAGCTGCAACCGGCCATCCACTGGCTGCACCACGAGCTGGGGCTGAACCCGGCCAGCGCCGAGCAACTGGTGGACTACCTGGCGCCGGCGCGCCTGGCCCTGGGCGCGCTGCCGTCCCAGGACACGCTGATCATGGAGCGCTTTTTCGACGAGTCCGGCGGCACCCAGCTGGTGATCCACAGCCCCTTCGGCAGCCGTATCAACCGCGCCTGGGGCCTGGCCCTGCGCAAACGCTTCTGCCGCACCTTCAACTTCGAACTGCAGGCCGCCGCCAGCGAAGACGCCATCGTCCTGTCGCTGTCCACCAGCCACAGCTTTGCCCTGGACGACGTCTGGCGTTACCTGCACAGCCACAGCGCCGAACACATCCTGATCCAGGCCCTGCTGGACGCTCCGCTGTTCGGCGTGCGCTGGCGCTGGAACGCCGGGGTGGCCCTGGCCCTGCCGCGCTACAGCGGTGGACGCAAAGTGGCGCCGCAGATCCAGCGGATGAAAAGCGAAGACCTGATCGCCAGCGTGTTCCCCGATCAGATCGCCTGCCTGGAAAACCTCGCCGGCGAGCGCGAGATTCCCGATCACCCCCTGGTGCAGCAGACCCTCGACGACTGCCTGCACCAGGCCATGGACAGCGAAGGCTGGCTGCACTTGCTGCGGCGCATGGAACAGGGGCAGGTGCGCCTGCTCAGCTGCGACCTGCCCGCGCCTTCGCCACTGGCGGCGGAGATTCTCAGCGCCAAGCCCTACACCTTTCTCGATGACGCGCCCCTGGAAGAGCGCCGCACCCAGGCGGTACTGGCGCGGCGTTGGAGCGACCCACAAGCCACCAACGACCTCGCCGCCCTGGACGCCGACGCCATCACCGCGGTGGCCGAAGAAGCCTGGCCCAACCCGGCCACCGCCGATGAAATGCACGAGGCGCTGATGAGCCTGGCCGCCATCAGCGAGGCCGAAGCCCAGGCCGATCCGCGCTGGCCCCACTGGCTCGACACCCTGGCCACCCAGGGCCGCGCCTGCCGCTTGCAGACGGGTGCCGGCAATCTGTGGCTGGCCCTGGAACGCATCACCTGGCTGCGCGCGCTGTACCCCGAGGCCCCCTTGCAACCGGCCTTGCAGCCGGTGCCCGGCTTCGACCAGGCCTGGGACGAGGAGTCGGCGCGGGTGGAGCTGATCCGCGCCCGCCTCAGTGGCTTTGGTCCACAGACCCTGGCGCAGATTGCCGCGCCCCTGGCGTTGCCCGCCGGGCAGATCAGCCAGGCCCTGGTTCAGCTGGAGGGCCAAGGCTACGTGCTGCGCGGCCATTTCAGCCCCGATGCCAGCGAAGAACAGTGGTGCGAACGCCACCTGCTGGCGCGGATTCATCGCTACACGGTCAAGCGCCTGCGCCGGGAAATCGAACCGGTGGCGCTGCAAGACTTCATGCGTTTCCTGTTCGACTGGCAGCACCTGTCACCCGCCACCCAGGGCCAGGGCAGTGCCATGCTCGGCGAAGTGGTCAGCCAGCTCGAAGGCTACCCGGCCGCGGCTTCGGCCTGGGACAGCGACCTGCTGCCAGCGCGAATCAAGGATTACTCCACCAGTTGGCTGGATGAACTGTGCCGCAGCGGCAAGGTGGCCTGGAGCCGGATCAACAGCACCGGCAAGGCTGTAAGCAGTGCCTTGCGCAGCACACCGATCGTGCTGCTGCCACGGACCCGGGTGGCCCTCTGGAACAGCTTGACCTGTCCTCTCGAACGTCACGAACTCTCGCCCAAGGCGCAGAAGGTCCACGCCGTATTGAGCCAGCAGGGCGCCTTGTTTTTCGATGAGCTGGTGCATGAAGCCCACCTGCTGCGCAGCGAGCTGGAAAGCGTCCTGCAGGAGCTGGTGGGGGCCGGGCTGGTCAACGCCGACAGCTTCGCCGGGTTGCGCGCCCTGATCACCCCGGCGAGCAAACGTCAGAACCGCAGCAGCCGGCGCGGCCGTGGCGCCTTCGTCGGCGGCATGGACGATGCCGGACGCTGGGCCCTGCTACGCCGCGCCGCGCCTGAGGATCCGGCCGCCATCCTGGAGCAGGTGGCCATGACCTTGTTGCGGCGTTACGGCGTGGTGTTCTGGCGCCTGCTGGAGCGCGAGGCGGACTGGCTGCCCAGCTGGCGCGATCTGCTGCGCACCTTCCATCGCCTGGAAGCCCGGGGGGAAATCCGCGGTGGACGCTTTGTCAGCGGCCTGGCCGGCGAGCAGTTCGCCTTGCCGGAGGCCATCCCCTTGCTGCGGGAAGTCCGCCGGCGGCCCCATGACGGCAGCCTGGTCGCCGTGTGCGGGGTCGATCCGCTGAACCTGGCGGGCACACTGCTGCCCGGGCCCAAGGTGGCGGCCCTCAGCGGCAATCGCCTGGTGTACCGCGACGGCCTGCCGGCGGCTGCAGAGATCGGCGGCACCCAGCAGTTGTGGATGGAACTGGCGCCCGATGAGGCCCAGGCCTTGCGCAACAAGCTGGTACAGCGCTGAGTCTCGCTGCGGCTCACCTTGCCGGCGGCTGGGCTCCTGAGCCCGGCGCAGGAGCCGCGGCCCATTCGCCGGCCAGCCGCCTACTGGCTGCGGCTGCTGGCACCGGGCGCTGCGCCAAAGCGACTGCGGTATTCGCTGGGCGCCAGACCGGTGATTTTCCTGAACAGGCTGCGGAAGGTTGCCGGGTCCTGATAACCCACGGTCCAGGCAATGTGATCGATGGTGCCCTTGGTGAATTCAAGCAGCTCCCGGGCCTTGCCCACCCGCAGGTGCTGGCAGTACTGAGTCGGCTTGAGGCCGGTGGCCGCGCGGAACCGCCGCAACAGGGTGCGCTCTTCCAGCCCCGCCTGTTGCGCCATCACCGGCAGCGACACATCCACTGCGCCATTGGCCTGCAACCAGTGCTGCAACTTGAGGATCGCGCTGTCGCCATGGTTGAGGATCGGCGCGAAATTGCTCCCGCACTGGCTGGCGCTGGCGCTGTGCTCCATCACCAGAAAGCGCGCGGTGGCGCTGGCAATGCTCGGCCCCAGCATGCGGTCCACCAGGCGCAGCCCCAGTTCGGCCCAGGCCATCAATCCGGCGGTGGTAATCAGGTCGCCGTCATCGACGATGGGCTGGTCGGCCTCCAGCCGCACCTGGGGATAACGCGCGGCAAAAGCCCGGGCCGAGGTCCAGTGGGTGGTCGCGCTGCGGCCGTCGAGCAGGCCGCTTTCAGCCAGCAGGATCGAACCCACGCAGACACCGCCGAGGGTGGCGCCGGCGGCATGCTGCTGGCGTAGCCAGGTCACCAGGGCGGCAGACGCCTGACTGGCGGAAAACCCCGCCAGCGACGGGGGTATCACCACCGCCTGCAAGCCGTCGTCCGGCCCCGGCAGGCTGTCATGGACCCGCCTCGGCGCATGCAGGTCGTCTCCCTGCCAATGGCTCACGCGCAAGCGCGGCAGCGCGGCCTGCGGCTGCTCAGCGGCGATCCGGTTGGCCACCTCGAACAGGTCGCTCAGGCCGTGCACCGCGGCCATCTGCACCCCGGGATACAGCAGTACGCCAAGCTCGACGACCGTACCTTGAATACCCACTGTCAGTTTTCCCCCCGTTAATGTCGTTGCGGCCAATCCTCCAATGGACAGCGGGTGCCGATACTGGGCCCCACAGCAAACACTCACTTGGAGGCAACACCCATGGCCAAACAGGCGCTCATCGTAATCGATATCCAGAACGACTACTTCGCCGGCGGCAAGTGGCCGCTGGTCGGAGTCGACGCGGCGGCGGACAACGCCGCGAGGCTGATCCAGGCCTTTCGCCGCAACGGCGATCCGGTGGTGCATGTCCGCCATGAATTCACCTCCGACAGCGCGCCGTTCTTCACGCCGGGTTCCGAGGGCGCACGCCTGCACCCCAAGGTGCTGAACCAGGGCGACGAGCCGGTGGTGCTCAAGCACTTCGTCAATTCATTCCGTGACACCGAACTGCAGTCGATCCTCAAGCAGCAGGGCATTGAGGAACTGGTGATCATCGGCAACATGAGCCACATGTGCGTGGAAGGCACCACCCGTGCCGCAGCCGACCTGGGTTACCCGGTGAAGGTGATCCATGACGCCTGCGCCACCCTCGACCTGGAGTTCAATGGTCAGCGCGTGCCGGCGGCGCAAGTGCAGAGCGCGGTGATGGCGGCCCTGGCCTTTGCCTACGCCAGCGTGTTGTCCACTGAAGAGTTTCTGGCGGCGTAACGGACGGCTTGAAGCCCCTTCGGCCTTGCGGTGGGCGCTCCCCACCGCAATCACTCACGGCATGATGCAGCAAGTGCAACAGCCGCCAACAATTACGAATGATTCCAGTTAACTTTTAAATAATTTCTAGTTGCAGCGCCCCGCCCTCAAACTCCCCATAAAAAGCCCAATAACCAACACCACTAACAAGCCGACTACTCAATAGCTGACTAATAAAACCAATTAACCCGCGCATTATCTCAAATACCGAACACGCCTGTTAATCTTGCACTTTCGTCCCATTACAACTGCATAACAACATCCCCACTTACTTCCACTAGTTACTTGAACCGCATATAACAAAAAGAAATAAACCAAATAGCCAACAGGAACATAGCATCGCCACTGCGCCCCGTATTTACTGAGGAAACGGCTTGCCCCCCTCCCCGTAGCTGCCGGTCTTTCGGGCTGTTTTCTCATCTCGCCCAGACTTTCTCAACGCGCCATATATTTTCCTTGCAGGCCACTTCATTGAGCCTGCTTGCAAATCCGTCGGCCTTGACTAAGTTGATAGCTACTCGCCACTGAAGTGTGCTTCAGCCGCCAGAAGACCAATAAGAACCGCTGAGGATTTTAATAACCGGACACCCTCCCTGCCTGACCCAGCTGACACTGACACGGAATTAGTCATATCAATCAAGAGGGATGCTTGATGAAGCGCAGCTCATTGCCTCGTGCTTTCTCACTGAAGGGTACGGCGGAAAACTACTGGCTTTCCTTATTGCTGTTTTCGACCCTGGTGGTCGCCAGCTTCCTGCTGTTCGAAGAGCAGATCCAGCAACTGCTGAATCAGCTCGGCGGCTTCCTCCCGACCGATCCCGTGCAACGCACCAGCCTGGCCTTGCTGTTGATCGCCCTGCTGGCGCTGGATGTGCTGTTGCCGGTGCCTTCGAGCCTGGTCGCGCTGCTGGCCGTGGCGGCCCTGGGCGCCATCGGCGGCTATCTGGTGATCTTCATCGGTCTGTGCCTGGGGGCCGCCCTGGGCTACTGGCTGGGGGCCGGCTACTTTCGCCTGCTGTCCACCTGGCTGGGACTGAGAAGCTGGCAACCCGGACAACTGGCCTATCGCCTCAGCACCCTGTCGCTGGTCTGCCTGCGTGGCGTGCCGGTGCTGGCGGAAACCTCGGTGCTGGCCGCCGGCATGCAGCGCTATCCACTGCGCCAGTTCCTGCTGGTGACCACCCTGGCCAATGCCGGACTGGCCCTGGCCTACGCGGCCATCGGCAGCCTGCTGGTGGAACAGCACGCCTTGCTGGCAACCATTCTCGCCAGCATGGTCCTGCCGGGGCTGTTCCTCGGCGCACGCAGCCTGCTCAAGCCACGCGAGGCCCCGGCACGGAGCGATCAGGCACAGGCCCTGGAAGGCCGCTTTGAGGTGAGCTACCACTACCCGGTGCTGTTCACCGATCACGTCTTCCAGGTCGACAACCCCTGCCTGCACCAGCAACTGGCCCAACCACGGGCGGGGCGCACCACAGTGCTGGTGTTCGTCGATGAACACCTGCTGCTGTGCTCCCCGCAGTTGCCGCAACAGATCGACGCCTACTTCACTGCCCATGCCGCCGACCTGCACCTGCAGGCCGCGCCGATCCCGGTGCCGGCAGGCGAGCTGAGCAAGACCCCCGAAGTCTTGCAGCAGCTGTACGCACAGATGCTCGAACACGGCCTGGACCGCCACTGCTATGTGCTGGCCCTGGGCGGCGGTGCGCTGCTGGACGCCGTGGGCTACGCCTGCGCCACCTTCCATCGGGGCATGCGCCTGATCCGCATCCCGACCACGGTACTGGCGCAGAACGACGCTGGCATCGGGGTCAAGAACGGCATCAATGCCTTTGCCCAGAAGAACCTGCTGGGGGCCTTCTACCCGGCCACAGCGGTGATCAACGACTTCCAGTGGCTGCTCAGCCTGTCGCCCCGGGACCAGATCGCCGGGCTGGCCGAAGCGGTGAAGGTGGCGGTGATCAAGGACGCCGCGTTCTTCCAATGGATGGAGCAGCAAGCCCAGGCCCTGGCCACCTTCGAACACAGCGCCAGCCGCTACGCCATCCGCCGCTGCGCCGAACTGCACCTGGGACATATCACCGGCGCCGGCGATCCCTTCGAGCGGGGCAACGGCCGGCCCCTGGACTACGGACACTGGGCAGCGCACAAGCTGGAGAACCTCAGCCGGCATCGCCTGCGCCATGGCGAGGCAGTGGCGGTGGGCATGGCCCTGGACGCCCTCTATGCCAATGCCTGCGGCCTGCTGAGCGACACCGAAACCCAACGCCTGCTGCAACTGCTGGAGCAGCTCGGCTTCAACCTGTGTCCACCGGAGCTCGGCCTGAAGGATGCCCAGGGCCGCTCCCTGGTGCTGATCGGCCTGGAAGAGTTCCGCCAACATCTGGGCGGCCAGCTGTCGATCCCGATGCTCAACCGCCTCGGGCACTCCATCGATGTGCATCACATCGACCTGCCACTGATGGAACAGGCACTGTTGCGCCTGGCCAGTTTCGGCGGCCCGGACGTCGCCTGGAGCGAGGACTGCGCCCGATGAGCCATTCCTCGTTGACCACCTGGCTGACCCTGGGCCGCGTCTCCAACCTGCCGACGGTGTGGACCAACGCCCTGGCCGCCGCCCTGCTGGCCAGCAGCGCCACCACCCAGGCGCCGCCTTCACCGCTGGTCTGGACCCTGCTGCTGGTGGCGCTCTCGGCGCTGTACCTGGCCGGCATGCTGCTCAACGACCTGCTGGATGCCGACTGGGACCTGCGGCATCAGAACCCGCGACCGATTGTTCTCGGCCTGGTCAGTCGCACCCAGGTCAGCCTGGCGACCGCCGCCCTGTTGCTGCTGGCCGCTCTGTCGGTGCTGGGCCTGAGCCAGCTGATCGCCCAGCCCCACTGGCTGCTGGCCAGTGCCGGATTGCTGCTGCTGTTCATCCTCGCCTACAACCTGCTGCACAAGAACTATCCCCACAGCGTCTGGCTGATGGGCGGCTGCCGCTCGGCCCTGTACCTGACCGCCGCCGCCTGCCTGGCGCTGCCACCGCAACCGCTGTGGCTGTGCGCCGCCTTGCTGGGCACCTACATCGCCGGCCTGACCTACCTGGCCCGGCTGGAGCACCGCAACCAGTTGCTCAGCCGCCTGCCGCTGCTGCTGATGCTCAGCCCGCTGGTGCTGGCCTTCTACGCCAAAAACGGGGTGTTCTGGCTGGTCCTGCTGCTGTGGCTCGGCTGGCTGGGCTGGCACTACCGGCGCCACCTGGCCAACCCGCGGCAGCGGCAGATCCGCGCCTTCATCGGTGCGGGCCTGGCGGCCCTGCCACTGTTCGATGCCCTGGTGCTGGCCCTGGCCAATCAGCCCCTGGGCAGCCTGTTGTGCGTACTGGTGTTCTTCCTGCTTCCCCACCTTCAACGCTGGATCAAGCCGACATGACCCTGGACGTCGTTTCCCCGCTCTCGCCTGCGCTCACCCTGCGCCATGCCGCCTTTGCCGAACGCCGCCGGCAACTCGAGCAGCAGCTCGACGACCCGAGCCGGCGCTGGTGGCACGAGGCCCTGGAACAACTGGCGCGGCAGCCCTCGGCCGACACCCTGGTGCTGCTCAGCAGCCAGTGCAAACGGCGGCTTGGCCAGCCGGCGCCGCTCACCGGCCCGGACACCGAGCGCATTCAGCTGGCCCGGGCCCTGCTCCTGGCGCAGTTGCTGGAACACCAGGCCGGCAGCGATCAACTGGCTCTGCTGCGCCAACTGTTTCTCTGGGGTGACGACCAGGAAAAAAGCGTGCTGCTCAAGGTCCTCGATGACCTGGACAGCCAAGGCCGCAGCCTCGACCTGGCACTGCAGGCCGGGCGCACCAACAACCGCGAGGTGTTCGCCGCCATCGCCCTGGACAACCCCTTCCCCGCCCACCACTACCCTGATCGGGCCTTCCACCAGCTGGTGCTCAAGACCCTGGGCATGGGCCTGGACACCGGGCGCATCGTCGGCCTGGCCCAGCGCCGCAGCGTCGACCTCAACCAATTGGCCCTGGAGCACATGGAAGAGCAGTTGGCTGCATTTCGCAGCGTCAGCGACGCCTTGCCCCAGGCCATCGCCTTCGAACTCCTGAGCCAGGCCCAGTGCCAGCGCCTGCGCGGCTTGTGCCAGCAGCGCCGACTGCCCGCGCATTGGCTCGAACACTTGCCGCCCGGCGCCTGAAACACCCGGGCCGCCCCTCACTGATTTTTCACCACTGCATCAGGGACTCACCATGCCGAAGTACTTTGACCCGCACATCCATATGGTCAGCCGCACCACCGACGACTATCAGAACATGGCCGCCGCCGGCATCACCGGGGTGATCGAACCGGCCTTCTGGCAAGGCCAGGCGCGCACCAGCGTCGGCAGCTTCATCGATTACTTCGATACCCTGCTGGGCTGGGAGCGCTTTCGCGCCAGCATGTTCGGCATTCACCATTTCTGCACCATTGGCCTGAACCCCAAGGAAGCCAATGACCTGTCGGTGGCCAACGAGGTGCTGGAGATCCTCCCGCGCTACCTGGTCAAGGACGGCGTGGTGGCCGTCGGCGAGATCGGCTACGACGACATCACCCCCGAGGAAGACCGTTTTCTCGCCGCGCAGCTGGAACTGGCCAAGCAGTTCAACCTGCCGGTACTGGTGCACACCCCGCACCGGGACAAGATCGGCGGCACCAAGCGCACCCTGGCGGTGATCCGCGAAGTGGGCATCGCCGAGCACCTGGTGATCATCGATCACCTCAATGAACTGACCCTGCCCCTGGTGCTGGACAGCGACTGCTGGCGCGGGCACTCGATCTACCCCAATACCAAGATGTCGGAGCAGCGCATGGTGGCCCTGCTGCAGCAGTACGGCACCGAGAAAATGGTGGTCAACAGTGCCGCCGACTGGGGCATCAGCGATCCGCTCAAGGTGCCCAAGACCGGCCAGGCCATGCTCGCCGCCGGGTTCAGCGAGGCCCAGGTGGAACAGGTGCTGTTCCACAACCCGGTGGATTTCTTCGCCCAGAGCGGGCAACTGGACAAACAGCTGGTGAGCAGCCCGCTGCCCATCGATCAACGCCGCCAGTGGCAGGACAATTCGGCCCTGCGCGGCCAGGAACCGGTGATCAAATGAGCGCCGAGGCCGGTTGGAACGCCGCGCAGGTCGGCTACTGCAGCAACGTGCACCCGGCCCGGAACCTGGCCGACCTGCGGGCGTCGATCCAGCAGCACTTCCAGGGCGTGCGCCGCCAGCGCGGACTGGCGGTGCAGGACAGCGGTCTGTGGATCAGTGCCCAGGCGGCCAACGAATTGCAACAGCCCGCGGCGCGCGAGGCGTTCCTCGGCTTGCTCCACGACTGCGGGCTGCGCCTGACCTCCCTCAACGGCTTTCCTTATGGCCAATTCCATCAGGGCGCGGTCAAGGCCGAGGTCTACCGGCCGACCTGGGCCGAACCGCAGCGCCTGGAATACAGCCTGCAACTGGCAGAACTGCTGGCGGCTGCCCTGCCCCTGGACTGTCCCCAGGGGGTGATTTCCAGCGTACCCCTGGGGTATGCCGCACATTGGGACGCGGCCCAGCAACAACAGGCCGAGGCTCAGCTGTTGCAGTTGACCGCCGGGCTGGCCAGCCTGCATCGGCGCAGCGGCAAGAAGATTCTCCTGTGCCTGGAAATGGAGCCGGACTGCGTCCTGGAAAACACCGATCAGGCCATCGCTTTCTTTCAACGCTGGAAAACCTGCGACCCACACCATCAGTACCTGGCGCTGTGTTTCGACGTCTGCCACCAGGCGGTGGTCTTCGAAGACTGCTATCAATCGCTGCAACGCTTGCTGCAAGCGCGCATACCGGTGGGCAAGATCCAGTTGTCCAATGCGCTGATCTGCCACTTGCCCGAGGCCGATTCGCAACGCCGCCAGCAGGTACTGCAGGCCCTGGGCAGCTTTGTCGAAGCCACCTACCTGCATCAGGTCAAGGCCCGGGACCGCGCGGGACAACTGCTGGCCTGGGCCGACCTGCCCAAGGCGCTGCAAGCGGCGCAGCCGCAACAGGGGCACTGTCCCGAGCTGCGGATCCACTTCCATGTGCCCCTATTCAGCGAGCAGTTCCTGCTGCCGGAGCTCCATGGCAGCCAGCAGGCGCTGCTGCGCACCTTCGACTTTCTAGCCGCCCACCCGCAGTTCCAGCCGGTACTGGAGGTCGAAACCTACAGTTGGAACGTGCTGCCCGGCGCCTTGCGCCCGGACACCGAGCAGGCCCTGCTCCACGGCATCGCCGCGGAACTGCAATGGGTCGAGGCACAGCTGCGCCAACGGCACTTGCTGCACGGGCAAGTGTCGCTCATGGAGGCCCCCGCCCATGCCCTCTGAAACCCTGCGCCAACCCTTGCTGCTGATCAATGTGGTGGGCCTGACCCCGAGCCTGCTGGGCCCGGCCACCCCGCGCATCAACGCCCTGCTGCAACGGGCACGGATGGCCAGACTGCAACCGGTGTTCCCGGCCGTGACCTCGACGGTGCAGGCCTCGATCCTCACCGGCTTGCCACCTTCGGAACACGGCATTGTCGGCAACGGCTGGTATTTTCGCGATCAGGCCGAAGTGCGTTTCTGGCTGCAGCCCAATGGGCTGATCCAGGGTGAGAAGATCTGGCAGACCCTGCAGCGGCAGATCCCCGACCTGCGCTGCAGCCAGCTGTTCTGGTGGTTCAACATGCATGCCCAGGTGGACGCGGCCATCACTCCGCGGCCGCATTACCCCGCTGACGGGCGCAAAATTTTCGGCCTCTATTCGTCACCGCCCGGACTGCACGAGCGCATTGAACAGCAGATCGGCGAGTTTCCCTTTCCGGGCTTCTGGGGCCCGGCGGCGGGGATTGCCTCCAGCCGCTGGATCGTCGACTGCGCCATCGCCGAGTTCCAGATCAACCGGCCGCACCTGCAACTGATCTACCTGCCACACCTGGACTACAGCCTGCAGCGCCTGGGCCCCGAGCATCCGTCCATCAGCGACGAGGTGCGGGCCATCGATCATGAAGTCGGGCGCCTGCTGGATTTTGCCCGGCAGCAGGGTGCGGCAGTGATGCTGGTTTCCGAATACGGCATCGAAGCGGTACAGCAGTCGATCTCCATCAACCGCGTGCTGCGTGAGCAGGGCCTGCTGCAAGTTCGCCGCTCCCTGAGCTGGGAGTTGCTCGATCCCGGCGCCAGCGCGGCCTTTGCCGTGGTCGACCACCAGATCGCCCACGTCTATGTGCGCGAGCCCAAGGACATCGCCCGGGTCAAGGCGCTGTTGCAGCGCCAGCCCGGCATCGAGCAGGTGCTGGACAAGGCCGAGCAACGGGCCAGGCAACTGGATCACCCGCGCAGCGGCGAGCTGGTGGCGGTGGCCGCCGCGGGCTTCTGGTTCGATTACTACTACTGGTTCGACGATCGCCTGGCCCCGGACTTCGCCCGCACCGTGGATATCCACCGCAAGCCCGGCTACGACCCACTGGAGCTGTTCATCGACCCGGCGATCCGCTTTCCCAAACTACGGGTAGCGCGGCGCCTGCTGCAGAAGAAGCTCGGCTTTCGCTACTACATGGACCTGATTCCCCTGGACACCTCACTGATTCGCGGCAGCCACGGACGCTTGCCGAGTAACGCCGAGGTCGGGCCCCTGCTGATCACCGATTGCGATTTACCACTGCCGGAGCACCTGCCGGCCACTGCGGTAAAGCACCTGCTCCTAGAGCATTTCCTAGGGCGCCCCAATGACGATACGGCTCAGGCCAAGGAGATTCCATGCGGCGAACCATCCCTATAGTCGTGCTGAGTGTGTTGAGCGGCCTTGCTCAGGCCCAGACCCCCAGCGCGTTCAACTGCGGCAACTTCCTCACGTTCAACGGTGATCGGAGCGGCACCCTGAGCACCTTCGAACAGAGCCCGGAAACCATGGCCTGGAACTGGTTCGTCTGCCTCAACCAGGCCGATGGCAGCAACGGCGGGCTCCGGGTCTGGGAGACCTTCAAGCCCTCCGATCAGGTCTACCTGTTGAAGGGGGCCGAGCCCCTGCCTTACTCCGAACGCGAGAATCTGCCGAGCGAGGTGCCGGCGCTGGCGCAAAAGCAGGGCATGGACCCCAAGGGGCTGTTCCAGTTTCTGGGCAACGACACCGCCGGCAGCCCGCAGAACGGTGTTCAGCAGGTCGATGGCCTGGCCTTGAAAATGCGCAGCGGCGCCCCGGTTCCGCCGTCGAAGCACGAGCAACTGGTGCGCTTCCACCTGTTGATGGGCAAGGACACCTTCAACTACATCGTGGCCAACAAGGTCTATAACCGCGATGGCCTTGCCAAGCTGACCAGCAACCTGGACTTCCCGGCCACTGCCTGGGAGCTGAAGACTTCCTGGTTCTGGATCGGCACCGACCAGGGCTTCAAGACCGTGCTGACAGAAGATGGCTACTACATCTCCCAGGCCTACTACGTGGACAGCACCGGCCAGTATCAGGTGGGCTACGCCGCCCTGAGCGGCATGCATGTGATCAACAAGCTGACCCCGGACTGGGTCTGGACCACCTTCGAGAATCGCAACAATCCCAAGTACACCGTCACCAACGACACCCCACCCAAGCCGATGACCAACATCACCGGGCCCACCGATGCCGCCAAACCGGTGAACAACAGCTTCCAGCAGCAGTATTCGAACCTGGCCCAGTACGAACTGATCGGCGTGCAGTACGACCAGCACCGGGCCGAACCCAAGCTGCTGGCCAACTCCCAGCTGGAATCGGCCTTCCAGGGCAGTTCTTCGTGCCTGGCTTGCCATAGCACTGCGGCCTATTCGACGAAGAAGAACAGCTTCTTCTCGTTCAACATCGATCACACAGGCGGAATCCTCTACCCCACCAGCGTACTGCCGGACAAAGACTTCGTCGGTTATCAAAAACTGGACTACGTCTGGTCGCTCAAACGCGCCCAGTGGAAACGCTAAGGAGAGCCACCATGAGCGTCTTGAACTTTCCCCGGATCTACCTCAACGGTTTCATGTTCTGGAACCCGCCGACCTTCAACAACAACGATGTACTGCCGCTGTACGACGCGGTGAAGATGCAGATGAACTGGCGCTTCCTGAGCCAGTACGGGATCAATGACAAGAATGCCCCGCAAACCCTGATGCCCTGGGGCATCACTCCGCTGGCCTATAAGGACGTTCCGGACTACGTGCTGCAGGTGCCCACCAACGGCGACCCCGACAGCTACCCGATGATTCCCGCCGAGTGGGATCTGTTCGGCGACAACGCCTGCGGCACCGTGGACTACCAGCAGTTGCGCTCGGTGATCATCGGCGGGGAATCCAAGGTCGACAGCTACATCGACAGCGACCCGCTGATCAACAAGTCCTACCAACTGCTGGGCAATTCCTTCGGTAACCCGAGCCCGACCGCCGCACGCTTCGTCGACATCAGCCCCTGGCAGAACACCTTCACCGCCCTGTACTTCGACAAGCTGGTACTCGGCGACGCCACCTGTGGCCTGACCCTGAAACACACGTACCGCATGCTCAACCGCTTTCTCGACTTCAACTGGGGCGCCTTTGGCGGCCTGGTCTACGTCACGGCCACCTGGCAGACCTGCTTTCCCAAGGACCAGCTGGAATGGGTCATCGGTGACTCAAAACTGCTGAAAAACCTGCAGGACGAAATGCTCAGCCAGAACGCCCAGGGACTGATGATCAGGTTCACCACCTACCTGACGGTCTATGACCAGAACGGCCTGTTCAACGACTTCAAGATCGCCAACAGCCACTCCAAGGCGCCCTGGGACATGTCCAGGCTGCAGATGCTCTATCAAATGGGCCTGGACAATCCGACCGAAACCTTCTTCAACCCCGCCTACAGCCGCACTGCAGGCACCCTGGGCCTGTGGTTCGCCAACGAGTTCCCCACCGCACCGGGCGGCCAGCGCCTGGCGCCCAAGGATCAGGTGCCCTTCTACAAGAAGGTTCCGGGCGATACGGTGATCCACAAAAAAGACCAGCGGGTCAATCTGGGCGTGCTCAGTGCCCAGCTCAACGGCAGTACGCTGTCGCTGGACCTGGGCAATACCTTTCCGATCTACCCGGCCGTCCATGACGGCCCGGCCATCCCCGATCTCGATGGCCGCAACAATGCTATTCCGGTCGCCGCCAAGTTCCACGTCGGCGACTACGAGCTGGGGGTCCAGCAGGGCGGCAACTTCGAACCCCTGACCAGCATCAATTTCGACCAGTATCAGCAATCGGCTTTCGACAAGCGCTCCGGCCTGTTGGACCTGCCCCTGGATGCCAGCGCCCAGGCCCTGCTGAAAAACGGCAACCTGGCGCTGCGGCTCAAGGGTACCGACACCATCGCCGCCCAACAGCAGATGTGGACCGCGGAAGTGATCGAGAGCGGCAGCTTCATCGACGTCGGTGACCGCCGGACGCTGAACATCATGGTGCAGAACAACGGCCAACCGGCACCGGCCGGCACCACCTTGTGGGTCGCCGAGTACAACAATGCCTTCATGCTGACCACCAGCAACTACTACCTGGCGTTCAGCAACCCGGCGGATTTCGTGCTGATCACCGACTATCCCGATGCGCGAGTGAAAAACCAGCCGGGCATGCCCCAGTTCAACGATGCCTCGCAGCATCCAAGCCTGCTCAGGGAGGGCAGCGGCAGAAGCCTGAGCGCCATGATCGTCAAGGCTGCCGCGTGCGATGAGCCGGTCGGCAACGCCATCACCTATCAGGAGTTCCTGAAAACACCGGCCGCTGTCGATCTGAGGCCCTGCCTGAAGTTCGACAAGCCGCAACCGATGACCGGGACACTGGACAATGACGCCGGCCTGGGCGCCAGCGTGAACTACAGCCTGACCCGCATCACGACCAATGCCGATGGCATTGCCCAATTGACGGTGCAAGCCGTGGCGCCAGGCTTCCCCACCCTGCGCTTTTTCATTCAGGACGATCCGGCGGGCATTCCGTTCAGCTTCTCCTACACCGACGCCTTCACCGACTTCCTCTCGCCGTTGCGGGTGCTGCCGCAAGAGCCGCAGATGCTCAAGGACTTCGTCGACTGCTGGAACCGGGTGTACCAGTTCGACGACGCCAATGTGCGGATCTGGAAAGAGTTCATCTTTCCGCGAATCCTCCAGCCCTTCTATTACCTCTACCCGATCATGAACAAGTACATGCCGCTCAACTCCCTGCAACGCATCGAGGGCGCGATCGAGCAGTTCATCACCCTGATCAGCAAGGAGTACCAGGAGGCCAGCACCCTGGCCATGCCCATCACCCGGGACCTGCCCCAGAGCCGGCGCCAGGTGCTGGAGATCTGGGCCAAGGACCTGGTGAGCACCGGCTACCCACCGACCCCTCTCGACCTCAACGACTATCAGCCAGGTTGAGCCGCAACACTCAGGCACTGGAACACCGGGCGACCCGAGTCGCCCGGCTTTGCAAAGGAGAGTCAGATGAACACCAATCCACTCAAGCGCCTGCTGCTGGCCGCCACCCTGCTGTGCGCCAGCCAGGCATCCTGGGCCCAGGAATACCCCGATAACGTCTACTTCAACATGGGCGTGCACAACGACAAGGGCTGCGACGCCAAGACCAACAATTGCATCGCCAAGCGTCACCCGGGCGATCCGGCCGATCCGCTCTACCCGGCGACCTGGGTCAGCGACTGGACCATGTACCGGGTCACCGCCAACTACAAGAACAACCCGCCGCCCTACAGCAGCCCGCCCAGCACCCTGAAGCCTGCCGACTACACCGTGTCCCAGGGCACCAGCTACTACGACAATGACTACGTGCCGGCCGACGGCGACGGTTCCGGGGCGATGATGGAGCATTACGAGAAGTACTGCCTGCCGATCTTCCCGATCAAGAACAACAACTACACCTGCTCCTTCGTCTCCCTGGGCAACAAGGCCTACTTCCTCACTTACCCCGAGGACCGGCCCAAGGACATGCCGGCCTGCTGCATGTTCTCGCCGATGAACCACCCGCCACGCCGCGACTTCATCAAGCACCTGCCCTACAGCGCCGCCCGCAGCCAGCACCTGGACGGCAGCGTGCAGGCCTACGCCCTGGAGATTCCGGTCAAGCCGAGCCCGATTCTGTTCGGCTACGCCTTCTACAAGCAGGCCACCAGCGACGGGGCGGGCCTGGCGCCCTATCAGCATCCGCAGTCGTTCTACTTCTCCGGCGATGTCAGCGTCGCCAACGCACCGATCGTCAGCCAGAACTATCGCAACTGGCGCAACGAGAAGCCGGACCCGGCCAAGACCTGGGACCAGGTGGCGAAGATGTGCCCGGTCAACCCACCGGACTGCCAACTGTTCAATCCGCCGCCATCGTTGAAAAACGGTGCCCGGCCGCAGTGGAACCAACTCTCGCCCACCCCGCAGTGACAGGAGCCGCGTCATGAACCATTGGAGCCGTTTCACCACCCTGCTGCTGCTTGGCCTGGGCAGCCAACAAGCCTGCGCCCTGCAGCCCAGCGCGCCGCAGCAGCAGACCTCTTGCCCGCCCAATGCCGTGGTACCTGCCGCCAATGCATCGCAGCAGGCTTTCGATCAATACAGCTGGCAGGTGTTCATCAACCTGAACTGGCCGGCCAAGACCGGCCAACGCGGAGTCGCCGATTGCAGCAAACCCCTGGGCAGTCCTGGCGATACCGTGTGGCAGAGCTACAAGGGCGTGAATGAGGTCTTCCTGCCTCAAGGGCAGGACCCCGGTCCATGGAATTCGGCACCTATGGCCAGGGTCCTCAAGCTGATCAATATCGCCGGGCGCAAGAACACCGCAACGGCCAACGACAGCCAGGCCGTGGGCGGTTGGCTGATCGACCAGAACGGCAATCCGACCTATTACCAGATTGCCGCCAACCAGGCCTCCTACGACTACATCGTCAACAACCAGTTCTACAACGCTGATGTCGTGGCCAAGGCCAGCAACATCAACTTCCCCAACGCGACCAACGAGATCAAATCCAGCTGGCGGATACTCACCGCCAAGGATGACCCCAGCCGCTACCTGCACATGCAGGCACAGATCACCACATTCGATGCACAAGGCGTGGCCAACGGCACGGCTCAAGCGACGCTAGGCCTGGTGGGGCTGCACATCATCAACAAGGTCGAGGGGTTTCCACAGTGGATCTGGTCGACCTTCGAGCAGGTCGACAATGTGCCGCCCAAGGTCAAGCAGGGAAACCAGTGGGTCAATGAGCCGCAGAAAGGCATCGCGTATTCCTACTTCGATGCCAAGGCGCCTGCCGACAAGGTCAATCAGAGCCCCTGCAACTGGACCCTGCACAATGGCCACATGATCTGCACGCCGAAGCCGGGGATGAGTTTCACCACCCCCAACCCACTGGACCGTTTTACCCCGTTGACCGACGCCACGACCAAGCTCAACAGCGAGTACCAGGCGCTGCCGCAGGTTCAGGCATCCGTATTCAAGTACTACCAGTTGATCACCACCCAATGGAGTACCACGCCCAACCCTGGCGCGCCCATGGGCCAGACGACCCCTGAACTGTCGGCCAACGTGACCATGGAAAGCTACATCCAGCCCAACAGCAGCTGCACCAACTGCCACTCCATGGCAACGCCGATCAACAGCCTGCAAAAGGCCGATTTTTCCTACCTGTTCAAGTTCGCCCAATCCCCCAGCAGCCCATCCATCAAGGGCAAGGAGTGAATCATGAGTATTCTCAACGGCCCGCGGCTGAACTTCTGGGGTGGGATCGAGACCAACGTCAGCCTGCCCAACAACTCGCCCACCATTCCCAGCGATCCGACAAATCCGGACAGCGAAGCAACACTCTCTCTATTCGACCTGACCACCTCGACCCTGTACCCCGAGGCCGAGGTCTATAGCGACGAGCAACTGACCGAAATGATCAATGCGCCGACAGGCACCTACTACACCGCCGGTGGCTGGAACCACTACGGGCAGCATGTCGTCACCCTGGACAGCGTTGCCATCAGCTCCCAGGGCACGCCCGGCAACATCAGCACCCAGGGCGACCTCGTCGGCGAGCCTTTCTATCTGCTGGGCTCGGCGGACCCGGTCACCGGCGCCCCACCGGTGACCGGGCCTATGATGGTCGACCTGGACCCCACCGGCACCATCAGCACGCAGATTTTTCTCGGCGGCCTGCAGATCGGCAACAGCACGCCCCCGCAGTTGCTGGTCAAGGGCAATACGGTGTGCAGCAGTTATGACGTGGCCATCCGGATTCTCGACCCGGAGCAGGATGCGCCGGGTTCCAACCGTATCAGCGGCAGTTTTCAGGTCACTTTCTCTCGCGACCAGATCGTCAGCTACAACAAGGACAATCCGCTCCTGCGCTCGATCATCGAGGCCCCCGGCGCGACCGGCATCGTCGTGCGCTTCGTCATGTTCGAGATGTGCCCGAAAATGACCACGGCGCAACTGGACGCCGACTACGCCGCCCACCAGTACACCTCCAACCCAAGCATTGGCCGCGTGGTCGGCACCCTGGCTCCGGCCTTTGCCGGGGAACCACTGATCGTCACCGGCGGGCGCCAGCTCATCAATCCATCGTCACGTAGCGCAGGCTACGCGAGTGTGCTCGAGAACAATCTGTTGAGCATCGACATGCTCAATATCATTCCCAAGCAGGCGTTTCGCAGCGTTCGAACCGACAACACCTCGCCCATCGGCCCCAATGCGAACTTCGGCGATGTCTCGATCAACCTTGGCTCGACGACACTGACGACCCTGGATCCGCTCAAGACTCCGCTGTCGGACTACTACGTATATGGCGGCATCCTTGACCTGCCACTGACGCCCACACAACGCCAGTTGGCCGATCAGGAACCCATTGCCATCAAGGCACCGCAGACGCGCTACTACCCCTCCGACCCCGAGCCCATACCGATCAATATCAACGCCATCGAACAGACCTATCGCCTGACGTCCGATCAGCGCAATCTGTATCTGGAGGATTACCCCGAGGGCCTCGAGATCACCTTGAGCTTGAGTCAACTGGGCCAACCGGTGACCAAGGACACGGTAATCATCATCACTCCCGGCCCCTCCAACAAGGGTGATAAGGCCCCCTACATAAACCCCGAGTTCTGGGACTTCCTGGCGTTCGAGCCCAGACAAACAGTCAAGGCCGGCCAATCCAGCGTGAGCTTCAAGGTCAGCCTCAAGCCCGGCTCGGCAGCACAGGCTGGATTTGTCACCTTGACCTGCGCAGTCGAGCACGGGAAATCCAACGGTTTTTTCATCAACCTGCGCAAATACGCCATCACCGATTTCGGGATCGCGCCGGGCAGCACCGTCACCTGGGACCAGGTGTACAAGAACGTGCTGCGTTTTCACTACCTGGCCTTCCCCGCCATGTCCCGCTACATCGCACTCAATCAGCAGGACGCCGTCTGGGGATCACGCCAGATGATCCTGGCACGCACCTCCCGGGAATACCTCGGCACGACCTTGTACATGCCCGTAGTGCGCTCGATGTCCGCCAGCCAGAGAGCCCTGCTCAAATGCTGGTTCACCCATGAACCCTGGCAGCCGCTGCAGTGATGGGGTCGCTCTAATTGCGAGGGAGAATCCATATGCCAATTGCATTGCTCATCCCCGGCCAGGCGCAGGAAAACCTGCGCCCCAGCAACGTGGTCGCCGAAGGCTTGCTGAACCCCCGCGGCCTCTGCCTGCAAGCCGATGGCAGCCTGCTGCTGGCGGAAGCCGGCTCAGGCCTGCCGGACCAGCCATTCAGTGGCCGCATCAGTCGCCTGCGCCCGGACCCGGAACAGCCGGGCGCTTATCTGCCACCGCAGGTCCTGGCCCAGGGTTTTCGTTCGATGAACATGCAGGCACGCATGCTTCGCGACGAAATCATGGGCCTGTCGGACATCGCCCTGGGCGGCGGGCTCTGCCTCGCCAGCCAGACCGACTACGTGGCCGGATCCAAGCTGCTGGACCTGCAATAC
Source organism: Pseudomonas sp. TKO26 (assembly GCF_003225665.1). NCBI lineage: Bacteria > Pseudomonadati > Pseudomonadota > Gammaproteobacteria > Pseudomonadales > Pseudomonadaceae > Pseudomonas > Pseudomonas sp. TKO26. Next base: position 171,118 of record NZ_QKLN01000038.1, read on the forward strand.
CGCCCGCCCGAGCCGCTGTTTCACAGCCGCGGCAACCTCAACTCGCTGTGTTATCACCCCTCGCGCCAAAGCTGGCTGGCGGTCAAGCCCGATACCAACCAGTTGGTGGAGTTCACCGAGGACGGCGAACAGGTGCTGGCGCAGTTGCCCGACCTGGATCAGGGCCAGGAAGCGGTCCCCGTGACCCTGGTTCACGAACCGCGGACCGATGCCGTACTGATCAGCCTGTTCTCCGGTGAGTTGCACCGTGATCCGGCGCGCAAGGGCATCGACTTCGCCGACAAGGCCGGCCAGGTGATCCGGGTCTGGCCCGCCAACGGCAGGATCGAGGTGCTGATTCGCGGACTGCAACTGCCCACTGGACTGGCACTGGATCCGCAGGAGCGGATTCTGGTGCTGGAACTGTGCGACCGGCTGTTGCAGCCGCTGCAACCGGACTGGTCCGGCGAAGTGCTGCACGGCGGCTTCGCCCGCTTCAGCGGACGCCTGCTGCGCTGCGATCTGCAGCAACGCTCGGTACAAGTACTGGCCCAGGGCCTGGATACACCGTCCAACCTGTGCTGCATCGGGGACGCGGTGCTGGTGAGCGAAGGCATGGGCCTGAGCGGACGGCCGATTCCCACTGCGGATCAGCAGGTAGTGGCCCTGAGCGGGCGCTTGCGCCGGGTGCAACTATGAGCCTGGCCCTGATCGGCCAGGCATGAAAAAGGGGCCCTGTCGGGCCCCTTTTTCATGGGTGCTGAACGCTGAAAAGCGGCGGCTCAGAACGGAATATCGTCATCGAAACTGTCGAAATCCGGTGCTGGCTGCGGAGCGGCCTGCTGAGGTGCCGGACGCGACTCACGCTGCGGTTGCGGCGCGGGACGGGACTGCTGAGGACGCGGTGCCGAGTTGGACATGCCGCCCTGGCCCTGCTGGTCGCCCTGTGGACGGCCGCCCAGCAGCTGCATGGTGCCCTGCATGTCGACGATGATCTCGGTGGTGTAGCGCTTGATACCGTCTTTTTCCCACTCGCGGGTCTGCAGCTTGCCTTCGATGTAGACCTGCGAACCTTTGCGCAGGTACTCGCCGGCGATCTCTGCGACCTTGCCGAACATCGACACACGGTGCCACTCGGTGCGCTCGACCTTCTGACCGGTCTGCTTGTCGGTCCACTGCTCGCTGGTGGCCAGACTCAGGTTGGTCACGGCGTTACCGTTGGGCAGGTAGCGAACTTCGGGATCCTGGCCGCAAGTGCCGACCAATATGACTTTGTTAACCCCACGGGCCATAACGTTCTCCTAGGCTTCGCGCGCCGACGGCGCTGGATTGACCAGCTGCTCGAGGGTCGTGCGATCCAATAATTCGGTGTCCAATTTGATGTAAATGGCGGCTTCTTCGGCCACCACTACGGCATCTGTTACCCCAACAACGGCCTTCAGGCGCTCGACCAGGCCGGCTTCGCGGATCGCTTCGGGCGATAACGGCAAGCGCAGGCTCGTCACATACGGGGGCTCGCGCATGGTAACAGCAAAGGCCAGCCAGAGTGCAGCCAGACCTGCCCCTCCAAGGAACACAACCGACAAACCGCCATGCTGGAACAGCCAGCCGCCGAGGATGCCGCCCAGTGCCGAACCGAGGAACTGGCTGGTGGAGTAGACCCCCATCGCCGTGCCCTTGCCGCCTGCCGGCGACACCTTGCTGATCAACGACGGCAGCGAGGCCTCCAGCAGGTTGAATGCGGTGAAGAACACCACGGTGCCGATGACCAACGCCCGCAAACTGTCGCCGAACTCCCAGAAGAATAGCTCGGTGAGCAGCAGCGTACTGACCGCGCCCAACAGAACTCGTTTCATTTTGCGTTTCTTTTCGCCGTAGATGATGAACGGGATCATGGCGAAGAAGGAGATCAGCAGTGCGGTGAGGTACACCCACCAATGCTGGTCTTTGGGCAGGCCGGCTTTTTCCACCAGGGCCAGGGGCAAGGCAACGAAGCTCGACATCAGCATCGCGTGCAACACGAAGATACCCAGGTCCAGGCGCAGCAGGTCCGGATGCTTGAGGGTGGGAATCAGCGCCTGACGCGCCACTCCGGATTCGCGGTGCTGCAAGGGCCCGGTGGCCCGCGGCACCATGAAGGCGATGATCAGAATCCCCACCAGGGCCATGCCAGCGGTGGCCAGGAACAGCCCGGACAGGCCAAAGCTGCGGGTCAGCAGTGGGCCGACCACCATGGCGACGGCAAAGGAGACGCCGATGGTCATGCCGATCATGGCCATGGCCTTGGTCCGATGCTGCTCCCGGGTCAGGTCCGAGAGCAACGCCATCACTGCTGCGGAAATCGCCCCGGCGCCCTGCAGGATCCGGCCGGCGATCACGCCCCAGATCGAATCGGCATTGGCCGCCAGCACGCTGCCGAGCGCGAACACGATCAGGCCCAGGTAGATAACCGGGCGGCGCCCGATGCGATCGGAAATGATCCCGAAGGGAATCTGGAAAACTGCCTGGGTCAGGCCATAGGCGCCAATGGCCAGGCCGATCAGGGCCGGGGTCGCTCCTGCGAGATCCATTCCATAGGTTGCCAGGACCGGCAGTACCATAAACATGCCAAGCATACGGAAGGCGAACACCAGGGCCAGGCCGCTTGCTGCGCGGGTCTCGCTGCCGCTCATGCGTTCGCTGTGGGGATCGTGCATGGAAAAACCTCGTGTGAACCGGCGGCGATTCTACCAGTCGGATCGGTAGAGGGGGTATATGGCGAAGCTTTGCCGCGCAGCCCTGACCGGCAACCGAAAAAGCCGCGCACGATAGTGTGCATCCATCCAGTATTTGGTTTTATACTCCTGCCTTTACGCCCGCCGATCGAGGCCACTTTTGGACAAGATTCTGATTCGTGGGGCCCGCACCCACAACCTGAAGAACATCGACCTGACCCTGCCACGGGACAAGTTGATCGTCATCACCGGGCTGTCTGGGTCCGGCAAGTCGTCCCTGGCTTTCGACACTTTGTATGCCGAAGGCCAGCGCCGTTATGTCGAGTCGCTGTCGGCCTATGCCCGACAGTTCCTGTCGATGATGGAAAAGCCCGATGTGGACACCATCGAAGGCCTGTCGCCGGCGATTTCCATCGAGCAGAAATCCACCTCCCACAACCCGCGCTCCACCGTCGGCACCATCACCGAAATCTACGACTACCTGCGCCTGCTTTATGCACGCGTCGGTACTCCGCGCTGCCCCGATCACGACATCCCACTGGAAGCCCAGACCGTCAGCCAGATGGTCGACCTGGTGCTGGCCCAGCCCGAAGGCAGCAAGCTGATGCTGTTGGCGCCGGTGATTCGCGAGCGCAAGGGTGAACACCTGTCGGTCTTCGAAGAGCTGCGGGCCCAGGGTTTTGTCCGGGCGCGGGTCAACGGCAAGCTGTTCGAGCTGGACGAGTTGCCGAAGCTGGATAAACAGAAGAAGCACTCCATTGATGTGGTGGTCGACCGCTTCAAGGTGCGTGGCGATCTGCAGCAGCGCCTGGCGGAGTCTTTTGAAACCGCACTGAAGCTGGCGGACGGCATTGCCCTGGTCGCCCCGATGGACGATGAGCCCGGGGAAGAGATGATCTTCTCCGCGCGCTTTGCCTGCCCGATCTGCGGCCATGCCATCAGCGAGCTGGAACCCAAGCTGTTCTCCTTCAACAACCCGGCCGGTGCCTGCCCGACCTGCGATGGCCTGGGGGTCAAGCAGTTCTTCGACATCAAGCGCCTGGTCAATGGCGAACTGACCCTGGCCGAAGGGGCAATTCGCGGCTGGGACCGGCGCAACGTCTATTACTTCCAGATGCTCGGCTCGCTGGCCTCTCATTACGGTTTCAGCCTGGAGGTGCCGTTCAACCAACTGCCCGCGGATCAGCAGAAGGTGATTCTGCAGGGCAGCGGCACACAGAATGTCGACTTCAAGTACCTCAATGACCGGGGCGACATCGTCAAGCGCTCCCACCCGTTCGAAGGGATAGTGCCGAACCTGGAACGCCGCTACCGGGAAACCGAATCGGCCACCGTGCGTGAAGAGCTGGCCAAGTTCCTCAGCACCCAGCCCTGCCCGGATTGCCGCGGCACGCGCCTGCGTCGCGAGGCACGGCATGTCTGGGTCGGCGAGAAAACCCTGCCGGCGGTCACCAGCCTGCCCATTGGCGATGCTACCGACTACTTCGGAACCTTGAAGCTCACCGGGCGACGCGGCGAAATTGCCGACAAGATCCTCAAGGAGATCCGTGAGCGCCTGCAGTTCCTGGTCAACGTCGGGCTCGACTACCTGACCCTGGATCGCAGCGCCGATACCTTGTCTGGCGGCGAGGCCCAGCGTATCCGCCTGGCCAGTCAGATCGGTGCGGGCCTGGTGGGGGTGATGTACATCCTCGACGAGCCGTCCATTGGTCTGCACCAACGGGACAATGACCGACTGCTGGGCACCCTGAAACACCTGCGGGATATCGGCAACACGGTGATCGTGGTCGAACACGATGAAGATGCGATCCGCCTGGCCGACTACGTGGTGGACATCGGCCCGGGCGCCGGCGTGCATGGCGGCCAAATCGTTGCCGAAGGTACAGCGGCAGAAGTCATGGCGCACCCGGACTCCCTGACCGGCAAGTACCTGTCCGGCCGGGTGAAGATCGTGGTGCCGGCCAAGCGCACGCCGCGCAACAAGAAGCTATCCCTGACCCTCAAGGGCGCGCGCGGCAACAACCTGCGCAATGTCGACCTGGAAATCCCGATTGGCCTGCTGACCTGCGTGACCGGGGTGTCCGGCTCGGGCAAGTCGACGCTGATCAACAACACCCTGTTTCCCCTGAGCGCCACGGCGCTCAACGGCGCTACCACTCTGGAAGCAGCACCGCACGACAGCATCAATGGCCTGCAACATCTGGATAAGGTGGTGGACATCGATCAAAGCCCGATCGGTCGTACTCCGCGCTCCAACCCGGCGACTTACACCGGCTTGTTCACCCCGATTCGCGAGTTGTTTTCCGGCGTTCCGGAATCCCGCTCCCGAGGCTATGGCCCTGGTCGCTTCTCCTTCAACGTCAAGGGCGGTCGCTGCGAGGCCTGCCAGGGTGATGGCCTGATCAAGGTGGAAATGCACTTCCTGCCGGACATCTACGTGCCCTGCGACGTGTGCAAGAGCAAGCGTTACAACCGCGAAACCCTGGAAATCAAGTACAAGGGCAAGAACATCCACGAAGTACTGGAAATGACCATCGAGGAAGCTCGCGAGTTCTTCGACCCAGTGCCGGCCCTGGCGCGCAAACTGCAAACCCTGATGGATGTGGGCCTGTCCTACATCAAGCTTGGCCAGTCGGCGACCACCTTGTCCGGCGGCGAGGCCCAGCGGGTCAAGCTGTCCCGTGAGCTGTCCAAGCGCGACACCGGCAAGACCCTGTATATCCTCGACGAGCCGACCACTGGCCTGCACTTCGCGGATATCCAGCAACTGCTGGATGTCTTGCACCGCCTGCGCGATCACGGCAACACCGTGGTGGTGATCGAGCACAACCTGGATGTGATCAAGACCGCCGACTGGCTGGTGGATCTGGGACCGGAAGGCGGCTCCAAAGGCGGCCAGATCATTGCCGTCGGCACCCCGGAACAGGTTGCGGAAATGCCCCAATCCCACACTGGGCATTACCTCAAGCCGTTGCTGACCCGCGACCGCGCCTGAAGCCCATGAAAAAGCCCCTGGTACTTCACTGTGCCAGGGGCTTTTTTACCTCTATGGATTGCTGCGTCTCCCGTAGGAGCGAGCTTGCTCGCGAACAGGCAACCAAACCTAACGCAATCAGAACTGCGATTGCAGGTAGTTTTCCAACCCGATGGATTTGATCAGACCCAACTGCTTCTCCAGCCAGTAGGTGTGATCTTCTTCAGTATCTGCCAACTGGATACGAAGAATATCGCGGCTGACGTAGTCCTTGTGCAGCTCGCACAGTTCGATGCCTTTGCACAATGCGGCGCGGACCTTGTATTCCAGACGCAGGTCGCTGGCCAGCATCTCCGGCACGGTGGTCCCGGTATCGAGATCGTCGGGACGCATGCGCGGTGTGCCTTCGAGCATCAGAATGCGGCGTATCAGCGCATCGGCGTGTTGCGCCTCTTCTTCCATTTCATGGTTGATACGCTCGTAAAGCTTGGTGAAGCCCCAGTCTTCGTACATCCGCGAATGAATGAAATATTGGTCGCGTGCTGCCAGTTCGCCCGTCAGCAACGTGTTGAGGTAATCGATTACGTCCGGGTGACCTTGCATCGCCCTAAATCTCCCTGCTTGAAAGTGGATAGTTTGAACCAAGCTGACTTGCAGGTCACTTAGAAACAGCCATAAAAGTGAAGAATATCCGAGAAAACCAGTAGAAATAACGCAAAAACCGCCCTAATGAGGGCGGTTCTGCTTCTTATTTAGACTTACTTGAGCGATACGCCCAAGGCTTTGGCGATACCCTCGCCGTAAGCTGGATCTGCCTTGTAGAAATGTTGCAACTGACGATCAACCACATCAGCCGTCACCCCTTTCATGGCACCGGCAATGTTGTTGATCAACAGAGCCTTCTGTTCGTCATTCATCAGGCGGAACAGAGCTCCTGCATGACTGTAATAGTCGGTGTCTTCACGATGATCGTAGCGGTCTGCCGCACCGCTAAGCGCCAAAGGCGGCTCTGCATAGCGTGGAGCCTGCTTCGGGGCGTCGCTGTAGCTATTGGGCTCGTAGTTCGGCGCAGCACCGCCATTGCTTCCGAACGCCATCGAACCGTCGCGCTGATAGCTGTTAACCGGGCTCAATGGAGCGTTCACCGGCAACTGCTGGTGGTTGGTGCCCACGCGGTAGCGGTGCGCATCGGCGTAAGCGAATACCCGGCCCTGCAGCATACGATCCGGCGAAAGCCCGACACCTGGCACCATATTGCTTGGGCCGAAGGTGGCTTGCTCGACCTCGGCGAAGTAGTTCAGCGGATTGCGGTTCAACTCCAACTCGCCAACCTCGATCAACGGGAACTCCTTCTGCGACCAGGTCTTGGTCACATCGAACGGGTTCTCGTGGTGCGCCGCGGCTTGCGCTTCAGTCATGATCTGAATGCACACGCTCCACTTGGGAAAATCGCCGCGCTCGATCGCATTGAACAAGTCGCGCTGAGCGTAATCCGGGTCGGCACCCGCCAGACGTGCCGCCTCTGCCGGTGCCAGGTTCTTGATGCCCTGCTTGGTCTTGTAGTGCCACTTGACCCAGTGCCGTTCACCCTTGGCATTGATCAGGCTGTAGGTGTGACTGCCAAAGCCGTGCATATGACGGTAGCCGTCTGGAATACCGCGGTCGGAAAACAGGATGGTCACCTGATGCAACGCCTCAGGCGAATGCGACCAGAAATCCCACATCATCTGGGCACTTTTCAGATTGCTCTGGGGAAGGCGTTTTTGGGTGTGGATAAAATCGGGAAACTTCAGCGGGTCGCGAATGAAGAATACCGGGGTGTTATTACCCACGATGTCCCAGTTGCCTTCCTCCGTGTAGAACTTGAGGGCGAAGCCGCGAGGGTCACGCTCGGTATCAGCCGAACCCCGTTCGCCACCTACGGTGGAGAAACGCAGGAAGGTCGGAGTCTTCTTGCCAACCGCTTCAAACAGCTTGGCGCAGGTGTATTGAGTGATATCGCGAGAAACCGTGAAAGTGCCATAGGCGCCCGAGCCCTTGGCGTGCACGCGACGCTCGGGGATATTTTCGCGATTGAAATGGGCGAGCTTCTCAATCAGGTGAAAATCGTCGAGAAGCAGCGGACCCCGAGGGCCGGCGGAGCGGGAATTCTGGTTGTCAGCGACAGGAGCGCCACTAGCGGTTGTAAGAGTTTTGGTCTGGCTCATGCACAATCTTCCTCTGTCAGTCTGTGAAACTGCCGGCTAATCGGCTGAAGAGGAGTATTGACCAGTAGTGTTACAACATCCAATGCATTACACATTAGCTAACGATAGAAATATCTAATACATACAGGCACAAAAAACCGGGCACTAGGCCCGGTTTCTTGTTTCAGACTGACGTCTTACTCAGCGGATACAGCTTCACCGCCGACAGCACGATCAACCAGTTCAACGTACGCCATAGGAGCGTTGTCGCCAGCGCGGAAACCGCACTTGAGGATGCGCAGGTAGCCACCCTCACGGGTAGCGTAACGCTTGCCCAGGTCGTTGAAGAGCTTACCAACGATAGCTTTCGAACGAGTACGGTCGAAAGCCAGACGGCGGTTAGCCAGGCTGTCTGTCTTGGCCAAAGTGATCAGCGGCTCGGCAACGCGGCGCAGTTCTTTAGCTTTCGGCAGTGTAGTTTTGATCAGCTCGTGCTCGAACAGCGACACCGCCATGTTCTGGAACATGGCCTTGCGGTGCGAGCTGGTGCGGCTCAGGTGACGCCCACTTTTACGATGACGCATGGTTCATTCCTTACCAAACACAACGTTCGGTGATTACGACGATCAGGCAGTCGCCTTGTCGTCCTTCTTAAGACTTGCAGGCGGCCAGTTGTCGAGGCGCATGCCGAGGGACAGACCGCGGGAGGCCAGAACGTCCTTGATTTCGGTCAAGGATTTCTTACCCAGGTTCGGAGTCTTCAACAGTTCTACTTCGGTACGCTGAATCAGGTCGCCGATGTAGTAAATGTTTTCCGCCTTAAGGCAGTTAGCCGAACGTACAGTCAGTTCCAGATCGTCAACCGGGCGAAGCAGGATCGGATCGATCTCGTCTTCCTGCTCGACTACCACTGGCTCACTGTCACCTTTGAGGTCGACGAACGCAGCCAACTGCTGTTGCAGGATGGTTGCTGCACGACGGATAGCCTCTTCAGGATCTAGAGTACCGTTGGTTTCCAGATCAATAACCAGCTTATCCAGGTTAGTACGCTGCTCGACACGGGCGTTTTCCACCACGTATGCGATGCGGCGAACCGGGCTGAACGAAGAGTCGAGCTGCAAGCGACCAATGCTGCGGCTTTCGTCTTCATCGCTCTGACGCGAGTCGGCCGGTTCATAACCACGACCACGAGCTACAACGAGCTTCATGTTCAGGGCGCCGTTAGACGCCAGGTTAGCGATTACGTGATCGGGGTTAACGATCTCGACATCATGATCCAGCTGAATATCGGCAGCGGTAACCACCCCCGAACCCTTCTTCGACAAGGTCAGCGTAACTTCGTCACGGCCGTGCAGCTTGATAGCCAGACCTTTAAGGTTCAACAGGATTTCAATTACGTCTTCCTGTACACCTTCGATGGCGCTGTACTCGTGGAGCACACCGTCAATCTCGGCCTCGACTACTGCACAGCCGGGCATTGAGGACAACAGGATGCGGCGCAGCGCGTTGCCCAGGGTGTGGCCAAAACCACGCTCGAGAGGCTCGAGAGTGATCTTGGCGCGGGTTGGACTGACAACCTGCACATCAATGTGGCGGGGTGTCAGGAACTCATTTACCGAAATCTGCATGGATGCACCTATTTTCTAGCCCTTACTTGGAGTAGAGCTCGACAATCAGGCTTTCGTTGATGTCGGCGGACAGATCACTGCGAGCTGGAACGTTCTTGAAAACGCCCGACTTCTTCTCAGTGTCTACTTCTACCCATTCTACGCGGCCACGTTGAGCACACAGATCGAGAGCTTGGACAATGCGAAGTTGGTTTTTTGCTTTCTCGCGAACAGCGACCACGTCACCAGCACGAACCTGGTAGGACGGAACGTTAACGGTCTGACCGTTTACGCTGATCGACTTGTGCGATACCAGCTGACGGGACTCGGCACGAGTAGAACCGAAGCCCATGCGGTATACAACGTTGTCCAGACGGCATTCGAGCAGTTGCAACAGGTTTTCGCCGGTTGCGCCCTTCTTGCCAGCTGCTTGTTTGTAGTAGCCGCTGAATTGACGCTCGAGTACGCCGTAGATACGACGAACTTTTTGCTTTTCACGCAGCTGAGTACCGTAGTCGGATTGACGACCACGACGCTGGCCGTGGATGCCAGGAGCTGCTTCGATGTTGCACTTGGATTCGATAGCGCGCACGCCGCTCTTCAGGAAGAGATCGGTGCCTTCGCGACGAGCCAGTTTGCATTTTGGACCAATGTAACGAGCCATTCTTTACAATCTCCTGGATTACACGCGGCGCTTCTTCGGCGGACGGCACCCGTTGTGCGGGATTGGCGTCACGTCGGTGATGCTGGCGATCTTGTAGCCACAGCCGTTCAAAGCGCGGACTGCGGATTCACGACCTGGACCTGGGCCCTTGACGTTAACGTCGAGGTTCTTCAGGCCATATTCCAGCGCAGCTTGACCAGCACGTTCAGCAGCTACTTGAGCAGCAAACGGGGTGGACTTGCGAGAACCGCGGAAACCCGAACCACCGGAGGTTGCCCAGGAAAGAGCGTTACCTTGACGGTCGGTGATGGTCACGATGGTGTTGTTGAAAGACGCGTGGATGTGGGCGATGCCATCAACCACTGTCTTTTTAATCTTTTTACGAGGACGAGCAGCAGGTTTTGCCATGACTAAATTCCTGTCGATTCGCTGGTGCGATTACTTGCGGATCGGCTTACGCGGACCTTTGCGAGTACGCGCGTTGGTCTTGGTACGCTGACCGCGCACTGGAAGACCACGACGATGGCGCAGACCGCGGTAGCAGCCCAGATCCATCAAGCGTTTGATTTTCATGTTGATTTCGCGACGCAGGTCACCTTCAGTGGTGAACTTCGCCACTTCGCCACGCAGCTGTTCAATTTGCTCGTCGCTCAGATCCTTGATCTTCGCAGCTGGGTTGACCCCAGTCACCGCACAGATTTTCTGTGCAGTAGTGCGACCAACACCATAGATGTAGGTCAGCGAGATAACAGTATGCTTGTTATCTGGAATGTTAACGCCTGCAATACGGGCCATTCAGTGGGACTCCAATTGACAGCTACCTACGCCCCGGAAGCCAAGAAATAGGGCGCGAGATAATATCGCTGTAATAACAAATAATCAACCCGGCAGCGCACTAGCTGCCGGGCTTGAAGCACAATCACACTCAGCCTTGGCGCTGTTTGTGACGCGGTTCCGCGCTGCAAATTACTCGAACAACACCTTCGCGGCGAATAATCTTGCAGTTACGGCACAGCTTTTTCACCGATGCACGAACTTTCATCACCAACTCCTCGAACCTTATGGATTAGCGCAGCATGCCGCTGCCGTAACCCTTCAGGTTGGCTTTCTTCATCAGGGATTCGTACTGGTGGGAAACGAGGTGCGATTGTACTTGCGACATAAAGTCCATAACAACCACGACCACGATCAGCAACGAGGTCCCGCCAAGGTAGAACGGAACGTTTGCAGCAACCACCAGGAACTGGGGCAACAGGCAGACGGCCGTCATATATAGAGCACCGAACATGGTCAAGCGGGTTAGAACGCCATCAATGTAGCGCGCCGACTGCTCACCTGGACGGATGCCCGGAATAAAGGCACCGGACTTCTTCAGGTTTTCCGCTACGTCTTTCGGATTGAACATCAACGCCGTATAGAAGAAGCAGAAGAAAATAATCCCTGCACTAAACAGCAGAATATTCAACGGCTGACCAGGAGCGATCGACTGCGAGATGTCCTGCAACCAGCCCATACCTTCAGACTGACCGAACCAGGCACCCAACGAAGCCGGAAACAGCAAAATGCTGCTCGCGAAGATAGCAGGAATAACACCGGCCATATTCACTTTCAGCGGCAAGTGGCTGGTCTGCGCAGCAAATACCTTACGGCCCTGCTGACGCTTGGCGTAGTGAACAGCAATACGACGCTGGCCACGCTCAATGAACACCACAAAACCGATAATCGCTACTGCCAGCAAACCGATCGCAACCAAGGCGAAAATATTGATATCACCCTGACGTGCAGACTCGAAAGACTGCCCGATCGCTCTCGGAAGACCGGCGACGATACCTGCGAAAATCAACATCGAGATACCGTTGCCAACACCACGCTCAGTAATCTGCTCACCCAGCCACATCATGAACATCGCACCAGCCACAAAAGTGGATACCGCGACGAAATGGAAGCCAAAGTCACCAGTGAACGCAACACCCTGACCCGCCAGGCCAACGGACATGCCGATAGCTTGAACCAGGGCCAGGATGACAGTGCCGTAGCGGGTGTACTGGCTGATCTTGCGACGGCCAGCTTCACCTTCCTTCTTCAACTGCTCCAGCTGCGGGCTGACGGCGGTCATCAGTTGCATGATGATCGATGCCGAAATGTACGGCATGATCCCCAGTGCAAAGATGCTCATCCGCTCCAGCGCGCCGCCGGAAAACATGTTGAACAAGCTAAGAATGGTCCCCTCATTCTGTCGAAACAGGTCTGCGAGTCGGTCAGGGTTGATACCTGGAACCGGGATGTGTGCGCCTATTCGGTAGACGATAATCGCCAGGAACAGAAAACGCAGACGAGCCCAGAGTTCAGACATACCGCCTTTGCCGAGCGCAGAGAGAGCACCTTGCTTAGCCATTTATTCCTCGAACTTGCCGCCAGCTGCTTCGATAGCCGCACGCGCACCTTTGGTGGCTGCGATGCCCTTGATAGTCACAGCGCGAGTAACTTCGCCGGACAGCATGATTTTCACACGCTGAACGTTCTGGTTAATCACGTTGGCATCTTTCAGGGACTGCACGGTGACGATGTCGCCTTCCACTTTAGCCAGCTCGGACAGACGCACTTCTGCGCGATCCATGGCCTTCAGGGATACGAAACCGAACTTCGGCAGGCGACGATGCAGCGGCTGTTGGCCGCCTTCAAAGCCTGGAGCAATGGTGCCACCGGAGCGGGAAGTCTGACCTTTGTGACCACGGCCACCAGTCTTACCCAAACCACTACCGATACCACGGCCCGGACGATGCTTTTCGCGACGGGAACCCGGCGCTGGACTCAGATCATTGAGTTTCATCGATTAACCCTCGACACGCAGCATGTAGTAAGCCTTGTTGATCATCCCGCGATTCTCGGGAGTATCTTGGACTTCTACAGTGTGACCGATGCGACGCAGGCCCAGACCCTTAACGCACAGTTTGTGGTTAGGGATACGGCCGGTCATGCTTTTGATCAGCGTTACTTTTACGGTAGCCATGATCAGATGATCTCCTGGACGCTTTTGCCACGCTTGGCGGCAATGGATTCAGGGGACTGCATAGCCTTCAAACCCTTGAAAGTGGCGTGAACCACGTTTACTGGGTTAGTCGAGCCGTAGCACTTGGCCAGAACGTTCTGAACGCCAGCAACTTCGAGGACAGCACGCATAGCGCCGCCAGCGATGATACCGGTACCTTCAGAAGCAGGCTGCATGTACACCTTGGAGGCGCCGTGGGCGGACTTCATAGCGTATTGCAGAGTGGTGCCGTTCAGATCAACTTGGATCATGTTGCGGCGAGCAGCTTCCATTGCCTTCTGGATCGCAGCAGGCACTTCACGCGACTTGCCACGGCCGAAGCCAACACGGCCTTTACCATCACCTACCACGGTCAACGCGGTGAAAGTGAAGATACGGCCGCCTTTAACGGTTTTGGCTACGCGGTTAACTTGAACCAGCTTCTCGATGTAGCCTTCGTCGCGCTTTTGGTCGTTATTTGACATAACTTAGAACTCCAGCCCAGCTTCACGAGCAGCATCAGCCAGCGCCTTGACGCGGCCGTGATACTTGAAGCCAGAGCGGTCGAAAGCCACCTGCGAGACGCCAGCGGCTTTTGCACGCGTAGCGACCAGCTGGCCAACCTTAGTGGCCGCGTCGATGTTGCCAGTGGCGCCATCACGCAGTTCTTTATCCAAAGTCGAGGCACTTGCCAGGACTTTGTTGCCGTCGGCCGAAATGACCTGGGCGTAGATGTGCTGCGAAGAGCGGAACACGCAGAGACGCACGACTTCGAGTTCGTGCATTTTCAGGCGTGCTTTGCGAGCGCGACGCAGTCGAGTAACTTTTTTGTCGGTCATTTGCTATGCCCTACTTCTTCTTGGCTTCTTTACGACGGACGACTTCGTCCGCGTAGCGCACACCTTTACCTTTGTAAGGCTCTGGTGGACGGAAGTCGCGGATCTCAGCGGCCACTTGACCTACCAGCTGCTTATCGATGCCCCGGATCAGGATATCGGTCTGGCTAGGAGTCTCAGCGGTGATGCCTTCCGGCAGTTCGTAATCCACTGGATGCGAGAAGCCGAGGGCCAGGTTCAGCACTGTGCCTTTTGCTTGTGCCTTGTAACCAACACCGACCAGCTGGAGCTTACGCTCGAAGCCTTGGCTTACGCCTTGGACCATGTTGTTTACCAGAGCACGAGTGGTACCGGCCATTGCACGAGTTTGTTGATCGCCATTGCGAGCAGCGAAACGCAGCTCACCAGCTTCCTCAACAATTTCAACGGACGAGTGAACGTTCAGTTCGAGAGTGCCCTTGGCACCCTTCACCGAAAGCTGTTGGCCGGCGAATTTAACTTCGACACCAGCTGGCAGCTTAACGGGGTTCTTAGCGACGCGAGACATGCTTATCCCCCCTTAGAACACAGTGCAAAGAACTTCGCCGCCGACACCGGCAGCGCGCGCAGCACGATCAGTCATCACACCTTTGTTGGTGGAGACGATAGACACGCCAAGACCGCCACGAACTTTCGGCAGCTCTTCAACGGACTTGTACTGACGCAGGCCTGGACGGCTAACGCGCTTCACTTCCTCGATGACCGGACGGCCTTCGAAGTACTTCAGCTCGATGGACAGCAGAGGCTTGATTTCGCTGCTGATCTGATAACCCGCGATGTAACCTTCGTCCTTCAGGACTTTTGCTACAGCCACCTTCAGCGTGGAAGACGGCATGCTTACGACGGACTTTTCAGCCATCTGGGCATTACGGATTCGAGTTAGCATGTCCGCTAACGGGTCCTGCATACTCATGGGCTAGATGCTCCTGATACAAAAAGAATTAGCCTTGCGGCTACAACTGTCGCCGAGAAATTCCGGGCAAAAAACACGGGCTCAGGCGAGCCGGTCATTCTAGACACACCCCAGAAATGAATCAAGCCCCAAAAGGGGCTTGATTCACGTTCGAGGCCACCGGTGATCGGGATCTTGCGAGCCCGAATACCGCGACTTCGATAGCTATTACCAGCTGGCTTTAACCAGACCTGGTACGTCACCACGCATTGCAGCTTCACGCAGCTTGTTACGGCCCAGGCCGAACTTGCGGTAAACGCCGTGCGGACGACCAGTCAGGCGGCAGCGGTTACGCATGCGCGAGGCGCTGGCGTCACGTGGCTGCTTCTGCAGAGCTACGGTAGCTTCCCAACGAGCTTCTGGACTTGCGTTCAGATCCACGATGATAGCTTTCAGCGCTGCACGCTTGGTGGCGTACTTGGCAACGGTGAGCTGACGCTTCAGCTCACGGTTTTTCATGCTCTTCTTGGCCATTTTCCTACTCCAATCAGTTGCGGAACGGGAATTTGAAAGCACGCAGCAGAGCGCGGCCTTCATCATCGTTCTTGGCAGTGGTGGTCAGGGTAATGTCCAGACCGCGGAGAGCATCGATCTTGTCGTAATCGATTTCCGGGAAAATGATCTGCTCTTTGACACCCATGCTGTAGTTGCCACGACCGTCGAAGGACTTGGCATTCAGGCCGCGGAAGTCGCGAACCCGAGGCAGGGAGATCGACAGCAGACGATCCAGGAACTCGTACATACGCTCACGGCGCAGGGTCACTTTGACGCCGATCGGCCATCCTTCGCGGACTTTGAAGCCAGCGATGGATTTACGAGCGTAGGTCACAACGACTTTCTGGCCGGTGATCTTTTCCAGGTCAGCAACAGCATGCTCGATGACTTTTTTGTCGCCGATCGCTTCGCCCAGACCCATGTTCAGGGTGATTTTGGTAACGCGCGGAACTTCCATCACGTTCGAAAGCTTAAGTTCTTCCTTAAGTTTCGGAGCGATTTCCTTCCGGTAAATCTCTTTTAGTCGTGCCATGGTCTTCTACCTAGCAGTGTTCAAGCATCAACCGCTTTTTGGGTCGACTTGAAGACACGAATTTTTTTGCCGTCTTCTACTTTGAAACCAACGCGGTCAGCCTTGTTGGTTTCGCCGTTGAAAATGGCGACGTTGGAAGCGTGCAGTGGCGCTTCTTTCTCGACGATACCGCCCTGTACGCCCGACATCGGGTTAGGCTTGGTATGACGCTTGACCAGGTTCAGGCCACCGACGACCAGACGGTCATCAGCCAGAACCTTAAGCACCTTACCGCGCTTACCTTTGTCTTTGCCGGCGATCACGATGATCTCGTCGTCACGACGAATCTTTTGCATGTCGGATCTCCTTACAGCACTTCTGGGGCGAGCGAGACGATCTTCATGAACTTCTCAGTACGAAGCTCACGGGTCACTGGCCCAAAGATACGGGTGCCGATCGGCTCTTGCTTGTTGTTCAACAGAACAGCAGCGTTGCCATCAAAGCGGATGATGGAGCCGTCTGCACGACGAACACCATGGCGAGTGCGGACTACAACAGCAGTCATCACTTGACCTTTCTTCACCTTACCGCGAGGAATTGCTTCCTTGACGGTCACCTTGATGATGTCACCGATACCAGCGTAACGACGATGGGAGCCACCCAGCACCTTGATGCACATAACGCGGCGAGCGCCGCTGTTATCGGCCACATCGAGCATGGATTGAGTCTGAATCATATAATTTCTCCGACCCCTAGCCCTTAGACTTCCACAGCGCGTTCGAGAACATCAACCAGCGCCCAAGACTTGGTCTTGGCCATCGGACGAGTTTCACGAATAGTGACTTTGTCGCCGATGTGGCACTGATTGGTTTCGTCGTGCGCGTGCAGCTTAGTCGAACGCTTAACGTATTTACCGTAGATAGGGTGCTTAACGCGACGCTCGATCAGAACGGTGATGGTCTTGTCCATCTTGTCGCTGACAACACGGCCAGTCAGCGTACGGACAGTTTTTTCGGCTTCAGCCATGATTACTTACCTGCCTGCTGGTTGAGCACAGTCTTCACGCGAGCGATGTCACGCTTAACTTGCGAGAGCAGATGAGACTGCCCCAACTGGCCAGTTGCTTTCTGCATGCGCAGATTGAACTGGTCGCGCAGCAGGCCGAGCAGTTGCTCGTTCAGCTGCTGTGCGGATTTTTCACGAAGTTCATTCGCTTTCATCACATCACCGTCCGTTTAACAAAGGAGGTGGCGAGCGGCAGCTTTGCAGCAGCCAGGGCGAAAGCCTCACGCGCCAGCTCTTCAGAAACACCCTCGATTTCATACAGGACTTTGCCTGGCTGAATCTGGGCAACCCAGTATTCGACGTTACCCTTACCTTTACCCATCCGAACTTCGAGTGGTTTTTTGGAAATAGGCTTGTCCGGGAATACACGGATCCAGATCTTGCCACCACGTTTTACGTGACGGGTCAGAGCACGACGCGCTGACTCGATCTGACGAGCGGTGAGACGACCACGAGCAACAGACTTCAGCGCGAACTCGCCGAAGCTGACTTTGCTACCGCGCAATGCCAGACCACGGTTGTGGCCGGTCATTTGCTTGCGGAACTTCGTACGCTTTGGTTGCAACATTTGGCGTACCCCTTACTTAGCAGCTTTTTTACGAGGCGCAGGTGCTTGCGGCTTCAGCTCTTCTTGGCGACCACCAATTACTTCGCCTTTGAAGATCCAAACCTTCACACCGATCACACCGTAAGTGGTGTGAGCTTCGTAGGTGGCATAGTCGATATCGGCACGCAGGGTGTGCAGCGGCACACGACCTTCGCGATACCATTCAGTACGTGCGATTTCAGCACCGCCGAGACGACCGCTCACTTGGATTTTGATGCCTTTGGCACCAATGCGCATGGCGTTCTGTACGGCGCGCTTCATGGCACGACGGAACATTACGCGGCGCTCCAGCTGCTGAGCTACGCTCTGCGCAACCAGCATACCGTCGAGCTCCGGCTTGCGGATCTCTTCGATATTGATGTGCACAGGCACACCCATTTGCTTGGTCAGGTCCTGACGCAGCTTCTCAACATCTTCACCTTTCTTGCCGATCACGATGCCGGGACGAGCGGTGTGGATGGTGATGCGTGCAGTTTGAGCCGGACGATGGATATCGATACGGCTTACGGACGCGCTTTTTAGTTTGTCTTGGAGATACTCACGCACATTCAGATCTGCGAGCAAATAGTCCGCATAAGTCCGACCGTCTGCGTACCAGACGGAGGTGTGCTCCTTGACGATTCCCAGGCGAATGCCAATGGGATGTACTTTCTGACCCATCTCTTCGACTCCGTTACTTGTCAGCAACCTTGACAGTGATATGGCAAGACCGCTTGACGATGCGATCAGCACGGCCTTTGGCACGTGGCATGATGCGCTTCAGCGAACGCCCTTCGTTGACGAAAACGGTGGAGACCTTCAGGTCATCAACGTCTGCGCCTTCGTTATGCTCGGCGTTGGCTACGGCCGACTCCAGCACTTTCTTCATGATCTCGGCGGCTTTCTTACTGCTGAAAGCCAACAGGTTGAGCGCCTCGCCCACCTTCTTCCCGCGGATCTGGTCGGCGACCAAGCGGGCTTTCTGGGCGGAGATTCGAGCGCCCGACAACTTAGCGGCTACTTCCATCATTCCTTACCCCTTAACGCTTGGCTTTCTTGTCAGCCACGTGCCCGCGATATGTACGGGTACCGGCGAACTCGCCCAGTTTGTGGCCGACCATGTCTTCGTTCACGAGAACTGGAACATGTTGACGACCGTTATGCACAGCAATGGTCAGACCGACCATTTGTGGCAGGATCATGGAACGGCGCGACCAGGTCTTAACTGGTTTGCGATCGTTCTTTTCCGCCGCCACTTCGATCTTCTTCAGTAGGTGAAGATCAATAAAAGGACCTTTTTTCAGAGAACGTGGCACTGTCGTATCCCTCTATTTACTTGCGACGACGGACGATCATTTTGTCGGTACGCTTATTACCACGAGTCTTCGCGCCCTTAGTCGGGAAGCCCCATGGCGATACCGGATGACGACCACCAGAGGTACGACCTTCACCACCACCATGTGGGTGGTCAACCGGGTTCATGGCAACACCACGAACGGTTGGGCGAACGCCACGCCAGCGTTTGGCACCAGCTTTACCCAACGAACGCAGGCTGTGCTCGGAGTTCGAGACTTCGCCCAGGGTCGCACGGCACTCAGCCAGCACTTTACGCATCTCACCAGAACGCAGACGCAGGGTCACGTAGACACCTTCACGAGCGACCAGCTGAGCCGAAGCACCAGCCGAACGAGCGATTTGCGCGCCTTTACCTGGCTTCAGTTCGATGCCGTGTACGGTGCTACCAACTGGAATGTTGCGCAGCTGCAGAGCGTTGCCCGGCTTGATCGGTGCCAGAGCACCTGCAATCAGCTGGTCGCCAGCGCTCACGCCTTTAGGGGCGATGATGTAGCGACGCTCGCCATCTGCGTACAGCAGCAGAGCGATGTGAGCAGTACGGTTTGGATCGTATTCGATACGCTCGACAGTGGCAGCGATGCCATCTTTGTCGTTGCGACGGAAGTCGACCAGACGGTAATGCTGCTTATGACCACCACCAACGTGACGAGTGGTAATGCGGCCATTGTTGTTACGACCACCAGACTTCGATTTCTTCTCGAGCAGCGGTGCGTGAGGAGCGCCTTTATGCAGCTCCTGGTTGACCACCTTGACCACAAAACGGCGGCCAGGGGAAGTCGGTTTGCATTTAACGATTGCCATGATGCACCCCTTCCTTACTCAGCACTGCTGCTGAAATCGAGATCTTGGCCTGGCTGAAGGGAGATAACTGCCTTCTTCCAGTCATTACGCTTGCCCAGACCGCGAGCGGTACGCTTGCTCTTACCCAGAACATTCAGGGTAGTAACGCGTTCCACTTTCACGCTGAACAGGCTTTCGACGGCCTTCTTGATTTCCAGCTTGGTTGCGTCAGTAGCAACCTTGAAAACGAACTGGCCTTTCTTGTCTGCCAGAACCGTAGCCTTCTCGGAAACGTGCGGGCCAAGCAGAACTTTAAATACGCGTTCCTGGTTCATCCCAGCAGCTCCTCGAATTTCTTCACGGCCGACACAGTGATCAACACTTTGTCGTATGCGATCAGACTAACTGGATCGGAACCTTGCACGTCACGAACATCAACGTGTGGCAGGTTACGAGCAGCCAGGTACAGGTTCTGATCAACAGCGTCCGACACGATCAGAACGTCGGTCAGGCTCATGTTGTTCAGTTTGCCCAGCAGATCTTTGGTTTTCGGAGTTTCAACAGCGAAATCCTGAACCACGACCAGACGATCAGTACGCACCAGCTCAGCAAGGATGGAACGCATTGCTGCGCGATACATCTTCTTGTTCAGCTTCTGGGAGTGATCCTGAGGACGAGCTGCGAAAGTGGTACCGCCGCCACGCCAGATTGGGCTACGGATAGTACCGGCACGAGCACGGCCAGTACCTTTCTGACGCCATGGGCGCTTGCCGCCACCAGAAACGTCGGAACGGGTCTTTTGCTGCTTGCTACCTTGACGGCCGCCAGCCATGTAGGCCACGACTGCTTGGTGAACCAGCGTCTCGTTGAATTCGCCGCCAAATGTCAGTTCGGAAACTTCGATCGCTTGAGCGTCATTTACATTTAATTGCATGTCAGCTTCCCCTTAACCGCGAGCCTTGGCCGCCGGACGTACAACCAGGTTGCCGCCAGTAGCGCCAGGAACAGCACCCTTGACCAACAACAGATTGCGTTCAGCGTCGACGCGCACTACTTCCAGGGACTGCACGGTCACGCGCTCAGCGCCCATATGACCGGACATTTTTTTGCCCTTGAATACACGACCAGGAGTCTGGCACTGGCCAATAGAGCCCGGGACGCGGTGGGAAACGGAGTTACCGTGGGTGTTATCTTGACCGCGGAAATTCCAACGCTTGATGGTACCGGCAAAGCCTTTACCTTTCGACTGACCGGTAACATCTACCAGTTGGCCAGCTGCGAAGATTTCTGCATTGATCAGATCGCCAGCTTGGTACTCGCCTTCTTCAAGGCGGAATTCCCAAACGCCACGACCGGCAGCAACGTTCGCTTTAGCGAAGTGACCTGCTTGAGCAGCAGTCACGCGCGAAGCACGACGCTCACCTACAGTGACTTGCACTGCACGATAGCCATCGGTTTCTTCAGTTTTGAACTGGGTGACGCGATTCGGCTCGATCTCAATGACCGTGACCGGAATGGAGACACCTTCTTCGGTGAAAATACGGGTCATACCGCATTTACGACCGACTACACCAATAGTCATGTTGTAAACCTCATGAGTGTACGGGGCTTTCACCCGCTATGGCCGCCCATTTCAGAGCGTTACACGACTAAGACCGAGTCTTAGCCGAGGCTGATCTGCACTTCCACACCTGCCGCAAGATCGAGCTTCATAAGAGCATCAACGGTTTTATCCGTTGGCTGGACGATATCCAGTACGCGCTTATGAGTACGGATCTCGTACTGGTCACGCGCGTCTTTGTTGACGTGCGGAGAGACCAGAACGGTGAACCGCTCTTTACGGGTAGGCAGTGGAATTGGACCACGCACTTGAGCACCAGTACGTTTCGCGGTTTCCACGATTTCCTGGGTGGATTGGTCGATCAGGCGATGGTCGAAAGCCTTCAACCTGATACGGATTTGCTGATTTTGCATTGGATTTCAGACTCCAGGCTGCTATTCCCACCGGGCGCAATACGCCCGTTAAAAGGAGGCGCAATTCTATAGACGGCCCCACAGAGTGTCAACCCAATAAAAAAGCCCCCGCAAGCGGGGGCTTCTTCATGAGTCGTCGATTACTCGATAACTTTGGCTACGACGCCAGCGCCGACGGTACGACCGCCTTCACGGATAGCGAAACGCAGACCATCTTCCATCGCGATGGTTTTGATCAGAGTGACAGTCATCTGGATGTTGTCACCTGGCATTACCATTTCAACGCCTTCTGGCAGCTCGCAGTTACCAGTCACGTCAGTAGTACGGAAGTAGAACTGTGGACGGTAGCCTTTGAAGAACGGAGTATGACGGCCGCCTTCTTCTTTGCTCAGAACGTAAACTTCAGCGGTGAACTTGGTGTGAGGCTTAACGGTGCCTGGCTTAACCAGAACCTGACCACGCTCAACGTCGTCACGCTTGGTACCACGCAGCAGAACACCGCAGTTCTCGCCAGCACGACCTTCGTCGAGCAGTTTGCGGAACATTTCAACGCCGGTGCAGGTAGTTTTCTGAGTGTCGCGCAGACCAACGATCTCAACTTCTTCCTGGATGCGAACAATACCACGCTCAACACGGCCAGTTACCACAGTGCCACGACCGGAGATCGAGAACACGTCTTCGATTGGCATCAGGAACGGCTTGTCGATTGCACGCTCTGGCTCTGGGATGTAGGTGTCCAGAGTTTCTACCAGACGCTTAACAGCGGTGGTACCCATTTCGTTGTCGTCTTGGCCGTTCAGAGCCATCAGAGCCGAACCGATGATGATCGGAGTGTCATCACCTGGGAAGTCGTAAGTGCTCAGCAGATCGCGCACTTCCATCTCAACCAGTTCCAGCAGCTCAGCGTCGTCAACCATGTCAGCCTTGTTCAGGAAGACAACGATGTACGGAACGCCTACCTGACGGGACAGCAGGATGTGCTCACGAGTTTGTGGCATCGGACCATCGGCAGCCGAGCAAACCAGGATCGCGCCGTCCATCTGGGCAGCACCGGTGATCATGTTTTTGACGTAGTCGGCGTGACCTGGGCAGTCAACGTGCGCGTAGTGACGAATGTGCGAATCGTACTCTACGTGTGCAGTGTTGATGGTGATACCACGAGCCTTTTCTTCTGGGGCGCTGTCGATCTTGTCGAAGTCAACACGAGCCGAACCGAAAACTTCGGAGCAAACGCGAGTCAGAGCAGCAGTCAGAGTGGTTTTACCGTGGTCAACGTGACCGATAGTGCCAACGTTGACGTGCGGTTTGTTACGTTCAAATTTTTCTTTAGCCACGACAATAAACTCCTAGCCTAAAGGGGAGGCTGAATCAGCCTTGTTTTTTAACGAGAGCTTCGACGATGTTCGACGGAGCTTCGGCGTATTTGGAGAATTCCATGGAGTAGCTCGCGCGACCCTGAGACATGGAACGAACGTCAGTTGCATAACCGAACATTTCACCCAGTGGTACCTCGGCACGGATCACCTTGCCGGACACCGAGTCATCCATACCCTGAATCAGACCACGACGACGGTTCAGGTCACCCATCACGTCACCCATGTAGTCCTCTGGGGTTACTACTTCAACCTTCATGATCGGCTCGAGCACAACACCGCCGCCCTTCTGGGCCAGCTGCTTGGTCGCCATGGAGGCTGCCACCTTGAACGCCATCTCGTTGGAGTCGACGTCGTGGTAGGAACCATCGAACACGGTAGCCTTCAGGCCGATCAGCGGATAACCGGCAACGACGCCGTTCTTCATCTGCTCTTCGATACCCTTCTGGATAGCCGGGATGTATTCCTTAGGAACCACACCACCAACAACTTCGTTGGTGAAGACCAGACCTTCGGTGATGTTGCCGCTCGCGTCGACGTCCGGCTCCGAGAAGCGGATCCAGCAGTGACCGAACTGACCGCGACCACCCGATTGACGAACGAATTTACCTTCGATCTCAACGTTGCTCTTGGTGATCTTCTCGCGGTACGAAACCTGCGGCTTGCCGATGTTGGCTTCGACGTTGAACTCGCGCTTCATGCGGTCAACGAGGATGTCCAGGTGCAGCTCACCCATACCGGAAATGATGGTCTGACCAGTCTCTTCGTCAGTCTTAACGCGGAACGACGGGTCTTCCTGAGCCAGTTTGCCCAGTGCAATACCCATCTTCTCCTGGTCCTGCTTGGTTTTCGGCTCTACTGCTACCGAAATTACAGGCTCAGGGAAGTCCATACGCTCAAGAATGATCTGCTTGTCCAGATCGCACAAAGTATCACCAGTGGTGACGTCCTTCATGCCGATCAGGGCAGCGATATCGCCTGCGCGCACTTCCTTGATCTCTTCACGCTGGTTGGCGTGCATCTGCACCATACGACCAACGCGCTCTTTCTTGCCCTTGACCGAGTTGATCACGGAGTCGCCCGAGCTCAGGAAGCCCGAGTAAACGCGCACGAAAGTCAGAGTACCAACGAACGGGTCGGTAGCGATCTTGAATGCCAGAGCCGAGAACGGCTCAGCATCGTCAGCGTGACGCTCGTCGTAATCAGCCTCTACCAGCTCATCCTTCGGCTTCTCGATGAGATCCGGATGGATACCCTTGATCGCCGGGATCTCGGTAGGGGCAGGCAGGAAGTCGATAACGGCGTCGAGAACCAGGGGAACCCCCTTGTTCTTGAACGAAGAACCGCAGACAGCCGGAACGATTTCGCTAGCCAGGGTGCGTGCGCGCAGACCAGCCTTGATCTCTTCTGGAGTCAGGTCACCTTCTTCAAGGTACTTGTTCATCAGCTCTTCGTTGGCTTCGGCAGCGGCTTCAACCATGTTGGAGCGCCACTCGGTAGCCAGGTCCAGCATATCGGCAGGAATTTCTTCCTCGCGATAGGTAGTACCCTTGTCGTCGTCGTTCCAGTAGATAGCCTTCATCTTGATCAGATCAACCTGACCTTCGAAGTTATCTTCAGCACCGATGGCCAGCTGAACCGGTACCGGGGTGTGACCCAGGCGATTCTTGATCTGACCAACAACGCGCAGGAAGTTAGCACCAGCACGGTCCATCTTGTTCACGTAAACAACACGTGGGACGCCGTACTTATTGGCTTGACGCCATACGGTTTCGGACTGAGGCTCAACACCGGAAGTACCGCAGAACACAACGACCGCGCCGTCGAGTACGCGCAGAGAGCGCTCTACTTCAATGGTGAAGTCTACGTGGCCCGGGGTATCGATAACGTTGACACGATAGTTATCGTATTGGCCGCGCGAACCTTTCCAGAAGGTAGTTACAGCAGCGGAGGTAATGGTGATACCACGCTCCTGCTCCTGCACCATCCAGTCTGTGGTAGCAGCGCCGTCATGCACCTCACCCATCTTGTGGCTGAGACCTGTGTAAAACAGGATCCGCTCAGTAGTGGTAGTCTTGCCCGCGTCAACGTGGGCACAGATACCGATGTTACGGTAGCGGTTGATTGCTGTAGTACGAGCCATAAAGCCCTCGCAAAATGAATGATGCTGAGATTAGAAGCGGTAGTGCGAGAAAGCCTTGTTGGCTTCAGCCATACGGTGAACGTCTTCACGCTTCTTAACTGCAGCACCTTTGCCTTCGGCAGCGTCCAGCAGTTCGCCAGCCAAACGCAGAGCCATAGACTTCTCGCCGCGCTTGCGGGCGAAGTCTACCAACCAGCGCATTGCCAGAGCGTTACGACGGGACGGACGAACTTCGACCGGAACCTGGTAAGTAGCACCGCCTACACGGCGCGACTTCACTTCGACCAGCGGAGCGATGGCGTCGAGAGCTTTCTCGAAGATTTCCAGGGGATCGCTGTTCTTGCGCTCTTTAACTTTTTCCAGCGCGCCATAAACGATACGTTCGGCAACGGCTTTCTTGCCGCTCTCCATTACGTGGTTCATGAACTTGGCGAGGATCTGGCTTCCGTATTTCGGATCGTCCAGAATCTCACGTTTGGCTGCTACGCGACGTCTTGGCATTGATAAGCCCTCAAACGGTCTTCAGGTTAGCTCGGGACAGTTGATCCAAAGGACGCGTGCCCGACCTTACTCTTATC
The DNA here is from genome assembly GCF_003225665.1 of Pseudomonas sp. TKO26. Classification (NCBI taxonomy): domain Bacteria; kingdom Pseudomonadati; phylum Pseudomonadota; class Gammaproteobacteria; order Pseudomonadales; family Pseudomonadaceae; genus Pseudomonas; species Pseudomonas sp. TKO26. The sequence continues at coordinate 196,958 of NZ_QKLN01000038.1, forward strand.
GACTCAATATAATTAAAAACTGCAAAACGACCGATTACTTCGGACGCTTGGTACCGTACTTCGAACGACCTTGGTTACGACCTTTAACGCCGGAAGTATCCAGGGAGCCGCGAACGGTGTGATAACGAACACCTGGCAAGTCTTTTACACGACCGCCGCGAATCAGAACGACGCTGTGCTCTTGCAGGTTGTGGCCTTCACCACCGATGTACGAGGAAACCTCGAAACCGTTGGTCAGACGCACACGGCATACTTTACGCAGTGCCGAGTTAGGTTTTTTCGGCGTAGTGGTATACACGCGAGTGCACACGCCACGACGTTGCGGGCAGTTCTGCAGCGCAGGCACGTCGGATTTCTCGACGATACGCTTACGCGGCTGACGTACCAGCTGGTTGATAGTTGCCATCTACTAGCTCCACTGTTGTCTTTCGACATAAACAAAATGGCAGAGCAGGAGCTCCACCAAATTTAGGGGTACAAGAGTCTAAAGAGGATCCTGTCCCCAGTCAAGGCAAGGCCCCGGCCTCTCCGATCAGCGAACCGCGACAAAAAATGTCTCGATTCGCAGTCGGAAAAACCAGGGCCTCATCTCAATCTACTGCAGACCTCAGTTACCGCTGGAGTTCAGCGCTTCAGTCAGTGCTGCTTCGACTTCGCTTGCGCTTACACGCAGTGGCTTGTCTGCATCACGACGGCGCTTGCGCTCACTGTGGTAAGCCAGGCCGGTACCGGCCGGGATCAGACGACCCACGACCACGTTTTCCTTCAGGCCGCGCAGGTAGTCGCGCTTGCCGGTCACTGCTGCCTCGGTCAGTACACGGGTGGTCTCTTGGAAAGAGGCCGCCGAGATGAACGACTCAGTGGACAAGGACGCCTTAGTAATACCCAGCAGTACGCGGGTGAACTTGGAGATGAACTTGTCTTCAGCGCTCAGACGCTCGTTTTCTACCAGTACGTGAGTCAGTTCCATCTGGTCGCCCTTGATGAAGCTGGAGTCGCCGGATTCGGCAATCTCAACTTTACGCAGCATCTGACGCAGGATGGTCTCGATGTGCTTGTCGTTGATCTTCACGCCTTGCAGACGGTAAACGTCCTGGATCTCGTTGACGATGTACTTGGCCAGCGCACTCACACCCAGCAGACGCAGGATGTCGTGTGGATCGCTCGGACCGTCGGAGATAACTTCGCCGCGGTTCACTTGCTCGCCTTCGAAGACGTTCAGGTGACGCCACTTCGGAATCAGCTCCTCATACGGATCGCTACCGTCGTTCGGGGTGATAACCAGACGGCGCTTACCCTTAGTCTCTTTACCGAACGCAATGGTGCCGCTGACTTCAGCCAGAATCGAGGCTTCCTTCGGACGACGAGCTTCGAACAAGTCGGCAACACGCGGCAGACCACCGGTGATGTCACGGGTCTTCGAAGTTTCTTGCGGAATACGAGCGATAACATCACCGATCGCAATCTGCGCACCGTCGGCGACACCGACAAGGGCGTTAGCCGGCAGGAAGTACTGGGCCGGTACGTCGGTACCTGGCAGCAGCAGATCCTTGCCATCCATACCCACCATCTTCACGGCTGGACGAATGTCCTTACCGGCAGCTGGACGGTCTTTGACGTCAAGTACTTCAATGTTGGTCATACCGGTCAATTCGTCAGTCTGACGCTTGATCGTGATGCCTTCTTCCATGCCCACGTAGGTCACGGTACCTTTCATTTCGGTAACGATTGGGTGAGTGTGCGGATCCCACTTGGCCACGATGGCACCAGCGTCGACCTTGTCGCCTTCCTTCACCGAAATCACAGCACCATAAGGCAGCTTGTAGCGCTCGCGCTCACGACCGAAGTCGTCAGCAATTGCCAACTCACCGGAACGAGACACGGCAACCAGATGACCGTCAACTCGCTCAACGTGTTTCAGGTTGTGCAGACGTACGGTACCGCCATTCTTCACCTGTACACTGTCCGCAGCCGAGGTCCGGCTTGCCGCGCCACCGATGTGGAAGGTACGCATCGTCAACTGGGTACCCGGCTCACCGATGGACTGGGCAGCGATTACGCCGACCGCTTCACCGATGTTCACCAGGTGACCACGAGCCAGGTCGCGACCGTAGCACTTGGCGCAGATACCGTAACGGGTTTCGCAGCTGATCGGCGAACGCACGATCACTTCGTCGATGCTGTTCAGCTCGATGAACTCAACCCACTTCTCGTCGACCAGAGTGCCCGCAGGAACGATGACGTCCTCGGTACCCGGCTTGAATACGTCACGGGCGATAACACGACCCAGAACGCGCTCACCCAGAGGCTCTACAACGTCACCGCCTTCAATGTGCGGAGTCATCAGCAGACCGTGCTCGGTGCCGCAGTCGATCTCGGTTACAACCAGATCCTGCGCCACGTCCACCAGACGACGAGTCAGGTAACCGGAGTTCGCAGTTTTCAACGCGGTATCCGCCAGACCTTTACGAGCACCGTGAGTCGAGATGAAGTACTGGAGTACGCTCAGACCTTCACGGAAGTTCGCAGTAATCGGCGTTTCGATGATGGAGCCGTCCGGCTTGGCCATCAGACCACGCATACCGGCCAACTGACGGATCTGTGCAGCGGAACCCCGCGCACCCGAGTCAGCCATCATGTACATCGAGTTGAACGACTCTTGCTCGACTTCTTCGCCGTGACGGTCAATGACCTTCTCTTTCGAGAGGTTGGCCATCATCGCCTTGGATACTTCGTCGTTAGCCTTCGACCAGAGGTCGATCACTTTGTTGTACTTCTCGCCCTGGGTTACCAGGCCGGAGGCGTACTGACTCTCGATTTCCTTCACTTCGTCGGTAGCAGCACCGATGATGCGGGCTTTTTCATCCGGGATAACGAAGTCGTTAACGCCGATCGAAACGCCGGAAATGGTCGAGTAAGCAAAACCGGTGTACATCAACTGGTCAGCGAAGATCACGGTCTCTTTCAGACCCACCACGCGGTAGCACTGGTTGATCAGCTTGGAGATCGCTTTCTTCTTCATCGGCAAGTTGACGACGTCGAAGGACAGACCTTTTGGCACAACCTGGAACAGCAGCGCACGGCCGACAGTAGTGTCGACGATACGGGTGGCACTCACGCTGCCGCCATCGCGATCGTTAACGGTTTCGTTGATACGAACCTTGATCTTGGCGTGCAGGGCAGCTTCGCCGGCGCGGAATACGCGGTCGACTTCCTGCAGGTCGGCGAACACACGACCTTCGCCCTTGGCGTTGATCGCTTCACGAGTCATGTAGTACAGACCCAATACAACGTCCTGCGACGGAACGATGATTGGCTCACCGTTGGCTGGCGACAGAATGTTGTTGGTCGACATCATCAACGCACGCGCTTCCAGCTGGGCTTCCAGAGTCAGCGGAACGTGCACGGCCATTTGGTCGCCGTCGAAGTCAGCGTTGTACGCCGCACAGACCAGAGGGTGCAGCTGGATAGCCTTACCTTCGATCAGTACCGGTTCAAACGCCTGGATACCCAGACGGTGAAGGGTCGGTGCACGGTTGAGAAGCACTGGGTGTTCGCGAATCACTTCAGCGAGAACGTCCCAAACCTCTGGCAGCTCGCGCTCGACCATCTTCTTGGCCGCTTTGATGGTGGTCGCGAGACCACGCATTTCCAGCTTGCCGAAAATGAACGGCTTGAACAGCTCAAGAGCCATCTTCTTAGGCAGACCGCACTGATGCAGACGCAGGGTCGGGCCTACGGTAATTACCGAACGACCGGAGTAGTCAACACGCTTACCGAGCAAGTTCTGACGGAAACGACCTTGCTTACCCTTGATCATGTCAGCCAGGGACTTCAAAGGACGCTTGTTGGAACCAGTGATAGCGCGGCCACGACGGCCGTTGTCGAGCAGTGCGTCGACGGCTTCCTGCAACATACGTTTTTCGTTGCGCACGATGATGTCCGGAGCGGACAGATCCAGCAGGCGCTTCAAACGGTTGTTACGGTTGATCACTCGACGATACAGGTCGTTGAGGTCGGAAGTCGCAAAGCGGCCGCCATCCAACGGGACCAGTGGACGCAGATCTGGCGGCAGAACCGGCAGAACGGTCAACACCATCCACTCTGGCAGGTTGCCGGAGCCTTGGAAGGCCTCCATCAACTTCAGACGCTTGGACAGTTTCTTGATCTTGGTTTCCGAGTTGGTTTGCGGAATCTCTTCACGCAGACGGCCAATCTCGTGCTCCAGGTCGATCGCGTGCAGCAGCTCGCGGACAGCCTCGGCACCCATACGGGCGTCGAAGTCATCACCAAACTCTTCCAGCGCTTCGAAGTACTGCTCGTCGTTCAGCAGCTGACCCTTTTCCAGGGTGGTCATGCCTGGATCGATAACAACGTAGCTCTCGAAGTAGAGAACGCGCTCGATATCACGCAGGGTCATGTCCATCAGCAGGCCGATACGGGACGGCAGCGATTTCAGGAACCAGATGTGGGCAACCGGCGAGGCCAGCTCGATGTGCGCCATGCGCTCACGACGAACCTTGGCCAGTGCAACTTCAACGCCGCACTTCTCGCAGATCACGCCGCGATGCTTCAAGCGCTTGTACTTACCGCACAGGCACTCGTAATCCTTTACCGGGCCAAAGATCTTGGCGCAGAACAGGCCGTCACGCTCAGGCTTGAACGTACGGTAGTTGATGGTTTCCGGCTTTTTAACTTCACCGAACGACCACGAACGGATCATCTCAGGCGAGGCCAATCCGATACGGATGGCGTCGAACTCTTCGACTTGACCCTGGTTTTTCAGCAAATTCAGTAGGTCTTTCAAGGCCTTTCCTCCTGGCGGAGCAGAGAGCGGGCAATCCTGCCCCGCTCTCGATTCGCGTCACGTGTTATTCGGTTTCCAGATCGATATCGATGCCGAGGGAACGAATTTCTTTGATCAACACGTTGAAGGACTCGGGCATGCCCGGCTCCATACGGTGATCGCCGTCCACGATGTTTTTGTACATCTTGGTACGACCGTTCACATCGTCCGACTTCACTGTGAGCATTTCTTGCAGAGTGTATGCAGCACCGTATGCTTCCAGTGCCCAGACCTCCATCTCCCCGAAACGCTGACCACCGAACTGCGCCTTACCACCCAGCGGCTGCTGGGTAACCAGGCTGTACGAACCGGTAGAACGAGCGTGCATCTTGTCGTCTACCAAGTGGTTCAGTTTCAGCATGTACATGTAGCCAACGGTAACTGGACGCTCGAACTTGTTGCCGGTACGGCCGTCGGTCAGCTGCATCTGGCCGCTTTCTGGCAGGTCCGCCAGTTTCAGCATGGCCTTGATTTCGCTTTCCTTGGCGCCGTCGAACACCGGAGTGGCCATTGGCACACCGCCGCGCAGGTTGTTCGCCAGATCCAGGATCTCCTGATCGGAGAAGCTGTCCAGGTCTTCGTTACGACCACCGATCTGGTTGTAGATTTCGTCCAGGAAGGTGCGCAGTTCTGCGACCTTGCGCTGCTCTTCAACCATGCGGTTGATCTTCTCGCCCAGACCTTTGGCCGCGAGGCCCAGGTGAGTTTCGAGAATCTGACCAACGTTCATACGCGAAGGTACGCCCAGCGGGTTGAGGACGACGTCGACCGGGGTGCCATTGGCATCGTGCGGCATGTCTTCAACCGGCATGATCACGGAGACCACACCCTTGTTACCGTGACGACCGGCCATCTTGTCGCCCGGCTGGATGCGACGACGGATTGCCAGGTAGACCTTGACGATTTTCAGCACGCCTGGAGCCAGGTCATCGCCCTGCTGCAGTTTGCGCTTCTTGTCTTCGAACTTGTCGTCCAGCAGACGGCGGCGGTCAACGATGTAGGCCTGAGCCTTCTCGAGCTGCTCGTTCAGAGCATCTTCAGCCATGCGCAGTTTGAACCACTGGCCGTGCTCAAGACCGTCGAGAACTTCGTCGGTGATTTCCTGGCCTTTCTTCAGACCGGCGCCGCCTTCGGCTTTATGGCCGACCAGAGCGGAGCGCAGACGTTCGAAGGTCGCGCCTTCCACGATGCGGAACTCTTCGTTCAGATCCTTGCGGATCTCGTCGAGCTGGCTCTTCTCGATGGACAGAGCACGAGCGTCACGCTCAACGCCGTCACGAGTGAAGACCTGTACATCAATGACAGTACCCTTGGTACCGGTAGGCACACGCAGGGAGGTGTCTTTAACGTCACTGGCTTTCTCACCGAAGATCGCACGCAGCAGTTTCTCTTCCGGAGTCAGTTGAGTCTCGCCTTTCGGAGTGACCTTACCGACCAGGATGTCGCCTGCGCCAACTTCAGCACCTACATAAACGATACCGGCTTCGTCCAGCTTGTTCAGTGCAGCCTCACCCACGTTCGGGATGTCTGCAGTGATTTCCTCTGGGCCAAGCTTGGTGTCACGAGCCACACAGGTCAGTTCCTGGATGTGGATCGTGGTGAAGCGGTCTTCCTGAACCACACGCTCGGACAGGCAGATGGAGTCTTCGAAGTTGAAGCCGTTCCATGCCATGAACGCGATACGCATGTTCTGACCCAGTGCCAGCTCACCCATGTCGGTGGACGGACCATCGGCCATGATGTCGCTGCGCTGAACCCGATCACCCTTTCTCACCAGCGGACGCTGGTTGATGCAGGTGTTCTGGTTGGAGCGGGTGTACTTGGTCAGGTTGTAGATATCAACACCGGCTTCGCCAGTCTCAACTTCGTCATCCGCAACACGAACCACGATACGGCTGGCATCGACCGAGTCGATCACGCCGCCACGACGAGCCACAACGCAAACACCGGAGTCACGGGCAACGTTGCGCTCCATGCCGGTACCTACCAGCGGCTTGTCGGCACGCAGGGTCGGTACAGCCTGGCGCTGCATGTTGGAACCCATCAATGCACGGTTGGCGTCGTCGTGCTCAAGGAACGGAATCAGCGACGCTGCAACAGAAACTACCTGCTTCGGCGAAACGTCCATCAGGGTGACGTCTTCCGGCGCCTTGACGGTGAATTCGTTCAAGTGACGAACAGCTACCAGCTCATCGATCAGCTGACCCTTGTCGTTCATGGTCGCCGAAGCCTGGGCGATCACGTGATCGGCCTCTTCGATGGCGGACAGGAACACAATCTCATCGGTTACCAGAGCGTCTTTCACCACACGGTACGGGCTCTCAAGGAAGCCGTACTGGTTGGTGCGCGCATAGGCCGCCAGGGAGTTGATCAGACCGATGTTCGGACCTTCCGGCGTTTCGATCGGGCATACACGACCGTAGTGCGTCGGGTGTACGTCACGAACCTCGAAGCCTGCGCGCTCGCGGGTCAGACCACCTGGGCCGAGTGCAGAGACACGACGCTTGTGGGTGATCTCGGAGAGCGGGTTGTTCTGGTCCATGAACTGCGACAGTTGGCTGGAGCCGAAGAACTCTTTCACTGCCGCCGCCACTGGCTTGGCATTGATCAGGTCTTGCGGCATCAGGCCTTCGCTTTCGGCCATCGACAGACGCTCTTTGACCGCGCGCTCTACACGCACCAAGCCAACGCGGAACTGGTTCTCGGCCATTTCGCCTACGCAGCGAACACGACGGTTACCCAGGTGGTCGATGTCATCGACGATGCCTTTACCGTTACGGATGTCGACCAGAGTCTTCAGTACGGCAACGATGTCTTCCTTGCACAGGACGCCAGAACCTTCGATCTCGGTACGACCGATCCGACGGTTGAACTTCATCCGGCCAACGGCGGACAAGTCATAGCGCTCAGGGCTGAAGAACAGGTTGTTGAACAGAGTCTCGGCTGCATCTTTGGTCGGCGGCTCGCCAGGACGCATCATGCGATAGATCTCGACCAGCGCTTCCAATTGGTTGCTGGTGGAGTCGATCTTCAGAGTGTCGGAAACGAACGGACCGCAGTCGATATCGTTGGTGTACAGAGTTTCGATGCGAACAACCTGAGCCTTGGCGATTTTTGCCAGGATCTCAGTGTTCAGCTCGGTGTTGCACTCTGCCAGGATTTCGCCGGTAGCCGGATGCACGATAGCCTTGGCAGTGGTACGACCCAGGACGTAGTCCAGAGGTACATCCAGCTCCTTGATACCGGCTTTTTCCAGCTGGTTGATGTGACGAGCGGTGATACGACGACCCTGCTCGACAATAACCTTGCCCTTGTCATCCTGGATGTCCAGAACGGCAATTTCACCACGCAGGCGCTGAGGCACCAGCTCCAGGCTCAGGCTCTCGCCTTTCACATGGAATACGTTGGTGGTGTAGAAGGCGTCCAGCACTTCTTCAGTGGTGTAACCCAGCGCGCGCAGTAGAACCGACGCAGGCAGCTTGCGGCGACGGTCGATACGGACAAACACGCAGTCTTTCGGGTCGAACTCGAAGTCCAGCCACGAACCGCGGTACGGAATGATCCGCGCAGAGTAAAGCAGCTTACCGGAGCTGTGCGTCTTGCCACGGTCGTGGTCAAAGAATACGCCAGGGGAACGGTGCAGCTGGGAAACGATTACACGCTCGGTACCGTTGATTACGAAGGTACCGTTCTCAGTCATCAGGGGGATTTCACCCATGTAGACTTCTTGCTCTTTGATGTCCTTGATCGCTTTGTTCGACGATTCTTTGTCGAAAATGATCAGACGGACTTTTACCCGCAAAGGTACGGCGTAAGTCACACCACGCAACACGCATTCTTTAACATCAAACGCCGGTTCGCCCAGGCGATAACCGACATACTCCAACGCAGCATTGCCGGAGTAGCTGATGATCGGGAAAACGGATTTGAAGGCCGCATGCAGGCCCACGTCGCGGAACTGATCTTTAGTCGCTCCCGCTTGCAAGAATTCACGATACGAATCCAGCTGGATGGCCAGGAGGTACGGCACATCCATGACGTCCGGCAACTTGCTAAAGTCCTTGCGGATACGTTTTTTCTCAGTATATGAGTAAGCCATCAGCGTTCCCCAGCTTGGTCACCTGCTTATTCGGCTCCTCCCGACGGGAGCAGCCAGAAAATCGTGCAAACCCTTTGGTTTGCGCCACCGCATAGGGTGGGTTACAGCACGTTAAAGGCACCGACCCAGTCGGTCGCCAATAACGGAAAAAGGCCGGTGGCAAGAGCCACCAGCCATCAGCCGTTCGCTTAACGCTTGGGCTGGAGACACAAAGTCGATGCTTACTTGAGCTCGACTTTAGCGCCTGCTTCTTCCAGAGCTGCTTTGGCTTTTTCAGCTGCTTCTTTAGCAACAGCTTCCAGAACCATGGCAGGAGCGCCGTCAACTACAGCCTTGGCTTCTTTCAGGCCCAGACCGGTCAGTTCACGTACAGCCTTGATCACGTTAACTTTCTTCTCGCCAGCTTCGGTCAGCATGACGTTGAATTCAGTTTGCTCTTCAACAACAGCGGCAGCAGCAGCTGGGCCAGCGGCGGCAACAGCAGCGGTAACGCCGAAGGTTTCTTCCATTGCTTTGATCAGCTCAACAACTTCCAGAACGGTTTTCTGGCCGATTGCTTCGATGATTTGCTCGTTAGTCAGAGACATGACTATAAATTCCTGTATTGGGGTGACAGCCTACGCAGCCATCAAATTAAACATATGATTTTGAAAGGGCTTGCGGTGCCTTAGGCAGCAGCAGCTTCTTTCTGGTCGCGAATAGCCGCCAGAGTACGAGCCAGCTTGCTGGTAGCGCCTTGAATCACGCTCATCAGCTTCGCAATAGCTTCGTCGCGAGTTGGCAGCGAAGCCAACACGTCGATCTCGTTTGCTGCGAGGTACTTGCCCTCGAACGCAGCTGCCTTGATCTCGAACTTGTCCTGACCCTTTGCGAACTCTTTGAAAATACGAGCGGCAGCGCCCGGATGTTCCTTGGAGAATGCAATCAGGGTAGGGCCGACGAACGCGTCGTTGAGCACGTCATATTGAGTGCCTTCAACAGCGCGCTTGAGCAGGGTGTTACGTACAACACGTACGTAAACGCCAGCTTCGCGGGCCTCTTTACGGAGTCCGGTCATTGCGCCTACTGTCACACCGCGGGCATCAGCCACAACAGCAGACAGAGCGACTTTGGCAGCCTCGTTGACTTCAGCGACGATGGCCTTCTTGTCTTCGAGTTTAATTGCCACGGGTTTAACTCCTGCTTGTTACCGTTTCATCCAACCGGAGCTGGATGTCGTTTTGGTGTCTGATTCGGTAAGGAACCGGGAGCACCATCTGCGTAGGCTTGAGGTTTAAGACTTGCGTCGCCTACGGTCTTGGATAGCCCCCGCCAGGCAGGGACCCCAATTTTTCAACGGATGCAATCACTTGCATCCGCTTGTGTCTTATACGTCCAGCGAACCTTGGTCGATGACCAGACCTGGGCCCATAGTGGTGCTCAGGGTAACGCGCTTGACGTAGATGCCTTTCGAAGAAGCTGGCTTGATACGCTTCAGGTCAGCGATCAGGGCTTCAACGTTTTCCTTCAGCTTGACGGCGTCGAAGCCGACCTTGCCAACGGAAGTGTGGATGATGCCGTTTTTGTCGGTGCGGTAACGAACCTGACCAGCCTTGGCGTTCTTGACTGCCGAAGCTACGTCTGGAGTAACGGTACCGACTTTCGGGTTAGGCATCAGGCCACGAGGACCCAGAACCTGACCCAACTGACCTACAACGCGCATTGCATCCGGGGAAGCAATAACTACGTCATAGTTCAGATCGCCGCCTTTCATTTCGGCAGCCAGATCATCCATACCTACGCGGTCTGCACCGGCAGCCAGAGCAGCTTCAGCAGCTGGACCCTGGGTGAACACAGCTACACGTACAGTCTTGCCAGTGCCGTGTGGCAGCACAGTAGCGCTACGAACAACCTGGTCAGATTTACGCGGGTCTACGCCCAGGTTCACAGCAACGTCTACGGACTCGCTGAACTTAACGGTCGACAGCTCGGTCAGGAGAGCGGCAGCTTCTACGAAGTTGTAGGCCTTGCCTGCTTCAATCTTGCCGGCGATAGCCTTTTGGCGCTTGGTCAGCTTAGCCATTACACACCCTCCACGTTAAGGCCCATGCTACGAGCAGAACCGGCGATAGTACGCACGGCTGCATCCATATCAGCTGCAGTCAGATCCGCGTTTTTGGTTTTCGCGATCTCTTCCAGCTGAGCACGGGTAACAGTGCCAACCTTAACGGTGTTCGGACGAGCGGAACCGCTAGTCAGGCCAGCAGCTTTCTTCAGCAGAACCGAAGCAGGGGTGCTCTTAGTTTCGAAAGTGAAGCTGCGGTCACTGTAAACAGTGATGATCACAGGAGTCGGCAGACCTGGTTCAAGACCCTGAGTACGGGCGTTGAAAGCCTTGCAGAATTCCATGATGTTCACGCCGTGCTGACCCAGAGCTGGACCAACGGGCGGGCTTGGGTTGGCCTGAGCGGCCTTAACTTGCAGCTTGATGTAAGCAGTAATCTTCTTAGCCATGAGGCACTCCAATTACGGGTTCAGACGCCTAGAAAGGCTCCCCGGTTACTTGCGCGTTTATCCCAGTGACGAAAAAACCCCACAGCCTAAGGCTGCGGGGTATGGGATTCTCGTTCAGTTATGCCTTTTCGACCTGACTGAACTCTAGCTCTACCGGAGTAGAGCGACCGAAAATGAGCACCGCCACTTGAATGCGGCTCTTTTCGTAGTTAACTTCTTCGACCGTGCCGTTAAAGTCAGCGAATGGACCATCAGTAACACGAACCACTTCGCCCGGCTCAAACAGAGTTTTAGGCTTAGGCTTATCACTACCGTCAGCGACGCGACGCAGAATCGCTTCAGCTTCTTTATCAGTAATAGGAGCCGGCTTATCGGCAGTACCACCGATAAAGCCCATGACACGAGGAGTATCCTTGACCAAGTGCCAAGTACCCTCATTCATATCCATCTGAACCAGCACATAGCCTGGAAAGAACTTACGCTCGCTTTTGCGCTTCTGGCCATTACGCATCTCAACCACTTCTTCAGTGGGAACCAGAATTTCGCCGAAGCCATCTTCCATGCCAGCCAGCTTCACACGCTCGATCAACGAGCGCATTACATGCTTCTCGTAACCCGAGTAAGCATGCACAACGTACCAACGCTTAGCCACGGGACACCCTTAGCCAACAATCAAGGAAACAAGCCAGCCGAGCAGGGAATCTAGCCCCCACAACAGCAACGCCATAACCAGAACCACAGCCACAACAATCAACGTGGTCTGCGTGGTCTCTTGGCGAGTAGGCCATACGACTTTACGAATCTCAGTGCGCGCCTCCTTAACCAGCACGAAGAACGACTTGCCCTTTGCAGTTTGCAGACCAACAAAGGCAGCAACAGCAGCAATAGCAAGCAGCGCTAGGACACGGTACAGGATCGGCGAAGCAGAGTAGTACTGATTGCCAACAACACCAACAATCACCAAAGCAACCACGACGAGCCACTTGAGCAGATCGAAGCGAGAGCCTTGAGCTTCAGCCTTAGGAGTCATCTATGAAGATCCTGTGAAAAGAAAGCCAGACACATTGAGTGAATCTGGCAGGTCAGGAGGGAATCGAACCCCCAACCTACGGTTTTGGAGACCGTCGCTCTGCCAATTGAGCTACTGACCTAAAAACAAAATCAGGCCGACCATTATGCCGGCCCGATGGAGACATTTCAAGAGCTTATTCGATGACCTTGGCTACGACGCCAGCGCCGACGGTACGACCGCCTTCACGGATAGCGAAACGCAGACCATCTTCCATCGCGATGGTTTTGATCAGAGTGACAGTCATCTGGATGTTGTCACCTGGCATTACCATTTCAACGCCTTCTGGCAGCTCGCAGTTACCAGTCACGTCAGTAGTACGGAAGTAGAACTGTGGACGGTAGCCTTTGAAGAACGGAGTATGACGGCCGCCTTCTTCTTTGCTCAGAACGTAAACTTCAGCGGTGAACTTGGTGTGAGGCTTAACGGTGCCTGGCTTAACCAGAACCTGACCACGCTCAACGTCGTCACGCTTGGTACCACGCAGCAGAACACCGCAGTTCTCGCCAGCACGACCTTCGTCGAGCAGTTTGCGGAACATTTCAACGCCGGTGCAGGTAGTTTTCTGAGTGTCGCGCAGACCAACGATCTCAACTTCTTCCTGGATGCGAACAATACCACGCTCAACACGGCCAGTTACCACAGTGCCACGACCGGAGATCGAGAACACGTCTTCGATTGGCATCAGGAACGGCTTGTCGATTGCACGCTCTGGCTCTGGGATGTAGGTGTCCAGAGTTTCTACCAGACGCTTAACAGCGGTGGTACCCATTTCGTTGTCATCTTGGCCGTTCAGAGCCATCAGAGCCGAACCGATGATGATCGGAGTGTCATCACCTGGGAAGTCGTAAGTGCTCAGCAGATCGCGCACTTCCATCTCAACCAGTTCCAGCAGCTCAGCGTCGTCAACCATGTCAGCCTTGTTCAGGAAGACAGCGATGTACGGTACGCCTACCTGGCGGGACAGCAGGATGTGCTCACGAGTTTGTGGCATCGGACCATCGGCAGCCGAGCAAACCAGGATCGCGCCGTCCATCTGGGCAGCACCGGTGATCATGTTTTTGACGTAGTCGGCGTGACCTGGGCAGTCAACGTGCGCGTAGTGACGAATGTGCGAATCGTACTCTACGTGTGCAGTGTTGATGGTGATACCACGAGCCTTTTCTTCTGGGGCGCTGTCGATCTTGTCGAAGTCAACACGAGCCGAACCGAAAACTTCGGAGCAAACGCGAGTCAGAGCAGCAGTCAGAGTGGTTTTACCGTGGTCAACGTGACCGATAGT
>NZ_QKLN01000039.1:0-186343 GCF_003225665.1 Pseudomonas sp. TKO26
CCGGTACCGGCGTTGTCAGTTACAGCTACACCCTCAACGGTAACGATGCCCATCCGACGGCCAACGGCGCCAACAGCCTGAGCGAACACTTCAGCGTGGTGGCTACCGATACCGATGGCAGCAGCGCTACGGGGTCGCTGGATGTGAACGTGGTGGATGACCTACCCACCGCAGTCAACGACAGCAACCCGGGCACGGCCTCGGAGAGCCAACTGACCCTGACCGGCAACGTGCTGACCAACGACACTCAAGGTGCAGACCGCGTGCCTAGTGGGCCAGTCACGGCGGGCACGTTCACCGGTACCTACGGCACTCTGGTACTCAATGCCAACGGTTCCTACACCTACACGCTGAACACCTCGGATGCCGACTTCAAAGCCTTGCACGGCAATGGCAACGGCACTGAAACCTTCGCCTATACGATTACCGATTCCGATGGAGATCCCAGCACGGCGAATCTGGTGCTGCAGATCCATAACAATGACGATCCGGTGGTCCTTAACGGCCTGGACGTCAATGGTGGCGAACTCACCGTCTACGAGAAGAACCTGACCACCGGCAGCAGCCCTAATACCCCGGCCCTGACCCAGAGCGGCACTTTTACCGTGACCGCGCTGGACGGCCTGCAAACCCTGAGCGTGGGCGGTATCAATGTGGTCAGCGGCGGTGTGGCTGCGGGCTTCCCGCAAAGCGTCACCACCGCCCTGGGTAACACCCTGACCATCACTGGCTACAACGCCGGTACCGGCGTTGTCAGTTACAGCTACACCCTCAATGGCAACGATGCCCATCCGACGGCCAACGGCGCCAATAGCCTTAGCGAACACTTCAATGTGGTGGCGACGGATACCGATGGCAGCAGTGCCACCGGAACCCTGGACGTGAACGTGGTGGATGACCTACCCACCGCAGTCAACGACAGCAACCCGGGCACGGCCTCGGAGAGTCAGCTGACCCTGACCGGCAACGTGCTGACCAACGACACTCAAGGTGCCGACCGGGTAGCTTCGGGCCCAGTTACGGCGGGCACGTTCACTGGCACTTACGGAACCTTGGTGCTTAGCTCCAACGGTTCCTACACCTACACGCTGAACACTTCGGATGCCGACTTCAAAGCCTTGCACGGCAATGGCAACGGCACTGAAACCTTCGCCTACACCATTACCGATTCCGATGGAGATCCCAGCACGGCGAATCTGGTGCTGCAGATCCATAACAATGACGATCCGGTGATCCTTAACGGCCTTAACGTCAACGGTGGCGAGCTGACGGTCTATGAGAAGAACCTCAGCGATGGCAGCAGTCCCAATACCCCAGCCCTGACCCAGAGCGGCACTTTTACCGTGACCGCGCTGGACGGCCTGCAAACCCTGAGCGTGGGCGGTATCAATGTGGTCAGCGGTGGTGTGGCTGCGGGCTTCCCACAAAGCGCTACCACTGCTTTGGGCAACACACTGACCATCACCGGCTATAACGCCGTTACCGGCGTGGTCAGCTATAGCTACACCCTGCTGGACAATGAGGCCCATCCAACGGCGCAGGGTGCCAACAGCATTGCCGAACACTTCAATGTGGTGGCCACCGATGGCGACGGCAGTGCGGCTTCCGGGGTGATAGACGTCAATATCGTCGATGATCTGCCCGGCGCTGTGGCGGACACTGCCAGCGCAGTGGAAGGCGCCACCATCAATGTCAGTGTGCTGGGCAATGATGTGTTGGGTGCCGATGGCGCTGCAGTCGGCGGCGCGGTGGTCGGTGTGCGCGCCGGCAGCAATACCGCCACCTCGGCCATTGGTGGGCTGGGCACTGGCATCGCTGGCACCTACGGTACCCTGACCCTGGATGCCGCCGGCAACGCGGTGTACCACAGCAATCCGAACTCGGTGAGCCCGCCCGGAGCCAGTGATGTCTTCACCTACACCATCCGCGACAGCGATGGTGATGAGAGCACCACCACCCTGACCATCAATGTCACTGACAGCGGCCTGAAGGCGGTGACCGATCAAGACGTTACTGTCTATGAGAAAGCCCTGGACCTGAACAAGGATGGCCAGGATCTGGCCGCTGGCACCGTGATCGGCAGTAATCCGGGCTCCACCGCGGAAACCGCCAGCGGCACCCTGGTGGGATCGGTCAGTGGCGGCTCCGGAGGCATCACTTTCAGCCTGGTGGGCAGCGCCACAGGCAGTTACGGGCAGATTCTGCTCAACCCCAATGGCACCTATACCTACACCCTGACCTCGGCGCCGAAAACTACCCCCAGCGCCAACGATGGCGCCAATACCCTGAGTGAAAGTTTCACCTACAAGGCCACCGATGCGCTGGGCAACAGCACCACAGGCAGCATCCTGGTGAGCATTGTCGATGATGTGCCCAAGGCGGTGGCCAGCGAGCGCTCCGTCACGGCGGTGCAGGTGGATTCCAACCTGCTGCTGGTGATCGATGTGTCGGGCAGCATGGCCGATCCTTCCGGTGTCACTGGGCTGACGCGGCTGGACCTGGCCAAGCAGGCCATCAGCGCCTTGCTCGACAAGTACGACAACATGGGCGATGTCAAAGTCCAGCTTGTCACTTTCAGCAGCACTGCCACCGACCGGACTCCGGTGTGGGTAGACGTGGCCACGGCCAAGTCGATTGTCGCCACGCTGGTGGCTGGGGGCGGGACCAACTACGACGCGGCGGTGGCGGCGGCGAAGCTGGCCTTTGTCACCAGCGGTCAGCTCACGGGTGCGCAGAATGTCGGTTACTTCTTCTCCGATGGCGCGCCCACTGCGGGTCAGGAAATCGGCACCGCGGACGAGGCAGCCTGGAAAGCCTTCCTCGACGCCAATGGCATCAAGAACTATGCAATTGGCCTGGGCAATGGGGTCAGTAACACCAACCTCGACCCGCTGGCTTATGACGGCAGTACCCACATCAACACCAACGCGGTGGTGGTCACCGATCTGAACCAGCTCAATTCGGTGCTGGCCGGTACGGTGCAGGGCTATCCGGTCACCGGTAGCCTGCTGGGGGATGGTGGCAGCTTTGGTGCCGACGGCGGGTTCATCAAGTCGATCGTGGTGGATGGCGGAACCTACACCTACGACCCCAAAGGCAACAGCAACCAGGGCTCGCTGACCTTCAGCGGTACCACCAACAACGGCACCTTCAATACCGTCAACAACAGCGTCAGCATCGCTACCAGCAATGGCGGCACCCTGGTGGTGAATCTCGATACCGGGGACTTCAGCTACAGCTCGCAAAAGGTCACAGGCTCGGTAGTCACCGAAACCTTCGGCTATACGGTGAGCGATAACGATGGAGACCTGGCGAGCTCGACCCTGGTGGTCAAGGTCAATCCCAATTCGCCTCCGGTCGCCGGGGATGACCACGTCATCACCAACGTGCTGTCCAGCAGCGTGGCGATTCCCGGGGATGTGCTGCTGGCCAATGACAGCGACGCCAATGGTGATCCGCTGAATGCGGCGCCCACCACGTTCAACACTGGTTGGGCGGCCAGGGGCGCGGAGTTCACGGCGGCCAGCCAACAGACCATCAGTTTTGCCGGCACGGGCAACAATAGCGCCAATCAGGCCATCACCATTGATCGCGCCTCGTTCAATGCCAATGCGGCGACCATGACCGCGGTGGTGCTGGTCAGTGGTTACCTGGGGGCTGTCACCAACGCCAATGCCAACGATGAGGATGTAATCACCGTCAACCTCAAGCAGGGGGAAACCCTGAATCTGGATCACAATCTGGTTGCCGGCCACATCACCATGGAGTACGCCTTCAACGGCGGTGCCTACACGGCGATCGCCGATGGCGGTACCTTCACGGCGGCGGCAGACGGGCCCTACCAGATCCATATCGTCAACATCACCAACACCAGCGGTAGCAACACGACGGCCGCGGAATCCTATCAGCTGACCATGACCGTGAATTACTCCGGGGCGCAGAACGTCACCCCGGATTACCACGGTACTTACACGGCCAGCGATAGCCATGGTGGCAGCGATGTCGCGGCAGTGAGCATCTCCTATCAGGATGGACACACCCTGACCGGGACGTCCGGTGATGATGTGCTGGTGGCGGGCAGTGGTGACAGCATCCTCATTGGCGGCGATGGCAACGACGTCCTGACAGCGGGTGCGGGCAACAACTCCCTGTACGGTGGCAACGGCAATGACCTGCTGTTCAGCGGGCCGGGCAATGACCTGCTGGATGGCGGAGCGGGTATCGATACCGCCAGTTATGCCCATGCCACGGCGGCGGTGACGGTCAACCTCGGCCTGGTGGGAGCGCAGAACACCCTGGGCGCGGGCACCGACACCCTGACCGGCATCGAGAACCTGGTGGGTTCGAACTACAACGACACCTTGACCGGCGATGGCAATGCCAACGTCATTACCGGCGGCCTGGGCAATGATGTGCTCAATGGCGGTGGTGGCGATGACCTGCTGATTGGCGGGATGGGTAACAACACCCTGACTGGAGGCAGTGGCAGCGATACCTTTCAGTGGCTGCAGGGCAACAATGGGCACGATGTGGTGACCGACTTCACGCCGGGCACCGACAAACTGGACCTGTCGCAGCTGTTGCAGGGGGAGAATGCGACTTCCGCTTCCCTGGATGACTACCTGCACTTCAAGGTCACTGGCAGTGGCGCGACCCTGGTCACCAGCATCGATGTCAGTGCGGCGGCGGGGGCGACACCGACCCAGACCATTGATCTGGCGGGTGTCGACCTGGCCAGCCATTACGGAGTTACGCCGGGGGCAGGCGGGGTGATTGCCGGGGGGGCAGATACGGCCACCATCATCAACGGCATGCTCAACGATCACTCGCTGAAGGTGGATACCGTCTGATGCTTGTCACGGTCCTTGAGGCCGCTGCCCCGGCAGCGGCTGCAGGGACGGCTCAGGGGCGCTGCAAGGTTTTCTGCCGCAGGATGTAAGTGCTGACCAGCACCGCGCTGGTCAGCATGAAGCTGCGCGCCCAGATTGACGGCACCAGGTAGCAGGAAAAGCCGATGCTCAGCCACATCAGGCTGATCGCGTACACCTTGCCCTTGAGCGGAATGCCATTGCCATCCAGGTAGTCGCGGATCCATGGCCCCAGGTGCGGGTGCTGCACCAGCCATTGGTAGAAACGTGGCGAGCTACGGGCGAAAGAGGCGGCCGCCAGCAGCAGGAAAGGGGTGGTGGGCAATACCGGAAGGAAGATGCCGATGACCCCCAGCGCTACGCTCAGCCAGCCGATGGCCAGCAGAACGTAACGCAATACCCGGGGGCGTTGGCCTATGGACTTGGCCATAGGCGCCGACTCAGTGGTGACGAGGCTTGAGCAGCGCGGGTTTTTCGTCGGGGGCGTTGCACAGCAGGTACAACGCCGTCAGGGCTTCGGGGATCTGTACGATCATGTCGTCCATCAGGTTGGCATCGGTGGCGATGTCCGAGAATTCCGGCTGCTCGTCGAACAGGCCGGAGCCGACCATGATCGGCAGCAGCATCTCGCTGACTTCTTCCTCTGCGGTTTCGAACCAGGCCGCTTCACGCAGGAATACGCCCTCCATGAAACCGATGCACCAGCCGCGCAGGTCGGAGTCGTCCGGGTCGTCGCCCAGGTCGAGTTCGCAGGGCAGCTCGAACTCCTCGTCGGAGGCCAGTTGGCGGGCGATGTGCGCCTTGAGGGCCAGCAGCGTGGATTCGATGGCTTCGCGTTCGGCGTCGTCGCGGTAGTGCGGTTCTTCGGCGAACAGGGCGTCGATCCACTCACGGTCGGGAACGCTTTCCGAACAGATCGACAGCGCGGTCAGGTAGCCGTGAGCGGCCACGTAGTCCAGCGCCTCGTCGTGCAGATCATCTGCATCGAGGAAGACTTGCAGGCGGGTTAGTTGCTCAGCGAAGGACATTGACGGCTACCTTGGGGAATAAACGATGCTGAATTCTAGGCTTTCTTGCGCGCTCAAGCCAGCTGTGGGGCAGATTTGAGCGGTTCTAAAGGTTACCAGCGGTCCTTTGTCCGCGCCCTCTGTCGGGTAGGGCTCGGGTATACTGCCGCGTTTTGTGATGCCCCGCAGGCCCGAACGCAGTTGCGGACAAGTCCGCTAACGCATTTGTCGGTGAAGCGTGCCGGTTTTTCGGCCAGTCTGCGCCCAGGGAATTCGGTGATTTTTGGAGTTTTTCATGCTCGAACAGGCTCAACGCGTCCTCAAGGACATCTTCGGCTACGACAGTTTCCGTGGTCGCCAAGGTGCGATCATTGAGCGCGTGGCCAGTGGCGGCGATGCCTTGGTGCTGATGCCCACCGGTGGTGGCAAGTCCCTGTGCTTCCAGGTCCCGGCCCTGCTTCGCGAAGGATTGGCGGTGGTGGTATCGCCCCTGATCGCGCTGATGGACGATCAGGTAGCGACCCTTGAGGAACTCGGTGTCGCGGCTGCCGCCTTGAACTCGACCCTGAGCGCCGAGCAGCAGCGTGACCTGGCGGCGCGCATTCGTCGCGGCGAGGTGAAGATGCTCTACCTGGCCCCGGAACGCCTGGTTCAGCCGCGCATGCTGGCGTTCCTGCAGAACCTCGACATCGCCCTGTTCGCCATCGACGAAGCCCACTGCGTGTCCCAGTGGGGCCACGATTTCCGTCCCGAGTACCTGCAGTTGGGGCAACTGGCGGAAATGTTCCCCAATGTGCCGCGCATTGCCCTGACCGCCACCGCCGACAAGCGCACCCGGGAAGAGATCGTCAATCGCCTGCACCTGCAGGACGCCGAGCGCTTTCTCTCCAGCTTCGACCGGCCGAACATCTTCTACCGCATCGTACCCAAGGAGCAGCCGCGCAAGCAGTTGCAGGCGTTCCTCAACGAGCGGCGCAGCGATGCCGGGATCGTCTATTGCCTGTCGCGCAAGAAGGTCGACGAGGTGGCGGCCTTCCTCTGTGAGCAGGGCTTTACCGCGCTGCCGTATCACGCCGGCCTGCCCAACGAGCTGCGGGCCTATCACCAGAAGCGCTTCCTCAACGAGGAGGGCCTGATCATGGTGGCCACCATCGCCTTCGGCATGGGCATCGACAAGCCCAACGTGCGTTTTGTCGCTCATATGGATTTGCCCAAGTCCCTGGAAGCCTACTATCAGGAAACCGGTCGCGCCGGCCGTGACGGCCTGCCGGCGGATGCCTGGATGGCCTACGGGCTGCAGGACGTGCTGATGCTCAAGCAGATGCTGCAGAACTCCGAAGGCGACGAGCGCCACAAGCGTCTCGAGCAGCACAAGCTCGATGCGATGCTGGCCCTGTGCGAGGAAACCCGCTGCCGGCGCCAGACATTGCTGGCCTATTTCGATGAAGACATGCCCCAGCCTTGTGGCCATTGCGACAACTGTGTCGACGGGGTGCAGACCTGGGACGCCACCGAGCCGGCGCGCCAGGCACTGTCGACGATCTACCGCACCGGCCAGCGCTATGGCGTCGGTCACCTGGTGGATGTGCTGCTGGGCAAGGACACGGAAAAGGTGCGCAGCTTCGGTCATCAGCACTTGTCGGTGTTTGGTGTCGGCAAGGCTCGCAGCGAAGGCGAGTGGCGCTCCCTGTTTCGCCAGTTGGTGGCGCGCGGGCTGGCGGATATTGACCTGGAAGGCTACGGCGGCCTGCGTCTGAGCGACAGTTGTCGTCCCTTGCTCAAGGGCGAGGTGACCCTGGAGCTGCGCCGCGATCTCAAGCCGCAGAGCAGCCCGAAAAGCAGCACCAGTCAGGCCAGCCAGCTGGTACGGGGCGAGGAACGCGAGCAGTGGGAAGCGCTGCGAGCCCTGCGTCGCAAGCTGGCGGAAGAGCATGGGGTGCCGCCTTATGTGATTTTCCCCGACTCGACCTTGTTGGAGATGCTGCGCAGCCAGCCCGGCTCCATGGCGGAGATGGCCGAAGTCAGCGGCGTCGGTGCGCGCAAGCTGGAGCGTTATGGCGCGGCCTTCCTCGAAGTGCTGGGGGGCGGTGTCGAGGCGCCGAAGGTGGTCGCCGATATCCGTCACGAGTTGATCACCCTGGCCCGTGCCGGGATGACCCCGGTGCAGATCGCCGGGCAGCTGCAATGCACGGAAAAGAATGTCTACACCTTGCTGGCCGAAGCCATAGGCAAGCAGCAGTTGTCTCTGGAACAGGCTCTGGACCTGCCGGAGGACCTGCTGGGAGAAATCCAGGATGCCTTCCTCGACGGTGAGGGCGAATTGCCCCCGGTGGCCGAGATCAGCGAGTTGTTTGCCGGACGCGTGCCTGAAGGGGTTTTGTATTGCGTGCGCGCGGCCTTGCAGTCGGAGTTTGAAATATGAGGGGGTGCGTCAATGTTGTAACGATTCAGTCCCTTACAGGCCTTGCCTCCGTGCAAGGGGCATGCTTAGCTGACTAATAATTAGGTTTTCTTTATTTTCAGTCTGATCATGAGTGTTTTATGCCGTTAACCGATGAACACCGTTTTGGTATGCAGCTGGCGCATATGTCTCGCGGCTGGCGTGCCGAACTGGATCGCCGCCTGGCCGGGCTCGGCCTGTCCCAGGCCCGTTGGCTGGTGCTGTTGCACCTGGCTCGTTTCGAAGACGCGCCAACCCAGCGTGAGCTGGCACAAAGTGTCGGCGTGGAAGGTCCAACCCTGGCCCGTCTGCTGGACAGCCTGGAAACCCAGGGTCTGGTCCAGCGTCAGGCGGTAATGGAAGATCGTCGGGCGAAGAAGATCGTGCTCTGTCCTTCTGCCCGGCCTCTGATCGAACAGATCGAAACCATTGCTACCGCCTTGCGCCATGAATTGTTCATTGGCGTCGACGATGAAGACCTGCGGGTCTGCATGCGCGTTCATGGGCGCATCCTGGCCAATCTGGAAAAATCCTGACACCTTCCGCCGGGGTTGCCTGACCCCGGTTCGTCCTGTATTCGCCTCTCCCTGAATATTGCTGATTGCGCCACCCGGTGCGGCACTTGCGCGTCTGTCAGAAAGTCTGGCCGAGGTTCAGCGACAGGGCCTTCTGGTTGTCGTCGTTGAAGCCGTAGCTGAAATTCAATGGCCCCAGCGGTGTATCGAACCCGAGGAAGATGCTTGCGGCATTGATATAGCCGCTGTCAAAGGCGTTGTCGTTGTTCCACGCCCGACCACGCTCCAGCGAACCTCCCAGGTACAACGGGAAATCCAGCGGCAGGTAGGAGCGTGGCGTCAGTCGACGCAAGTACACGGCCCGGGCCAGGGTGATGTTCTGCCCGGACAACGCGTCCTGGCGGAAGCCCGACAACTGCCGGGCGCCACCGAGGAGGAAGCTCGAAGTCACCACGTCGGTGTTGTCCAGGGTCCGGCCGTAGCGTCCGCCGAGGACGAAGGTGTTGGGGCCGCTGCTCAAGGCCTTGTCCAGCTTGAATTCCCACTGGCGGTAGCGATTGTCCGAGCCCAAGCTGGGTTCGAACTGGCGCAGGGTCAGTCCGATGTCCTCACCGGAGTGCGGGAAGTAGACGTTATCCAGCGAATCGAAGGAGTACTGCAGCTGGTAGTAGCCTTCGTTGAAGTGCACGCTGGGCAAGTCGTGATCGCCGATGCGTACATCGGCCTTGCCCCAGGCTTCGCCGACACCGAAGCGG
Source organism: Pseudomonas sp. TKO26 (assembly GCF_003225665.1). Lineage (NCBI taxonomy): Bacteria > Pseudomonadati > Pseudomonadota > Gammaproteobacteria > Pseudomonadales > Pseudomonadaceae > Pseudomonas > Pseudomonas sp. TKO26. The sequence continues at coordinate 9,586 of NZ_QKLN01000039.1, forward strand.
ACTTCGCCGCTGTTGCCGATCTGTCGTCCCAGGTTGAGGCCGAGGCCGTAGCGTTCCACGCGATACTCGGCGATCGGATCGTTGTCCAGCACCGCTTCGACGTTCTGTGCTTCGGCGGCGATGAAGGGGGCAATGAAGTAGCGCGAGCCGGCGTCCAGTGGCTGGTAGAACTCGCTGTAGATTTCCTGCTGGTCGCCGACCTGCACACGGGTCAGCCACTCCGCACCGAGGCTGTTGATTCCGTTCATGCGATAGCTGGCGCCGATATTGAAGGCGCTGTCGCCACGCATGTCATCGGACAGGTTCAGGCCCAGGCGCAGGTAGTCGGTGCCGCTGCGCTTGCCGCGGGCACTGATCACCAGGGTGTTGTCCTGGCCCTTGTGGGTTACGCGATACTGCACCTGCTCGAAGAAATCCAGGCCGTACAAGGTGCCCATGTCGGTTTCCAGGCGGCCCAGGTCCAGGGGCTCGCCGATCCGCTGGCGGATGTAGTAGCGAATGACCTCATCGCTGACCTTGGAGTCGTTCTCCACCTTGATCGCGCTGATGATGGGCGTGCGCTGGCTGGGCTGGCGCGCGGCCGTCAACTGCGCGTCCTGCGGCTCGGCGGGGTGCAGGCGAGCCAGGCGCGCGTCGAGGATGCGGGTAGCGCGATAACCGGCGTCGATCACTTCCTGGGCGCGGCCGAAGTCGGTGACGCCGAAGCTCGACAGCGAAGGTTGGATCAGCACGTCGTCCTTGTGCAGAGTCGCCAATTGTTCTTCCGAGTTGCGGCGGGTCATCAGGGTGATGGACTGGTTGAGCACATCCACCACGGTATTGAGTTGCTTGCGCGAGCGCAGCGGGGTGCCGATGTCTACCACAATGGCAATGTCGACTCCCATGTCCCGGGCCACATCCAGGGGAATGTTGTCGGTCATGCCGCCGTCCACCAATAGCCGCCCATCCAGTTCCACCGGGGCGAATACCGCCGGAATCGACATGCTGGCGCGGATTACCTGGGGCAGGTGGCCTTTGCGGAACACCACCTTTTCGCCGCTGGCGATGTCCGTGGCCACGGCCCTGAAGGGGATTGGCAGCTTGTCGAAGTCCCGGGTGTCACTGGCGTGGGCCAGTTTGCTTTCCAGCAACAACGCCAGGTTCTGGCCCTGGATCACCCCCAGGGGCAGGCCGAGACTGCCGTCGTCACGGAAGCTGAGTTTCTGCTTGACCAGAAAGTCCCGATCGTCCTGCTTGCGCCGAAAGGGCACGTCCTCCCGGGGCGGGGCATCGGACAGGGCCTGTTTCCAGTCAATGTTCAGGGCCAGTTTCTCCAGCTCGTCGATCTTGTAGCCCGAGGCATAGAGCCCTCCGATCACTGCGCCCATGCTGGTGCCGGCGATCGCATCGATGCGGATGCCTTGCTCTTCCAGGGCCTTGAGCACGCCGACATGGGCCAGGCCGCGGGCCGCGCCCCCCGAAAGCACCAGGCCGATTTTCGGGCGCGGCGCTTCACTGGATTGAGCGATCAGGGGCAGCAGGCAGAGCAACAGGCAGGACAGCAGGCGGCGCATCGTGGATCTCGGGACGGGCGATGAAGCCGGCTATTATAGCGACGCCCTTGAACCCAGGAGTCCGCCGGACCATGACTGAACGTAAACCCGAAGTGATCATCACCTATTGCACCCAGTGCCAGTGGCTGCTGCGGGCGGCCTGGCTGGCACAGGAGCTGCTGAGCACCTTCAGTGACGACTTGGGCAAGGTGTCCCTGGTGCCCGCTACCGGTGGAACCTTTCATATCAGCTGCGATGGCGTGCAGATCTGGGAGCGCAAGGCCGACGGCGGCTTTCCCGAAGCCAAGGTGCTCAAGCAAAGGGTTCGCGACTGCATCGACCCCGAGCGTGACCTGGGACACAACGACCGGGTTCAGTGAGAGCCGGCCGGCGCCGTTGTGGCCTGCTTGTTTGAGGCGGCCGAGAGTCGGCTCGACACCACGATCGCGACGATGATCAAGGCGCCCCCCATCAACATGCGCAGCGTCGGATTCTCGCCGAACAGCAGCCAGGCCACGGTAATCCCATAGACCGGTTCCAGGGCGAAGACCACCGCCGCCGTGCGAGCCTTGATCACCGCCAGGCTGGCGACAAACAGGCTGTGGGCCAGACCGGTGCAGAAAATCCCCAGCAGACTGATCCACAGCCAATCCATGGCCCGCACCTGGCCAAGCTCGGGGGCCGCCACCGGCAGCAGGCACAGGGCGACCACCATGTTCTGGCAGAGGGCCGCCTGCACCGCGGGAATGCGTCCGGAACTGGCGCGGTTGTTCAAGGACAGCAGGGCAAACAGCAGGCCCGAACCCACGGCCCAGAGCAGGCCGGTGGTGGCCTGGCTGGCGAGGTCGAAGTCCGGTGTGACCAGTACCAGGCCGATGCTCACCAGGCTCACCAGCAGTATCTCGTTGAAGCGGATCCGCTCGCGGAAGATCAGCCCCTCCAGAATCACCGTGAAGGCCGGGAAGCTGGCAAAGCCCAGGGTCGCGATGGCCACCCCGGCGACCTTCACCGCGACGAAGAAGCTGACCCAGTGTCCGGCCAGTAACAGGCCACTGAGCAGCAGGCGCCGCCAATCGGTGGCTGCCAGTGTCTGCCAGGGCGTGGCGCTGGCCAGGCGCGCGAAGCCAGCCAGGGCCAGCACGGCAAAGGCCGCACGACCGAACACGATAACCGCAGGCGAGGCGACGGCCAGTTTGCCGAACACGCCGGTCAGGCCGAACATCAGGGCGCCGATATGCAAGGCGCCAAGGGCGGTACGTGGAGTCATCTTGATCCTCAAACAAAAGACGGTGACGGCCTGAAGGGCTGCGGCTCAGTTTAAGTAGGGTCGGTGCCAGCGTCTGTCGCGATCCTGGGTTTTTTTGTCGAGGGATTAGCCTGGGCTCCCTGCCTGAGCCGTCGGGGGGAATGACCGAACTCGCGCAACATGGCGGCAGCGAAGGCGCTCTGTGAGCTGTAGCCCACCCGGCTGGCGATCTCGCCGACCGGCAGGGCCGAACCACGCAGCAGTTCCAGGGCCATGTGCAGGCGCCGTCGCCGCACGTATTCCATGGGCGTTTCGCCACACTCGGCGATGAACCGTGCGTGCAAGTGGGCGCTGGAAAGACCGGCAATTCGTGCCAGATCGGCCACCTGTAGCGGATGGGCGGCGTGGCGTTCTATGTGGGCCTTCATGGCGGCGTAGGGCAGCCGTCGCTCGCCAGGATGAAGCGGCGTCGAGTGGTTGAGGCTGGCCAGCAGCAGGACTGCGCCTTGCTGGGCAATCAGGGGATCGTCCACCGGGCTGTCCGCCAGCCAGTTGACCAGGCGGCTCTGGCTCGGCCCGAGGAGCCGATGTCGGGGCACATCGAGCAAACGCCGGCTGGCCTCGGCGTGTTCGCCCAATGATTGTTGCACCCAGTGTTCATCGGGGATGTCCAGCACCAGGCAATGGCTTCCACTGGGGCTGCCGCACACATGCCGGGCGCCGGCCGGCACCACCACGAAGCTCTGTTGCTGCACCTGACTGCCCCGGCCTTCGACTTCGAAATCGAGCTGGCCACGCAGGCCGAACACCAGTTGCGCATGCTCGTGGCTATGGGCGATCAGGTCGTGAGTGTAATGGCGCAGGGTGAGGATAGATCCCATCACGGTCTCCTTGGCAGAGGCGCAGTCTACACCGCCAGTCGGGCGGTTCGGGCTGTCATCGCATTGCCGCATTTTTGTCATGGGCTATTAATCGCTGGGGCGCAAGCTCGCAAAAAATCCCGGAGAGCGTCCATGACCCATGTCGAACTCGCCAAGCCCAGTCGCAAGCAACGGGTACGGACCTTATGGATTTCCGACGTACACCTGGGGACCCGGGATTGCCAGGCGGAGCATCTGGCGCAGTTTCTCAAGGGCTACCAGGCTGATCGCATCTACCTGGTGGGGGACATTATCGACGGCTGGAAGCTGCGCGGCGGCATGTACTGGCCCCAGGCCCATACCAATGTGATCCGCCGCTTGCTGACCATGAGCAAGCGCGGCACCGAGGTGATCTATGTCACCGGCAATCATGACGAATTTCTGCGCCGTTACTCCAAGCTGATCCTGGGCAATATCCAGTTGGTGGACGAAGCGGTGCATGTCACGGCGGATGGGCGTCATCTGCTGGTGATTCACGGTGACCAGTTCGACGTCATCACCCGCTATCACCGTTGGCTGGCCTTTCTCGGCGACTCGGCCTACGAGTTCACCCTGACCCTCAACCGCTGGCTCAATCACTGGCGGGCGCGTTATGGCTACGGCTACTGGTCGCTGTCGGCCTACCTCAAGCACAAGGTCAAGACCGCGGTGAGCTTTATCAGTGACTTCGAGGAGGCCATTGCCCACGAGTGCGTCAAGCGCGAGCTGCACGGGGTGGTCTGTGGCCACATTCACCATGCCGAGATCCGCAAGGTCGGTGAGGTGGACTATCTCAATTGCGGTGATTGGGTCGAGTCCTGCACCGCGTTGATCGAGCATTGGGACGGCAGCATCGAACTCTATCGCCTGGCCGACGCCCAGGCCCGGGAAGCCCAGCTCAAGGCCGAACTCACGAAAGTGGCGGAGCCGGCCTGAGCAGGAACGGGCCTCAGTCGGAGTCGGACTGTTCCATGGCCGCCTGGTACAGCGACTGCCGGGGCTTTGCGAACAGCCGTTGCAGCATGGGTTCGAAGAAGCTCAGGGGCAGACTGGCGTAGGTTGGGTCGAACGCCGCGGCATCGTACTTGGCGCAGAATTCGGCAGTGCGCTGGTACAGCGGATGCTCGCAAAATTGCTCGCGCAGATGGCGGTCCATGCCCAGATGGTGGAAGAAGTAGTAGCCCTGGAAGATTGCGTGCTTTTCCACCATCCACAGGTTCTCCGGGCTGACGAAGGGCTTGAGGATGGCGGCGGCGATATCCGCATGATTGTAGGAACCCAGGGTGTCGCCGATGTCGTGCAGCAGGGCGCAGACTACGTACTCCTCGTCGCGCCCGTCATGCCAGGCGCGGCTGGCGGTCTGCAGTGAATGGGTCAGGCGGTCCACCGGGAAACCGCCGAAGTCGCCTTCCAGCAGCTGCAGGTGGGCCAGGATACGGGCGGGCAGTTGCTTGGCATAGGCACTGAAATCCGCAGCGATGATCGCCCAGTCCTCTTGGCTGCCATCCCGCATGTGGGTGAAGCGTGCGTGAGCCTTCATCGTTCGGCCTCTTGTTGTCAGGGGAAGTCGGGCCTGTGCCCGAGCCCGGCCGTGGCATTGATCGCGCGGTGGCGAGGACGGATGGCCGGTGGGCTCTAGAACGGCACTTTGCCGAGAATCATGTCGCGGTACATGACGAAGTCCCCCAACAGGCTGTACAGCGGGTGCTGAAAGGTGGCCGGACGATTTTTTTCAAAGAAGAAATGCCCGACCCAGGCAAAGCCGTAGCCGGCCAGCGGCAGCGCCAGCAACAGCAGCCAGGCACCCCTGCCGATGGCCAAGGCCAGGAGGAAGATCACCAGGCTGGTACCGATGAAGTGCAGGCGACGGCAGGTGCTGTCGCTGTGCTCGCTCAGGTAATAGGGGTAGAACTCGGCGAAGCTGCTGAACTGTCGGATGTTTTCCATGGCCGCGATCTCGGTTGTTTGTTGTTGTGCGGGCGGATGTTCTGCGGGAGCTTATGTGAGTCTAGAATCCCTGGCTGCGCAGGCCAGTGACAATAGGCGCCACTTTAGTATCCTTGGGAAATCGGCCGTAGCATGCGGCTTGTCATGTAAGAAGCCCTAATGAGCGAACGAACGACTTCTGCAAGCTGGGCCTTGGGAATAGTCAAGGCTCTGGAGATGGATGGCCTGGACTGCCGTGCTTTGTTCAAGCAGTTGGGGCTCGACTACGGCGCTCTCGAAGACCCCGACGCGCGCTTCCCCCAGGATTCGATGACCCGGCTCTGGCAGCGTGCCGTCGAGCTGTCCGGCAACCCGGCGATTGGCCTGAATATGGGCAAGGTGGTGCGTCCCGCATCCTTTCATGTGGCCGGTTACGCCTTGATGTCGAGTCGTACCCTGGTCGAAGGCTTTCAGCGTCTGGTGCGCTATCAGCGCATCATTGCCGAAAGTGCCGACCTGAGCTTTCGTCTTTTACCCGAGGGTTATGCGCTGATCCTGACGGTACATGGCGACCATCTGCCGCCCACCCGGCAAAGTGCCGAGGCCTCCCTGGCCTGCGCGCTGGCCCTGTGCAGCTGGTTGACCGGGCGTGCCCTGCAGCCACGCAAGGTCCTGCTGCAGGGCGAGCAGCCCGAGGATGTGCAGCCTTACAAGGATATGTTTCATGCCCCGCTGGCGTTTTCCGCACCCTTTGATGCGCTGATCTTCGAACGTGCCGACATGGAGGCGCCGCTGCCCACGGCCAACGAGGCCATGGCCTTGCTGCACGACCGTTTTGCCGGTGAGTACCTGGCGCGTTTTTCTGAAAGCCGGGTGACCCACAAGGCGCGACAGGTGCTGTGTCGCCTGTTGCCCCAGGGCGAGCCCAAGCGCGAAGTGGTGGCGCAGGCCCTGCACCTGTCCCAGCGCACGTTGCAGCGTCGCCTGCAGGAGGAGGGCACCAGCTTCCAGACCCTGCTGGACGACACCCGGCGAGAATTGGCCGAGCAGTATCTGGCGCAGCCGCGCATGACCTTGCTGGAGATTGCCTACTTGTTGGGGTTCGCTGATCCGAGCAATTTCTTCCGGGCGTTCCGCCGCTGGTTCGACATCACGCCGGGTGAGTATCGGGCGCGCCTGCAGGCGCTGCCGGCGTCGGTCAATGACGCCAGAACGCCGGAATACACAACACGAACACCGTGATGATCTCCAGTCGGCCCAGGAGCATGCCCAGGGACAGGATCCACTTGGCGGCATCTGGCAGGGTCGAGAAGTTGCCCGCCGGGCCGATGGTTTCGCCCAGGCCCGGGCCCACGCCGGACACGGTGCTGGCGGCGCCGGTCAGCGCGGTCATCCAGTCCAGGCCCAGGAGCGACAGGGCCAGGGCAATCATGCAGATGGTGATGGCGAAGAAGAACGAGAAGGTCAGGATCGAACGGACGATTTCCTCGTCCAGGCGGTGGCCGTTGTACTTCTGCTTGATCACCGCCCGCGGGTGGATCAGCTGATTGAGGTTGGCCTTGAGCAGGATGTAGGCCACCTGGAAGCGGAAGATCTTGATCCCTCCGGCCGTGGAGCCTGAACAGCCGCCGACGAACCCCAGATAAAAGAACAGCATCAGTGAGAAATTGCCCCACAGGCTGTAGTCGCCCAAGGCGAAGCCGGTGGTGGTGACCACCGAAGTCACGTTCAGCGCCACGTGACGCAGGGCGTCCAGCCAGTGCAGGTCGGTGGTCCACCAGTACCAGGTGCCCAGCACCAGCCAGGTCACCAGGAGCATGCCGAGCAGGCCCTGGACCTGCTGATCCTTGATCAACGCCTTGCGGTTGCCGCGCAGGGTCGCCACATAGAGGGCGAAGGGCAGGCTGCCGAGGATCATCACCACCACCGCCACCCAGTGCACCGCCGGTTGCTGCCAGTGGGCCAGGGAGTCGTCGGAGGTGGAGAAACCGCCGGTGGAGATTGCCGACATGGCGTGGTTGATGGCGTCGAACACGTTCATGCCGGCCCACCAGAACGCCAGGCTGCCGAAGACGGTGATGCCGACATAGGTGGCGACAATCAGCCGCGCCACCATGTGCGAGCGCGGCATGACCTTTTCCGAGCGGTCCGAGGACTCGGTCTGGAACAGGCGCATGCCGCCAATGCGCAACAGCGGCAGGATGGCCACCGCCATGCCGATAAAGCCTATGCCCCCCAGCCAGTGCAACATCGAGCGCCAGATCAGGATGCCCGGGGACATGCTGTCCAGGCCGCTGAGCACGGTGGCGCCGGTGGCGGTGATGCCGGACATGCTTTCGAAGAACGAATCGGTGTAGCTGATGTGCTGGGTCAGCAGGAACGGCAGGGCGGCGAAGATGCACACCACCACCCAGCTGGAAACCGTCAGCAGGTACATGTCTCGCGGGCGCAAGTGGATGTGCTCGGGGCGCCCCGGGATCACCAGGGCCAGCCCGGCGATAAAGGTGATCATGCTGGCCCAGAGGAAAGACGGCAGGTCGCCGGTGCGATCGAAGATCACCAGTGTCGCCATCGGTACCACCATGGCGATGGCCAGGGTGATGAGGAAGATGCCGATGATGAAGCCAATGATTCTTAAAGTCGGCAACGCCATGTATTGCGCTCGGGCTGGTAGCTGAAGGGCGCTCATTCTACCTGCGGGGCAGGGCATGTAAACCGGCACCCTGGCGGCGGATGCCGTTAGAATGGCCGGACATTTTTTTCAGGAGGTGGCCGATGGAGGCTCTCGACGCTTTGCTCAACCGTGTTTCCGTGCCGCGCCTTGTGGAGCCCGCGCCCAGCGCCGCGCAGCGCGAAGCACTGTTCGCAGCCGCCCTGCGGGCGCCGGACCACGGGCAATTGCGCCCCTGGCGGTTCCTCACCGTCGAAGGTCAAGCCCGTGATCAGTTGGGTGAGCTGCTGGTCGAAGCCGTGCAGCTACAAGGCGGCGAAGTGACCCAGGCCGCGCTGGACAAGGCCCGGGCCATGCCTCTGCGTGCACCGCTGGTGGTGGTGGTCGTGGCGCGGCTGCAGGAGCATTTCAAGGTGCCCAAGTCCGAGCAATTGCTGGCGGCGGGCTGTGCCGCCCACGGCATTTTGCTGGCGGCCTATGCCCAGGGCATTGGCGCCGTGTGGCGCACCGGCGAGTTGTCCTATTCGCCGCACGTGGCCAAGGGGCTGGGCCTGGCTGAGGGGGAAGAGATCATCGCCTTCCTGTACCTGGGGACGCCGCTGAACGAGCCTCGGGTCGCACCGAAAATCGATACCGGCGAGTTTGTCAGCGCTTGGACCGCCAAGGCCTGATCGGCACCAGCGATCTCTGTATTGCATCGCGGGCAAGCCCGTTACCGCCGGACCTGGCAGTAGCGGTTTGCCCGCGCTGGTTTCAGGCGGGGGCTGGCGCGCCGGGCAGCAGGGGCAACTCCAGGGTGGCGATGAAGCCGCCCTGGGAATGATTGTCCAGTAACAGACTGCCGCCATGACGCTCCGCCGCCCGGCGAGCAATGGCCAGGCCCAGACCATGGCCGGGCGCGTTTTGCCCTGGCGCACGGAAGAACGGCTCACCCAATTGTTTCAGGTGCTCGGCGTCCACCCCGGGCCCGTGGTCGCGCACGCTGATCAGGATCCTGTCGCCGTGGCGCTGGGCCTGGACCTCGATCGGTTGCCCTGCGGGGTTGAAGCGCTGGGCATTGCGCAGCAGGTTATCCACCGCCCGCTCCAGCATGGTCGGCCAGCCCCGCAGGCTCAGTTGCGGCTGGGCGTCGATCTGCACCTGTTGCTCCGGGCAGGCCAGCTGCGCGTCTTTTTGCAGGGCCAGCAACAAGGCATTGAGGTCCACGTCCTCGGCGCTGGCGTTGTCCGCGTCGACCCGGGCCAGCACCAGGATCTCGCTGATCAGCGCCTCCAGGCGATCACATTCCCGAGTCAGTCGGGGCCAGAGCTTTTCCCGCTCTTCGGGGGCGGCACGCTCGGCCAGGGCCAGGGCGATGCGCAGCCGTGCCAGGGGGGAGCGCAGTTCGTGGGACACATCCCGCAGCAACTGGCGCTGGCTGCCAATGAGGCTTTGCAGGCGCGAGCCCATGCGGTTGAAGTCCCGGGCCAGCACGCCGAACTCATCGCGCCGATTGGCCAGGCGCGCCAGGCTGTTCTGCTGGTAGCTGGCCTGGCCCAGATCATGTACGGCACCGCGCAGGCGGCTCAGCGGGCGGGTGATGGACAGGGTCACCAGCAGGCTGAACAGGGTCAGCACCACCAGGGCGATGGCCAGGGCGCTAAGGGGCCAGGTCAGGCTGTCGCGGTGCCAGGCGTCCAGCTCCGGATGGGGGATGCGGTAGATGAACAGGTAGGTGTCGCCGGTGGTCGGGCTGGTGTATTCCGCGGTAAGGCGGCGCCAGGGCAGGTGGCGGTCGTCGTTGTTCTGCCGGGCCTCGAAGGCGGCGGCGCGGCGCGGGAACGTCCCGCGTACCACCGGGTCGCCGCTCTCATTGAGGACTTGAACATCGATGTGGTACTGGCGCTTGCGCTGCTGGAGGATGTCCTGGGCGGCGTCTTCGCCCTGGGTTTCGTAGGTTTGCGTCCACTCCGCGGTGAGGCTGTTGAGCCCCGGATGGCGGCTGAGGATCCAGGCGTCCTGGTTGAGCATGTGCCCGAGCAGGATCGACAACCCGGCAACCAGGGTGATGGCCAGCCAGAAACTGGCCAGGATGCGCCAGAACAGTGAACGCACAGAAACTCCTCGAACGCGAAAGCCCAGTGGCGCGGGCCACTGGGCTGGGGGATGAAGGCTAACGCATTATTGCGCCTTTTGCGGTTGTTGCGCTTTCCAGGCCTTGAACTCGGCCCATTCGGCGCGACGTTCTTCTTGTTTCTTGACGATGGCGTCGAACTCTTTCTGCTGCTCGGGCTTGAGCAGGGCGCGGATATCGGCCTGGGTTTTCTGCTGTTTGGCGGCCAGTTCGTCTTTCATGGCTTTCTGGTCGGCCGGCGAGAGTTTCTCCAGGTATTTTTCCACCACGGCCTTGCGGTCGTGCATCTGCTCGCCCATCAGCTTGCCGATCTGCTGGCGTTGCTCACGGCTCAGGTCCAGTTGACCGAAGGGGCCTTTGCCGCGCATGTGCTCGCTGTGCCGTGGACCGTCCATCGGCCCCATCGGGCCCGGGCCTTCGGGCATGGCCATGGCCACGGTTGGCAGGGCGGCGGCGAACAGCAGAGCGATCAGGGTCTTGCGCATGGTGTGTCTCCTTGTCTCATTCCCGGTAAGTTCCGGATGAGTTCAGGTTACCCAGATCAAGGTCAGCGGCGGTCAGTGGAGGGTAAAGCTTGGGTAAAGACGCCGGGCCGGCGCCCTGACAATAGCGTCGGGACGCGCTTACAGGCTGTAGTAGTAGCCGCGGCTGCGCAGGGCGACGATGCGCGGGCGACCATCGGGATGGGGGCCGATCTTCTTGCGCAGATTGCTGACGTGCATGTCCAGGCTGCGGTCGTACAGGGTCAGCTTGCGGCCCAGCGCGATCTGCGCCAGTTCCTGCTTGTCCAGAGGCTCGCCGGGTTGCTTGAGCAGGGCCTCCAGCAGGCGACTTTCGGAAACCGTGAGGCTGATGTCCTGCTCGTCGATGGTGGCCACGCCGCGAATCGGGCTGAAGCACAGGTCGCCCAGCTCCAGCTGACTGGAAGCCGCCACCGGGTGGCTGCGGCGCAGGACCGCGCGCAGGCGGGCGGTGAGTTCGCGAGGGTCGCAAGGCTTGGCCAGATAGTCGTCGGCGCCCAGTTCCAGGCCGAGGATGCGGTCCAGGGGCTCGCCGCGGGCCGAGAGCATCAGCACCGGGAGGTCGGGGTGGTCGTTGCGCAGTTGCTTGAGCAGTTCCAGGCCGCTGCCGTCGGGCAGCATGACGTCCAGCACCACGGCTGCCGGGGCCGCTTCGGCCAGGGCCCGGCGTGCGCTCAAGCCGTCGTGGCAGGCACGTACTTGAAAGCCTTCCTGGCCGAGCCAACTGCTCAGGAGCTCGCACAGCTCCTGGTCATCATCAATCAGTAACAGGTCGCTCATGAATCACTCAATTTAGCCATTGTCGACGCTTGCGATGCCCGCCACTGGCGAAGATACCGCAGAGCAGGGCGATCAGGGCCACGCCGCCGCCAGTGACGAACCATTGCTGCTGATCGGTCAGCAGTCGCGGCACCGGGTTGGCCTGGGCCTCTTTGAGCTGCAGCTTGAGGCGCTGGTTCTCCTGGCGCAAGCGGGCCAGCTGTGGGCTTTCCCGTTCGGCGTCGGCGCTTTGCAATTGTTTGCTCAGCTCTTCTCGCAGGCGCTCGCTTTCTTTCAAACGTTGCTGCAACTCGGTGATCTGACTGCCGGCGCTCAGGGACAGCGGCGTCGAATGGCCGGTTTCCTGGGGTTCCTCGGCAAGGGCCGGAGCCCCGATCGACAACATGACCAACAGCAGGCACAGCGGACCTTGGCGCATCGAAACTCCTGATTCCAATCGAGTGTTGGGCAGGTTGTCGGCCGTCAAACGAGAATAATGAGCGATTGAGAACGCGATGGACCCTGAAGGTTCATCGCGCCGGGGAGGATTTACGGCATCGATTGCCTGAACGGCTTGACTAGCACATTGGCGTAGACGCCGGCGGTGACGAAGGGGTCGGCTTCGGCCCAGGCCTGGGCGGCTTCCAGGGACTCGAATTCGGCGACGATCAGGCTGCCGGTGAAGCCGGCGGCGCCGGGGTCATTGCTGTCGATCGCCGGGTGCGGGCCGGCCAGCACCACACGCCCTTGTTCATTGAGTACCTGCAGGCGCTCCAGGTGCGCCGGGCGTGCGGCCAGGCGTTTTTCCAGGGAGTTGGCGACGTCTGTGGCAATGATTGCGTAAAGCATGTCAGTCCTCGGTTTTCGGGGTGGTGGGGTCGGCGTCGTGCAGGTGGCGCGACAGGTAGATACCCTGGCCCACCAGGAATAGTACGGTCATGCCCAGGCTGCCGAAGACCTTGAAGTCGACCCAGATGCTCTGGAAAGTGAAGGCGACGAACAGGTTGGCGGCGCCGCAGAACAGGAAGAACGCGATCCAGGCAATGTTCAGGCGGGTCCACACCGGATCCGGCAGGGTCAGGGCATGGCCCATGATGCGTTTGATCAGCAGGCGGTCGCCGATGAAATGGCTGCCGATGAAGGCCAGGGCGAACAGCCAGTTGACCACCGGGGCTTTCCACTTGAGGAAGGTTTCGCTGTGGAACGCCAGGGTCAGGCTGCCGAAGACCAGGCAGGCGACCAGGGTCAGCCACTGGCTCTTTTCCAGTTTGCGCTGGGAAATGAACAGCGCGCCGTACACCACCAGGGAACTGATGATCAGCACCGCCGTGGCGCTATAGATGCCGCCCACGCTGACTTCGTGCCCGGCCAGGTCGACGACCCGGGGGTCGATTTTATAGATGATGAAAAACAGGAACAGCGGGATGAAGTCGATGAATTGTTTCACAGTGGCAGCCAGAAGCAGGATGTGGCGGCATAATAACAAACATCCCTGATCGCGAAAGCGCCAGCTGACTTGAGGTTTTAACATCCTGTGAATGTCGATTTGCACTGCCATAGCACGGCCTCCGACGGCGCCCTGGCGCCTGCGGTTCTGGTTGCGCGTGCGTACGAGAGAGGCGTGCGAATCCTGTCCCTGACCGACCACGACACCCTCGAAGGGCTGGACGAGGCCCGTCAGGCCGCGGCGCAACTGGGCATGCAACTGGTCAATGGCGTCGAGCTGTCCTGCACCTGGGGTGGCGCCACTATTCATGTGCTGGGCTACGGATTCGATACCAGAGCCCCGGCTCTGGTGACCGCCATCGAGAAGCTTCACGCAGGGCGCTGGCTGCGTTCCGAGGAGATCAGCCGCAAGCTGGCCCTCAAAGGCATGCCGGGCGCCTTGGAAGGCGCCCGGGCCATCCAGCAGGAGCTGGGCGACAGCGGCAACGCCCCGGCGCGGCCGCATTTTGCCGATTACCTGGTGCGTGCCGGCTTCGTCAAGGACCGCGCCGAAGCCTTCCGCAAGTGGCTGGGGGCGGGAAAGCTGGGTGACGTCAAGCTGCACTGGCCCACCCTGGAGGAAACGGTCGGCACCCTGCGCGAGGCCGGTGCCTGGGTCAGCCTGGCCCATCCCTGGCACTACGATTTCACCCGCAGCAAGCGTCGCCGTCTGATTGCCGACTATATTCAAGCCGGTGGTCATGCAATCGAAGTGGTCAATGGCCACCAACCTGCGGAGCAAGTGGGCAGTTTGGCTATTCTTGCTCGTGAATTCGGACTGCTGGTCAGCGCCGGCAGTGACTTTCATGGTCCAGGAGGCTGGTCCGAGATCGGCGAATACCGCCCGGTACCCGAGGATCTGCCACCGCTATGGTGTCGCTTCAAACATGAGCCAATTATTGCCGCCTGAACAGGTAGAGACAGTGAGTCAATTTTTCCAGATCCACCCGGAAAACCCCCAGCCGCGCCTGATCAAGCAGGCTGTCGAGATCATTCGTGGCGGTGGCGTGGTGATCTATCCCACCGATTCGTCCTACGCCATTGCCTGCCAGATGGGCGACAAGGGGGCGATCGAGCGAGTACGGCGCCTGCGGCAGTTGGACGAAAAACACAACTTCGCGCTGATCTGCAGCGACCTGTCGCAATTGGGCCTGTTCGCCAAGATCGACACCGGCACCTTCCGCCTGCTCAAGGCCCACGTGCCGGGGCCTTACACCTTTATCCTCAATGCCACCCGTGAAGTGCCGCGCCTGCTGCTGCATCCCAAGCGCCGCACCATCGGCCTGCGGGTGCCGAGCAATCCCATTGCCCTGGCGTTGCTGGCCGAGCTGGGCGAGCCGCTGATGAGCGTCAGCCTGATCATGCCCGGCGATACCGAGGCCCTGAGCGATCCCTATGAGATGCGCCAGTTGCTGGAGCACCAGGTGGACCTGATCATCGACGGTGGTTTCGGCAGCACCGAGTCCTCCACGGTGATCAGCCTGGCCGATGGCGAGCCGGAAGTGATCCGCGTCGGTTGCGGCGACCCTGCGCCGTTCATGGCCGAGGCCTAGATGTCCGCAGTAGAAACCGTCGACGAGCAGGCCGGTGCCCAGCAGGAGCTGCCATTCGCCATGGTCTACGGCCAGGCGGTCATGGAAATGCCCCTGGACCTGTACATTCCCCCGGATGCCCTGGAGGTCTTCCTCGAAGCCTTCGAGGGTCCGCTGGACTTGCTGCTGTACCTGATCCGCAAGCAGAACATCAATATTCTCGATATCCCGGTGGCGGAAATCACCCGCCAGTACATGGGCTATGTGGAGCTGATGCAGTCGGTGCGCCTGGAGCTGGCCGCCGAGTACCTGGTGATGGCGGCGATGCTCGCCGAGATCAAGTCGCGGATGCTTCTGCCGCGTTCCGCCGAGGTCGAGGAAGAAGAGGACGACCCGCGGGCCGAACTGATCCGTCGCCTGCAGGAATACGAGCGCTTCAAGGCGGCCGCCGAAGGCATTGACGGCCTCAGTCGGGTCGGCCGCGATGTGCTGGTACCCAAGCTGGATGCTCCCGAGGCCCGAGTGCGCAAGCTGCTGCCGGATGTGGCCCTGGAAGAGTTACTGATGTCCATGGCCGAGGTGCTGCGCCGTGGCGACATGTTCGAAAGCCACCAGGTCAGCCGCGAGGCCCTTTCTACCCGCGAGCGCATGAGCGATGTGCTGGAGCGGCTCAAGGGCGGCGGTTTCGTGCCCTTTGTCGAGCTGTTCACTGCCGAGGAAGGGCGCCTGGGGGTGGTGGTGACCTTCATGGCGATCCTCGAACTGGTCAAGGAATCCCTGGTCGAGCTGGTGCAGAATGAGCCCTTTGCGGCCATCCACGTACGGGCGCGAGCCGAATAACGAGCTTAAATCATGAACCTGAATGAACCCCGCGAGCTGGCTTCCCTGCTCGAAGCCTTTCTGTTGGCCTCGGGAAAACCCCAGTCCCTGGAACGCCTGTTCGAACTCTTCGAAGAAGCCGAGCGGCCGGATCCTGCGGTCTTCAAGAAGGCCCTGACCCTGCTCGGCAAATCCTGCGAGGGGCGGGCGTTCGAGCTCAAGGAAGTGGCTTCCGGCTATCGCCTGCAGATCCGCGAAAAGTTCGCCCCCTGGGTTGGTCGCCTGTGGGAGGAACGCCCGCAGCGCTACTCCCGTGCCCTGTTGGAGACCATGGCCCTGATCGCCTACCGCCAGCCCATCACCCGTGGCGAGATCGAGGACGTGCGCGGCGTGGCGGTCAACAGCAACATCGTCAAGACCCTGCTGGAGCGCGAGTGGATTCGGGTGGTGGGCTACCGTGATGTGCCTGGCAAGCCGGCGATGTTCGCCACCACCAAGGCCTTTCTCGACCATTTCAACCTGAAGAACCTCGACGACCTGCCGCCGCTGGCCGAGCTGCGGGAGATCGAGGCCGAGCCGGTGCTGGAGTTCGATGACGCCCCCGTGCCCGAGCACTTGCAGCAACTGGCCGATGCCAGCGCCGAGCAGGAGGAGCCCAAGGAGGAAACCAGCTTCCATACCCTGTTGCTGGAGCTGGACTCCATGGAGGAGGGGATCAAGACCGACTTCGATGACCTGCATCGCGATGCTCCGGTAGAGCTGGAACAGGTGGAGCAGCAAGAACCGGTGCTGGGCCTCCCCCGGGAAGAGGTCCAGGCCGAAGCTGAGATCCTCGCTGATGAAGCCGATGAATTCCCGGTCGAGCCCGAGGATGAGCCACTGTTCGAAGCGCAGGACGATGTGCTGGGTGTCGCCGAGGCCCGGGCCAAGTTACTGGCCGCGGTAGCCGCGCTGGAGCCCGCTGCGCCGGAGTTGAGCGAAGAAGAGGCCGAGGCCCTGGCCCTGGCCGAAGCCATCGAAAACGAACGCCGCCTGCTGGACGACTGACCGTGTAGGAGCTGGCTTGCCAGCGAAGGCGTCAACCGCTCCGGTGCAAGGCCTGCGGCCTTTTTCGCCAGCAAGCCGGCCCGGCGCTGCGTCACCGGTGGGCGGAAAAAAGCCCGGGCGGCGACTTATCAACTAGTCTGTGATGCGCAATCGCCGCCATGAGCGTATGATTCGCGACCCTTTGGCGATCCCTTCGCCACAGAATCTGTTTTCACGTCTTCAGGCCGCTCTAGCCTGAAGCGCTACACCGGGAGGTGCCCAGATGAGCGATACCGATCAGAACGACCAGGAAATCCGTCCAGCCGGCGAGAAGCTGCAGAAAGTCCTCGCCCGCATCGGCGTCGGCTCGCGCCGCGACGTCGAGTCCTGGATCAGCCAGGGCCGGATCAAGGTCAACGGCAAAGAGGCCACCCTGGGCCTGCGCGTCGACCTGCATGACGCCATTTCCATCGATGGCAAGGTGATCAAGCGCGAAGAGGCCGCCGAATCGGTGCGCCGCGTGATCATGTACAACAAGCCCGACGGCGAGATCTGCACCCGTGACGACCCGGAAGGCCGTCCGACCGTGTTCGACAAGCTGCCGCGTCCACGCGAAGGCCGTTGGATCAACATCGGCCGCCTGGACATCAACACCACCGGCTTGCTGATGTTCACCACCGACGGCGAGTTGGCCAACCGCCTGATGCACCCGTCCTACGAGATGGACCGCGAGTACGCGGTGCGTGTGCGTGGTGAAGTCGACGACGAGATGATCGAGCGCCTCAAGGCCGGGGTCATGCTCGAAGACGGCCCGGCCAAGTTCACCGATATCCAGCAGGCGCCCGGTGGCGAAGGTTTCAACCACTGGTATCACTGCGTGGTGATGGAAGGTCGCAACCGTGAAGTACGCCGCCTGTGGGAATCCCAGGGGCTGGTGGTCAGCCGCCTGAAGCGGGTGCGCTTTGGTCCGGTGTTCCTCAACTCCGACCTGCCGATGGGCCGCTGGCGCGAAATGAGCCAGTACGAAGTCGACGTGCTCAGCGCCGAAGTCGGCCTGACCCCGGTGGCCTTGCCGCAGCTCAACGCCAAGTCCAAGGACAAGCTGGAGCGCATGCAGCGCAAATCCTCGCGTCCGGTGGGCAAGAGCGAGCGCGTGCGCACCCTGCGTCCGGCCAATGGCGCGCCAGCCACCCCGCGTGTTTCCCGTGAACCGCAGATCGAAGGCGAGCGTCCAGGGCGCAAGCCGGCGGCCCGTCAGGACGGTGAGCGTGCGCCACGCGCGCCGCGTCCGGCCAGCGGTCGGGGCACACCGGTAGCTGAGCGTCCGGCGGACACCAAGCGCCCGGCCAAGCCAGCGCCGAAGTCCAAGCGCCCAAGCCTGGTGCTGGACAAGGACGCACCGTCCGGCAAGCGTCGTGGCGCTCCGGCCGGTACCGGCCAGCGTCCTGGCTTCGGTCGTCGCAAGCCGGAGTAAGCGTCGGCCAGCCGACAACAACGCCAACCCTCGGGTTGGCGTTTTTTTTGCCCGGTGCTTCGTAGGAGCCGGCTTGCCGGCGAACCGGCTCTCAAGTCCTTGGCAAGGCTTGTGATCGCCTTCGCTGGCCAGCAGCCCCTACACAAGCCAGCGTCTACGCCAGGAGGGTTAGAAGGCGAACTGGCCGTCGAACACCGGCTTGTTGTCCACCGCCAGCACCCCTGAGCTGAAGATCAGGTCCAGGTGGTGGCTGCCCTTGGCACCGCCTCCCAGCCCCAGGTGCAGGCCGCAGTGACGCTCCTCGAAGCCGGAATTGCGCCCGTAGAGGGACCTGATGCCTTCGTTGGTGCCGATGCCCAGTTCCTCGATGCGCCGGTTGGACGGGTTGGCATCCAGGTATTTGTTGAAGTCGTTGGCCAGTCCGGGCACCTCGGTGGCGACGCGGGTGATGGTCGAGTTGTCGATCCACAACTCCAGCGGTGCTTGCAGTACCCCGTACTTGCGGGCGAAGGGGATGGTGCTGAGGAAGGTGCCGAGAAACTTCACATGACCGTTGATGGCCTCGCTGTGGGTGGCGATTTCCCCGGGGGCCAGGTCGTAGTTGCCGACGCCGTTGATGTCGGTCCATTTCTTCACGCCGCTCAAGGGCGTCTCGAAATATGAGCCCTGGGGGTCGCTGAAACTCAGGGTCGAAGCCTGGGACAGGCGGCGGATCAAGGTGGCATTGAGGTCGGCGATACGCTGCGGCTCGACGCTGAAGGTGTCGTAGAAGTACTCGCCGTAATCCTTGAACAGCAGCGACTTCTTCCAGTGCTCGGCCATCAGAGCGTGCAGCGGGCGGAGGAACTCCGGGCCGTCGGGGCGGGGCTGGGCCAGGGTCGAGGAGTCGTAGAAGAAAATGTACAGGTCGCAGTCGATGATCGCCCGTGCCAGGCGCTCGGCCGGCTCCAGGTCCAGGCGCAGGGCGTTGAGCGCCAGCGGCGTGGTCTGGCGCGCCTGTTCGAGGATGGCACTGACCATGGCCTGGTAGTCGGCGGTGTGGCCGATCACCACCTGCGGTGACCGGGCGTTGCCCAGGGCCGGGTGGCGTTCGAGGTAGTACAGGAAATGGCGGATGGCGCGAGTCTGGTCCATAAAACCTCCCTGGAGGACAAAGGTGACCGGGGCAGGCGCAAGGCCTGCTCCGGTCCGGGCGCCTTACATTGGCCACATCGCCGTGCCGAACGGCACCACGGCGTCGGCCTGCATCATTTCCACGGCTGCATCATGAGTGGCCGCTTCGAACCACTCGTCCAGTTGCAGTTCGGTTTCCAGGTCTTGTTCCAGTGTTTGCATGGTGACTCTCCTAGATGACGTAGTGCATAGCAGTCCATTGGCGGAGCGGATCAGCAGTGCTGAACGGGATGGTTGCAAAGGCTGCCTGGCCGCTCCTCGTACCCGTCGGACGAGGCGTCCGGCAAGTGGCTGGAAACCTAGTTCAGGGCATTTTGAAGTGCAAAAAAATAATTAGATTTTTTTCTACTGAACTTTATTTTCTATTTTTGCGCGGAATATTTATCGCCTGAAAACAAAAAGCTAAGGCATTCCCGGCGGCGCAGCGGCCAGTGCGTCAATTTGCAGTCGCAGGCGCGGATGATCTGTATCGGCAAGTTAACGTTACGGTCTGTAAAGAAAAAATTACGAAATTTGACGTATTGCCCCCTGAAACGGCGCGGGTGGCGGCGCTGTAAGGAAAAACTGCCGCCGGGTCGCCAACCATTCGTTTGCCGAGGCTCTGGCCCGCTTGTTCCAGAGCGCCAAGGCGGGTGAGATGCACACCTGCCTGCGTACAGGTGCATAACAAGAAGGAGGCGCAATGAACGCCGTAACCGACTTTCACCGACACCCTTCGAAGGACGATGGTCATCGCGCCTTCATCGACGACCCCACGCGGTCCGTCCAATGTTCCGCCGCCGATGTCGAGCATCGAGCAGGCCCCGCAAGATCCCGGTTACCGGCACGCTGATACAGCGGTGTCTGGCGGCAGGGGGTCAGGGGTGTACAATGCGCGGCGTTTTAACTGTGACCCAACTGCGTACCCGCGCATTTTGCGTCTGCGCCGCGCGTTTCAGGCTGCCCCGAGGGCGCTGAGAGCACCGCTGCCGGGCCAATAAACTCAAGGTTATCCACCTTGTTCACTCCGCCGCGTCACGAGCGTGGTGGGTTCGATTTCGTCACAGATAAAAACAAACAGGTGACGCATGACCGTTAGAAAAACGCTGAACTTCGGGTGCCTGCGCTGGGGTTTGCTCCGCGCCGCTTAAGCCTCACCGGGCGGCAACGTCTTGCAAACATCATCAAACCTTGCGTGAGAACCTTTTCATGAGTGGACAAAACTCGCATTCGGGCGAGCTGAAACGCGGCCTGAAAAATCGCCATATTCAACTGATCGCCCTCGGCGGCGCGATCGGCACCGGTTTGTTCCTGGGCTCGGCCGGGGTACTCAAATCCGCCGGTCCGTCGATGATCCTTGGCTACGCCATCTGCGGTTTCATCGCCTTCATGATCATGCGCCAGCTCGGCGAGATGATCGTCGAAGAGCCGGTGGCCGGCTCCTTCAGCCACTTCGCCCACAAATACTGGGGCGGCTTCGCCGGTTTCCTCTCCGGCTGGAACTGCTGGATTCTCTACATCCTGGTCGGCATGTCGGAGCTGACCGCGGTCGGCAAGTATGTGCACTACTGGTGGCCGGACGTCCCGACCTGGGCTTCGGCGGCGGTGTTCTTCGTGATGATCAACGCCATCAACCTGGCCAACGTCAAGGTCTTCGGCGAGGCCGAGTTCTGGTTCGCCATCATCAAGGTGGTGGCCATCGTCGGCATGATCGCCCTGGGCAGCTATCTGCTGGTCAGCGGCCATGGCGGCCCGCAGGCCTCGGTGAGCAACCTCTGGTCCCACGGCGGCTTCTTCCCCAACGGCGTCAACGGCCTGGTGATGGCCATGGCAATCATCATGTTTTCCTTCGGCGGCCTGGAAATGCTCGGTTTCACCGCCGCTGAAGCCGACAAGCCGAAGACCGTGATCCCCAAGGCGATCAATCAGGTGATCTACCGCATCCTGATTTTCTACATCGGCGCCCTGGTGGTGCTGCTGTCGCTGACCCCGTGGGACACCCTGCTGGTGACTCTGAACGCTTCCGGCGATGCCTACAGCGGCAGCCCGTTCGTCCAGGTGTTCTCGATGCTGGGCAGCAACACCGCGGCGCACATCCTCAACTTCGTGGTCCTGACCGCGGCGCTGTCGGTGTACAACAGCGGCACCTACTGCAACAGCCGCATGCTGCTGGGCATGGCCGAGCAGGGCGATGCGCCGAAAGTCCTGGCCAAGATCGACAAACGCGGTGTGCCGGTGATGTCGATCCTCGCCTCGGCGCTGGTGACCTTCGTTGCCGTGGTGCTCAACTACCTGATCCCGCAGCACGCGCTGGAGCTGCTGATGTCCCTGGTGGTGGCGACCCTGGTGATCAACTGGGCGATGATCAGCTACTCGCACTTCAAGTTCCGCCAGCACATGAACCGCACCGGCCAGACCTCGCTGTTCAAGGCCTTGTGGTACCCCTATGGCAACTACATCTGCCTGGCGTTCGTGGTGTTCATCCTCGGCATCATGCTGATGATCCCGGGCATCCAGATCTCGGTGTACGCGATCCCGGTGTGGGTGGTGTTCATGTGGGTCTGCTACCTGATCAAGAACAAGCGCAGTGCCCAGCACGCGCTGCAGGCGGCCGGTGCTGCGCTGAAGTAAGCGCGGCTATGGCCATGACCGACCCGGCTGCGGCCGGGTTTTTCATGCCTGTGATTCTTGTGCGGGCCCAGGTTTCTCTGGCCGGCAGGCCGGCTGCAAGTGTGTGCTGGCCAGCGAAGAGGTCCGCCAGTGCCTGGGTAATGGAGGTATCCTGTGGGCCCTGAACACGGATTCCTGTTCCATGCTGGTGATTTCCAACAACGTGCATCTGCCGGATGCCGAGATCGAGCTGACCGCCATCCGCGCCCAGGGCGCCGGCGGGCAGAACGTCAACAAGGTGTCCAGCGCGGTGCATCTGCGCTTCGACATTCCGGCCTCTTCCTTGCCGCCGTTCTACAAGGAGCGGTTGCTGGCGCTGCGCGACAGTCGCATCACCAGTGATGGCGTGATCATTCTCAAGGCCCAGCAATACCGCACCCAGGAGCAAAACCGCGCCGATGCCCTTGAGCGCCTCACCGAGCTGATCCTCAGTGCCGTCAAGGTGGAAAAGAAGCGCCGCCCCACCAAGCCGACCCTGGGTTCGAAGAAGCGCCGTCTGGAGAGCAAGGCCAAGCGCGGCAACATCAAGGCCGGTCGCGGCAAGGTGGACTTCTAGCCGAGCGCGCGTTCCTTGCGTTGCCTGGGTGCCTGACGGTACAGGTACAGGCTGAGTATCAGGCCGCTGCAGGCGGCGATGGCGGCGAAGAGAAAGATCGAGGCAAAGCCGAAGCCGGCGGCAATCGCCCCGGCCAGTGGCCCGGTGATGCCCAGTGACAGGTCGATGAACAGCGAGTAGGCGCCCACCGCGGCACCCCGGCTGGAGGCTGGCACCAGGTTCACTGCTTCCACCCCCAGGGCCGGGAACACCAGGGAGAAGCCGAAGCCGCTCAAGGCCGCGCCAGCCAGCGCCCAGTGAGCGTCCGGGGCCTGCCACAGCAGCAACAGGCCAAGGGTTTCCACCGACAGGCAGGCGATCGCCACGCGAAAGCCGCCGAGGCGGTTGATCAGGTTGCCGAACAGCAAGCGGGCACCGATGAAGCTGGCGCCGAACAGGCTCAGGCACAGCACTGCGTTGGCCCAATGCTGAGTGGCGTAGTACAGGGTAATGAAGGTGGCGATGGTGCCAAAGCCGATGGAGCCCAGGGCCAGGCCGCAGCCGTGGGGAAAGACCTTGCCCAGCACGTGGATGAATGGCAGGCGTTCGCCGGCAACGATGGGCGCGGCGACTTTCGGCCAGGCCAGCAGCAGGCCGAGCACGGCCAGCAGGATGATGCTCGAACCCATGCTCCACAAGCCGAGATGATCGACCAGCCAGGCGCCCAGGGGCGCGCCGATGGCCAGGGCGCCGTAGTTGGCGATGCCGTTCCAGGAGATCACCTTGGCGGTGTTGGCCGCGCCGACCCGGCCGATGCCCCAGCCAATCGAACCCGAGCCCACCAGGCTTTCCGCGCTGCCCAGCACCAGGCGGCCGGTCAGCAGGCTGATCAGGCTCAGGGTCGGCAGATGTTGCAGCCAGGCCGAAAGCAGCATGAACACCCCGCTCAGTCCGCAGCCGGCCAGGCCGTACATCACCGCGCGCTTGCTGCCCTGGTTGTCGATGATGCGTCCGGCGTAGGGGCGGGTGAGCAGGGTCGCCAGGTATTGCACGCTGATCACCAGGCCGGCGATCGCCGCGCCAAAACCCAGGTCGCTATGCACATAGCCCGGCAGGACCGCCAGGGGAATGCCGACATTCAGGTAGCCGATAAAGGTGAACAGGACGATGGAGACGACTTGCAGCGTGACCGCCAAGGGGCGCTGGGAATCTGGCATGGGGATGGGTCCACGGCGACAGCTAAATAGATAGGCTGCTTATGATACCGATGTGGATGCTGATGCAGGGGGGAGAATTCGACGCGTTGTTCAGATCTTTCGGGTCAGGATTTTGACTCAGGCGTTTTGGTCTTGCAGCAGGTGAGTGGTGACCAGGGCGGCGATTGCGTTTTCCTGGGTGCCGAAGCGGGCCAGCAGGGCGGCCTGTCTTTGCGCGCTCAGGCGGTTCCACACCTCGATCATTTTTTCCGCGGTGCCGATCAGTACGCTGGCCTGGGTTTCGCTGAAGGAGTCGGTCATGGTTGGGTGAGGCTCGGAGGGAGGTTTCAGGCGGTGTGGAAAGCGCTTGAGTAGCGCTTTCCACACGGTCTGGTTACAGCATTTTTCAGTCTTCGCTGTCGGCCTTGCGGCGGTCGGCGGCTTCTTGCACTACAGGCTTTTCAGCACTGGCTTGGGGCGGGGTGGTCTGCTCAGTTTCGTGCAGGCTTGGGAAGGGGAGATTCGGGATCTCATGCATGTCGTTGCTCCTCGCAAAGTCTGTTTTTTAAATCGCTGGGTAGGTCCGCGCTTTTAAAAAGCCTGGGCAGGATACAGCACTGGAAATGACAAAAAGATTTTTATCGCGATTTTTGGGATGAAAGGATCGGAGTAGCGCCGCAAGTGCCTTGCCGAGATGGGCGTTGTGGAGACGCCCACCTCGACAAGCACATGTTTCAGACGACCCGAGCGATCGCCTCGGCCAGCAGGTCCAGGCGAGTGGCGTCGATTCCGGCCACGTTGGCGCGGCCGGAGCTGACCATGTACACGCTGTGCTGTTCACGCAGCGCCTGCACCTGAGTCGGGCTCAGGCCGGTGTAGGAGAACATTCCGCGTTGCACGCCGATGTGGGCGAAACGCTCGGCCAGGCCGTGGGGTTGCAAGGCTTCCACCAGGCCGGCGCGCAGCTGCGCGATGCGCTGGCGCATGGCTTCCACTTCGTCGATCCAGAGACGCTTGAGTTCGGCATCGCCGAGGATGGTAGCGACCACCGCGGCGCCGTGGTCCGGTGGTGTGGACCACAGGTTGCGGGCGATGTGGGCCAGTTGGCTGCGCACGTCCAGCAGCTTTTCGGCGTCCTGGGTACAGACGATCAGGGCGCCGGTGCGATCGCGGTACAGGCCGAAGTTCTTCGAGCAGGAACTGGTGATCAGCACTTCCGGCAGTTCGGCGGCGAACAAGCGCACCGCCCAGGCATCCTGCTCCAGGCCATCGCCAAAGCCCTGGTAGGCGAAGTCGATCAGTGGCAGCAGCTTGCGGCTGCGCACCACGTCCAGTACCCGTTGCCAGTCGGCGTGGCTGAGGTCGAAGCCGGTCGGGTTGTGGCAACAGGCGTGCAGCAGCACCACATCGCCCTCGGGCACCCGGTTCAGGGTGGCCAGCATGGCCTCGACGTCCAGGCGGTTGTCGCTGCCCACGTAAGGGTAGTGACTGACCTTGACTCCGGCTGCGGCAAAGATGGTTTCGTGGATCGGCCAGGTCGGATCGCTCAGCCACACGCCGCGGCCCGGCAGGCAGTGAGCGATGAAGTCGGCGCTCAGGCGCAGGGCGCCAGTGCCGCCCGGGGTCTGAGTGGCGCCGGCGCGCTGGCTGGTGATCAGTGGTGAATCGTTGCCCAGCACCAGCTCATTGATGACCTTGCCGAACGCCGCGTCGCCGTGGCCGCCGATGTAGATCTTGGTGTCCTGACGATCCACCAGGCGCTGCTCGGCCAGCTTCACTGAACGCGGGATTGGCGTCAGGCCCTGAGCGTCCTTGTAGACCCCCACGCCGAGGTCGAACTTGTTCGGGTTGGGATCGCTGGCGTAGGCCCCCATCAGGCCGAGAATCGGGTCGCCGGGTACCCGGCCGATGGCGTCGAAATGCATTACTTGCGTCCTTCTGCGGTCTTGGCTACTTCGTCGGTACGAGCCGCCATGATGAAGTCGTTGCGGTGCAGGCCCTTGATCGAGTGGCTCCACCAGGTCACGGTGACCTTGCCCCATTCGGTGAGCAGGCCTGGGTGATGGCCTTCGGCCTCGGAGATCTCGCCCATGGCATTGGTGAAGGCCAGGGCGAACTTGAAGTTCTTGAACAGGAAGACTTTTTCCAGCTGCATCACGCCGTCGCGAACTTCGATGTTCCAGTCAGGGATCTGCTTGATCAGTACCGGCAGTTCTTCGTCGCTGACTTGTGGGGCATCGGCGCGGCAGGCTTCGCAATGGGCTTGGTTCAGAGCGGTCATGGTGTGTTCCTGAGTTCGATTCTTGTTGGAAGTTACTATCTTTCGCAGCGGCTCGCGAGTGCGAACCGCTCAGGCCGCCTTGGGTTTTGGCGGAAACTTGGGAGCGTGCAGGCCCAGCTGCATGCCTTGGTGGACCAGGGCCATGATGTCTTCATGGGCCAGGTCGAACAGGCGCTTGAGGTTGGGCAGGACGAAATAGATCGGTTGCAGGATGTCGATGCGATACGGCGTGCGCATGGCTTCCAGCGGGTCGAAGGCCTGGTGTTCCGGCTCCTCGGAGAGGCTGTACACGGTTTCCTTGGGCGAGGAGAGGATGCCGCCGCCGTAGATGCGCCGACCGGCCGGGGTTTCTACCAGGCCGAACTCGATGGTCATCCAGTACAGGCGCGCCAGGTATACCCGCTCTTCCTTGGTGGCTTGCAGGCCGAGCTTGCCGTAGGTGTGGGTGAATTCGGCGAACCAGGGGTTGGTCAGCAGCGGGCAGTGGCCAAAGATCTCGTGGAAAATGTCCGGCTCCTGCAGGTAGTCCAGCTCTTCGGGGGTGCGAATGAAGGTCGCCACCGGGAAGCGCTTGCTGGCCAGGAGTTCGAAAAAGGTCTGAAAGGGAATCAGCGCCGGAACCCGGGCCACTTGCCAGCCGGTGGTTTCGCCGAGGACCTTGTTGATTTCGCTCAACTGCGGGATGCGGTCGTGGGGCAGTCCGAGCTTGTCGATGCCATCCAGGTACTCCTGACATGCGCGACCCTCGATGACTTTCAGCTGACGCGTGATCAGGGTGTTCCACACCGCGTGTTCTTCGGGTGGATAGTCGATAAAACCTTGCGCGTCGGGCTCGCGGGCCACGTACTGCGTCTGCTTCATGCTGCTCTCCTGCCAGGGGATGCGTTCTTGTTATGTGTGACTCCAGTGTTACCCGAGGGTGCGACGCTTTGCAGCAGGCGTTCGCTGGGCTTGAGGCAGCATTGGGTGCCTATTTGTAAAGTAATCGTTACGGATTTGCCCGGGTGGCCGGCATGTTGTGGGTTTCCAGCTTTGAAAAAGCCCTTTGCTGTCACATAATCTTGACGATTATCTGCGTCACCCTGCAGAAAGTTTGCAAAGACCGGCGTCAAAAGCGTCGGTTTTCGGCGTTTATGCCCTTTATCATCAGCTCCGGGCCTCCTTTTATGCGTATCAAAGTTCATTGCCAGAACCGCATCGGCATCCTGCGCGACATTCTCAATCTGCTGGTGGAGTACGGGATCAACGTGGCCCGTGGCGAGGTAGGGGGCGAGCACGGCAACGCCATCTATCTGCACTGTCCGAACCTGATCAATCTGCAGTTCCAGGCGTTGCGCCCCAAGTTCGAATCCATCGCCGGGGTCTTCGGTGTGAAGCGCGTCGGTCTGATGCCCAGCGAGCGTCGACACATGGAGCTCAATGCACTGCTGGGAGCGCTGGAGTTCCCGGTGTTGTCCATCGACATGGGCGGCTCCATTGTCGCTGCCAACCGGGCCGCCGCACAGTTGCTGGGGGTGCGGGTGGATGAGGTGCCGGGGATTCCCCTGTCGCGCTATGCCGAGGATTTCGACCTGCCAGAGCTGGTGCGGGCCAACCAGTCGCGGATCAATGGCTTGCGGGTCAAGGTCAAGGGCGATGTGTTCCTGGCGGATATCGCCCCGCTGCAATCCGAGCACGACGACAGCGAAGCCATGGCTGGCGCGGTATTGACCTTGCATCGGGCGGATCGGGTCGGTGAGCGCATCTACAACGTGCGCAAGCAGGAATTGCGCGGCTTCGACAGTATTTTCCAGAGTTCGAAAGTCATGGCGGCGGTGGTGCGTGAGGCGCGGCGCATGGCGCCACTGGATGCGCCGCTGTTGATCGAGGGTGAAACCGGCACTGGCAAGGAGCTGCTGGCCCGCGCCTGCCACCTGGCCA
The DNA here is from genome assembly GCF_003225665.1 of Pseudomonas sp. TKO26. Taxonomy (NCBI): domain Bacteria; kingdom Pseudomonadati; phylum Pseudomonadota; class Gammaproteobacteria; order Pseudomonadales; family Pseudomonadaceae; genus Pseudomonas; species Pseudomonas sp. TKO26. The sequence continues at coordinate 37,343 of NZ_QKLN01000039.1, forward strand.
GCCCGCGTGGGCAGTCGCCGCTGATGGCGCTCAACTGCGCCGGATTGCCGGAATCCATGGCTGAAACCGAGCTGTTCGGCTACGGCCCCGGAGCCTTCGAAGGGGCACGGGCCGAGGGCAAGCTCGGGCTGCTGGAGTTGACCGCAGGTGGCACTCTGTTTCTTGACGGTGTGGGGGAGATGAGCCCGCGTCTGCAGGTCAAGTTGCTGCGTTTTCTGCAGGACGGCTGCTTCCGGCGGGTGGGCAGCGATGAAGAGGTGTATCTGGATGTGCGGGTGATTTGCGCGACCCAGGTCGACCTGTCGGAGCTCTGTGCCCGCGGCGAGTTTCGCCAGGACCTCTATCACCGGCTGAATGTGCTGTCGCTGCACATACCGCCCCTGCGCGAATGCCTCGATGGCTTGACCCCGCTGGTGGAGCATTTTCTCGATCAGGCCAGTCGGCAGATTGGCTGCCCGCTGCCGCGACTGGCACCGGCCGCCATGGAGCGCCTGAGTCACTACCACTGGCCGGGCAACGTCCGGCAGTTGGAGAACGTGTTGTTCCAGGCTGTCTCGTTGTGTGATGGCGGCATGGTCAAGGCCGAGCACATCCGCTTGCCGGACTACGGCGCCCGCCAGCCCCTGGGGGATTTCTCCTTGGAGGGCGGTCTGGAGCAGATTGTCGGGCGTTTTGAAAAGGCCGTGCTGGAAAGCCTGTACGCCGAGCATCCCAGCAGTCGGCAGTTGGGCAAGCGCCTGGGGGTGTCCCACACCACCATCGCCAACAAGTTGCGTGAATACGAAGTCGGCAAGCCGTAATCCCAGTCGCAGCGTGGAGCGGCGGTGGCGGCTGGGCATGTATCCGGGCCGTTACTTGCCGTTTGCGGCATAAGGCCGCCGTTTTTCCGTCTCCACTACCGCCCGCTGAATGCCTTGTGGGCTAGGCAAAGCCTTGCCCCGCCTGGGGGGAACCCCTCTCGAAAAAACTTGGTGCGCTTATTGCTTATGGCTTCGCAGTACAGCGTGGGGCGGCAAACGTCCGGCAGATGAGGAACGATTGTGGACAAGTACCTTTATGTGGCAATGACCGGCGCCAGCCAGAACGCACTGGCGCAAAAGGCTCATGCCAACAATCTGGCGAACATCTCCACCAACGGCTTTCAGCGCGACCTGGAACAGGCGCGGGCGATGCCGGTGTTTGGTGACAGTTTTCCGGCGCGGGCCTTTGCCATGGGTGAGCGGCCAGCCACGGACTTTACTCCTGGCTCGATGGTGGAAACCGGTCGTGACCTGGACGTGGCCGTCAGCGGCAAGGGCTGGATCGCCGTACAGAGCCCCGATGGCAGCGAAAGCTATGTGCGCACCGGCAGCTTGAACGTCGACGCCCTGGGTGTGCTGCGTGCTGGCAATGGCATGCCGGTCATGGGCAATGGCGGGCCGATCGCCGTGCCGCCGGAGCAGAAGATCGAAGTGGGCCAGGACGGCACCATCAGCATCCGGGCCATGGGTGAGGGGCCGCGGGTCATGGCCGAGGTCGATCGCATCAAGCTGGTCAATCCGGATATCAAGAACCTGACCAAGGGGCTCGATGGCTCGATCAAGACCAAGGACGGCCAGCCGGCGCCGGCCGATGCCAATGTGCAACTGGTGTCGGGATTCCTGGAGTCGAGCAACGTCAATGCCGTGGAAGAGATGACGGCAGTGCTGGCCTTGTCCAGGCAGTTCGAATTGCACATCAAGATGATGAACAGCGCCAAAGAAGACGACCAGGCCATGGCTCGGGTCTTGCAGATCAGCTAATTACCAGTACCTAGCGCCGTAAAACAGGCGCGAGAGGAGAATCGAATGCTTCCGGCTCTATGGGTTGCCAAAACCGGTCTGTCCGCCCAGGACACCAACCTGAGTGTGATTTCCAACAACCTGGCGAACGTCTCGACCACGGGTTTCAAACGTGATCGCGCGGAATTCCAGGACCTGCTGTACCAGATCAAGCGTCAACCGGGTGCCCAGACGACCCAGGACAGCGAACTGCCTAGCGGCCTGCAGGTCGGTACCGGTGTGCGCATTGTCGGCACCCAGAAGAACTTCACCGCCGGCAGCCTGCAAACCACCGAGCAGCCGCTGGACCTGGCGATCAACGGCCGGGGATTCTTCCAGATCCTGCAGCCTGATGGCACCACGGCCTACACCCGTGACGGCACCTTCCACCTCAACTCCAATGGCCAGATCGTCACCGCCAGCGGTTTTGCCCTGGAGCCGGCGATTGTCGTGCCCAATGACGCGCAGACTTTCACCGTGGGTCAGGACGGCACCGTGTCCATCACCATCGCCGGCAACCCGGCGTCCCAGGTGATCGGTAACCTGCAAACCGCCGACTTCATCAACCCGGCCGGCCTGCAGGCCCAGGGCAACAACCTGTTCCTGGAAACCGCCGCCAGCGGTGCGCCGCAGATCGGCACCCCGGGGCTCAACGGTTTCGGCACCACCCTGCAGAACACGCTGGAAGCGTCCAACGTCAGCACGGTCGAGGAGATGGTCAACATGATCACCACCCAGCGTGCCTACGAGATGAACTCCAAGGTGATCTCCACCGCCGACCAGATGCTCTCGTTCATAACGCAGAAGCTGTAATCAAGTCTTGAGGTCGCCACAGGTCTGACGTGGCGTGCCGGCAACATCGTGAGGAAGGGTCATGAATCGGTTTATTTGTGTTTTAGCGCTGAGTGGGAGTGCCGTGCTTGCGGGCTGTGTTGCCCCGCCGCCCAAGCCCAATGACCCTTACTACGCGCCAGTATTGCCGCGTACGCCGCTGCCTTCCGCGTCCAACAATGGCTCGATCTACCAGGCCGGCTTCGAGCAGAACCTGTACAGCGACCGCAAGGCGTTCCGGGTCGGTGACATCATCACCATCACCCTCAACGAGAAGACCGCGGCCAGCAAAGGCGCCAACTCGGCGCTGACCAAGACCAGCTCCAACAGTATTGGCCTGACCTCGCTGTTTGGTGCCGTGCCCAACACCAACAACCCCCTGGGCAGTGGCGACTTGAGCCTGAATGCCGGCTACAACGGCAATCGCGCCACCAAGGGCGACAGCAAGGCGGCCCAGAGCAACAGCCTGACCGGTTCGATCACCGTTACCGTGGCCGATGTGTTGCCCAACGGCATCATCGCGGTGCGCGGCGAGAAGTGGATGACCCTCAACACCGGCGACGAGCTGGTGCGGATCGCCGGTCTGGTGCGGGCGGACGACATCGCCACCGATAACACCGTGTCCTCGACCCGGGTCGCGGATGCGCGCATCACCTATTCGGGTACCGGCTCGTTCGCCGATGCCAACCAGCCTGGCTGGTTCGACCGTTTCTTCCTCAGCCCGCTGTTCCCTTTCTAGGTGATGAGAAGCCTCATGTTCAACTTCAAGCACCTGCTGGCGGCGGCCTTGTTGCTGTCCACTTCCCTCGGCGTCCAGGCCGAGCGGTTGAAGGACATCGCCAGTATTTCCGGCGTGCGTTCCAACCAGTTGATCGGCTACGGCCTGGTGGTCGGGCTTAACGGCACCGGCGACCAGACCACCCAGACTCCGTTCACCCTGCAGACCTTCAACAACATGCTGTCGCAGTTCGGCATCAAGGTGCCGGCCGGTTCCGGCAACGTGCAGTTGAAGAACGTCGCGGCGGTGTCGGTGAGTGCCGACCTGCCGGCTTTCGCCAAGCCCGGCCAACAGGTGGATATCACGGTTTCGTCCATTGGTAACTCCAAGAGCCTGCGTGGCGGCACCCTGTTGCTGACGCCCCTCAAGGGGATCGATGGCAACGTCTATGCCATTGCCCAGGGCAACCTGGTGGTGGGCGGTTTCGACGCCGAAGGGCGCGATGGTTCGAAGATCACCGTCAATGTGCCGTCGGCCGGGCGGATTCCCGGTGGTGCTTCGGTGGAGCGTGCCGTGCCCAGCGGTTTCAACCAGGGCAACAGCCTGACCCTGAACCTCAACCGTTCGGACTTCACCACCGCCAAGCGCATCGTCGACAAGATCAACGACATGCTCGGCCCGGGCGTGGCCCAGGCCATCGATGGCGGTTCGATCCGGGTCACTGCGCCTTTGGACCCAAGCCAGCGCGTGGATTACCTGTCGATCCTGGAGAACCTGGAAGTCGATCCGGGTCAGGCGGTGGCCAAGGTCATCATCAACTCCCGGACCGGCACTATCGTCATCGGGCAGAACGTCAAGGTGTCGCCGGCGGCGGTGACCCACGGCAGCCTGACCGTCACCATCACCGAAGACCCGATCGTCAGCCAGCCTGGTCCGCTGTCCAATGGGCAGACTGCGGTAGTGCCGCGTTCGCGGGTCAATGCGCAGCAGGAAGCCAAGCCGATGTTCAAGTTCGGCCCGGGCACCACCCTGGATGAGATCGTTCGCGCGGTGAACCAGGTGGGAGCAGCCCCAGGCGACCTGATGGCGATTCTCGAAGCCTTGAAACAGGCCGGCGCGCTGCAAGCCGACTTGATCGTGATTTGAGGTGGCGGCCATGGATATACGTAAGAGCGGACTGATTGGCAGCGGCGATTCCGGGTCCTATTCCGACCTCAATCGTCTGCAGCAGCTCAAGGTCGGAGACAAGAACGGCGAAGCCAACGTGCGCAAGGTGGCGCAGGAGTTCGAATCGCTGTTTCTCAACGAAATGCTCAAGTCCATGCGCAAGGCCACGGATGTCATCGCCCAGGACAACCCGCTCAATACCCCGGCCGCCAAGCAGTATCAGGACATGTACGATCAGCAGCTCGCGGTGTCCTTGTCGCGTGAGGGCGGCGGTATCGGCCTGGCCAATGTGCTGATGCGCCAGATGATGAAGAACAAGCCGGCCACGCCGGGCGCCACGCCACCGGCGCCGGCCGCTGCGCCGGTGGCGACAGCGACGCCGATTGCCGCGGGCACCAGTGCCCAGGATGGTCCCTTGAGCCGCTCCAATGGCCAGCGGCCGTTGTGGGCCTCCCGCGCCCATGACCCGTTGCGCACCTCCGTTGCCCATAACGACATGGTCCTGCTCAACCAGCGCCGTCTGTCGCTGCCGAGCAAGCTGACCGATCGCCTGTTGACCGGGATCGTGCCGTCGGCCGGTGGTGTTGCCGATACCACTACACAGAATGCGGCGCCGAGTCGCACCACGGCCGCCGCTGATGCGGTACTGCGCGGCGAATGGCGGGTCAATCAGGGCTATGCCGCGTCCCAGGGCAAAATGCGCGTGTATGGTCGGGCCATGGCCCAGCCGCCGTTGGCCCCGGCCAAGCGTGCCTTCAGCTCCGCCGACGATTTCGTGGCCACCATGCTGCCAATGGCGCAGCAGGCAGCTCAGCGGATCGGCGTCGACCCTCGCTATCTGGTGGCCCAGGCCGCTCTTGAAACCGGCTGGGGCAAATCGGTGATGCGCCAGCAGGATGGCACCAGCAGTCATAACCTGTTCGGCATCAAGGCCGGCAAGAGCTGGCAGGGCGCCCAGGCCCGGGCGATCACCAGCGAATTCCGCAATGGGCAGATGGTCAAGGAGACGGCGGCGTTCCGTTCCTACGATTCCTATCAGGACAGCTTCCACGATCTGGTGACCTTGTTGCAGAGCAACAATCGCTATCAAGAAGTGCTGAAGGTGGCCGATAAACCAGAACAGTTTGTTCGCGAGTTGCAAAAAGCCGGGTATGCAACGGACCCGGATTACGCTAGCAAGATTTCGCAGATAGCCAAGCAGATGAAGAATTACCAGAACTACGCTGCGGCGAGCGTTTCCACGAATTTATAAGGTCTGAATCATGAGTTTGCTCAATATCGGGATGTCGGGGCTGGCCGCCAGCCAAACGTCGTTGATGACCACGGGTAACAACATTGCCAACGCCGATACCGCCGGGTACTCGCGCCAGCAGACCGTGCAGGGCACCAAGGCCTCCGCTCAATTCGGCAATGTCTTCATCGGCACCGGTACCACCCTGGCCGACGTGCGCCGGGTGTACAACAGCTTCCTCGATGCCCAGTTGCGCACCGCCACGTCCCTCAACAGTGACGTTGCGGCCTACCAGGGCCAGATCAGCCCGGTCGACCAGTTGCTGTCGGACAACGGCACCGGCATGAACGGCGCCCTGACCAAGTTCTTCGCCTCGCTGCAGAACCTCAACGCCAAGCCTACCGACGAGGCTTCCCGGCAGTTGCTGCTCAGCGACACTCAGGCCTTGAGCAACCGTTTCAACTCGGTGTCCAGCCAGCTCAACGAGCAGAACAGCAACATCAATGGCAACCTGGCGAGCATGGCGGACCAGGTCAACAAATTGGCCAATACCGTGGCTCAGCTCAACCAGAAGATTTCCGAGCTGTCGACCAACGGCAATGGCATGCCCAACGATCTGTTGGATGCCCGTAATGAAACCGTGCGTCAGCTTTCGACGTTCATCGGCGTACAGGTATCCGAGCGCGGTTCGAGCCTCGATCTGTACCTGGGCAGCGGCCAGCCACTGGTGATGGGCAACTCCGCCAATACCCTGGAAGTGGTGCAGGGCAAGAACGATCCGACCCGCTCCATGCTGCAGATCAACCGTGGTACCAGCACCGCGGACATCACCAACGTCACCACCGGCGGCGAGATTGGCGGCCTGTTGCGCTATCGCAGCGAAGTGCTGGACCCGGCCATGAATGAACTGGGGCGCGTGGCCCTGGTGGTAGCCGACCAGATGAACAGCCAGATGGCCCAGGGCATCGACAAGAACGGTGAATTCGGCGGCAACCTGTTCAACGACATCAACAGCCTCAGGATGATCAGTCAGCGCAGCATGGCCAGTGCTGGCAACAGTGCCGGTTCGGGCAACTTCAATGTGACGATCAAGGACACCGGCAAGCTGAGCACCAGTGACTACACGGTGACTTTCAGCAGCGCCACCGATTACAGCGTCAAGCGTTCCGATGGCACCGACATGGGCAGCTTCAGCACGACGACCAGTCCGGCGCCGGTGATCGACGGCTTCTCGCTGAACCTCAGTGGTACGGTGGCCGCCGGTGACAGCTTCAAGATCATCCCGACCCGCAATGCCGCGGCCACCATCCAGACGGAAATGACCGACGCCAAGCGCCTGGCGTTGGCTGCACCGTTGAAGGCCGAGATCGGTGCCGGGGTCAAGAGCTCCCTGAGCATTTCTGCGCAGCCGTCCCTGGCGGTGCCGATAGACAACTACGATGCAGCCAGCAAGCTGGAGATGCAGACCGCCCTGAAGAATTCCGGCCCGGTCAAGGTGGTGTTCAATGCGGCGTCCGGCGGTAGCCAGACCTACGATTACTTTGATGCCAAGGGCGTCAAGATGGGCAGCGGCTCTATCGTGCCGGGGCAGAGCAATGTCCTGAACCTGCAAGTCAAGATGCTCGATGCCAGCGGCAACCCGATCACTGACGGCGGCACGCCACCTGTGACCAAGACCTTCACGGTGCAGATGACCGTTGCTGGTTCGCCCAACGCCGGTGACAACATGAGCATCTCGGTGAATGGCGCCGGCTCTTCCGATAACCGCAACGGCCTGGCGCTGTCGGGCCTGCAGACCAAGCAGACCGTGGACACAGGTGCGGCGAGCAAGGGCATCACCCTGGTGGATGCCTACGGCAAGCTGATCGAGAACGTCGGCGCCAAGGCCAGCCAGGCCAAGCTCGACAGCGCTGCCAACGGTTCCATCCTGGCCAACGCCAAGGGTGCCCGGGACTCGCTGTCCGGGGTCAACCTGGATGATGAAACCGGCAACCTGGTCAAGTTCCAGCAGTACTACACCGCGTCTTCGCAGATTATCAAGGCTGCGCAGGAAACCTTCAGCACGCTGATCAACAGCCTTTAAGGAGTCGTAGCTCATGCGCATTTCCACCGCCCAGTTTTACGAGACTTCGGCTGCCAACTATCAGAAGAACTTCGCCAACGTAGTCAAGAGCAGCGAAGAGTCCAGCAGTCTGGTTCGCGTCAATACCGCAGCAGACGATCCGGTAGGTGCTTCGCGCTTGCTGCAATTGGGCCAGCAGGCTTCTCTGCTTGATCAGTACAAGAGCAATACCAACTCGATCAAGGCCTCGCTGGGCCAGGCCGAGTCGGTGATGACTAGTATCAACAACGTGTTGGCGCGAGCCAAGGAACTGGCGCTGGGGGCTGGCAACGCTGGCTACACTGATGCCGACCGTCAGGCCAATGCCTCTGAACTGGGGCAGATCGAAGAGCAGTTGCTGAGCCTGATGAACACTCGGGATGAAAACGGCAAGTACATTTTTGGTGGTTCCAAGGATGATGTGCCGCCATTCTCTCGCAACTCTGATGGCACCTATAGCTACAACGGTGACCAGAGCAGCCTCAAGCTGCCGGTGGGCGATACCATGACAATGGCCGCCAATAGCACTGGCTGGGATGTTTTCCAGCAGGCCCTCAACACCAGTCGCAGCGAGGTCACTCGTGTCTTGCCGGCGGTGGATGATGGCCGTGTGAGCTTGTCCAATGGGCAGGTAACCAATAGCGTCAATTACAACAACAGCTTTCGCAGCGGCGAGCCCTACAAGGTCGAGTTCGTCACTGGCACTCAGTTGAAGATCACTGACACCAATGGTGTCGATGTCACATCCGAAGCGAGCAAGGGTGGGGTATTCGACACCAGTCCCAACCAGACCGTGAGCTTTCGTGGGGTCGACCTGAACCTGAACGTCAACTTGAAGGCGGGCGACGACCCAGCGGCCTTATTGCCAGGGCATCAATTCACCTTGGCGGCCAAGCCCGATACCTTCAATGTAGCCCGCAGCCCGGGTAACCCGAGCATGGCCCAGGTCAGCAGTACTACTGTGACCGACCAGGCGGCCTACAAAGCGGCTTTTCCTAGTGGTTCGGCGGTGCTCAAGTTTACCAGCGCCACCAATTTCGATCTGTATGCTGCTCCCGTGACTGCCGATAGTAAGCCGGTGTCTTCGGGAACGCTGACTGCGGGCAACGTAGCTACGGCGGCTGGCGTGAGTTTCCAGTTGAACGGCACCGCTCCCGCTGCCAACGATCAGTTCAGTGTTGCGGTCAATACTCATGAAACGCAGAACATTCTGGACACCGTGAGCCAGTTGAAAAACGCCCTCAACACCCCAGTGACCGGCGATACCATTGCTACCCAGAAGCAGCTTGCCGACCTTGCCTCGGGTATTGCCAACCTGACCAGCGGTGTTGATCAACTGGCTATCGGTATCAGTTCGATTGGTGGTCGCGGTCAGGCCCTGGATACCCAGACAGAAATCAATGAGAGCTTGTCTGAGGCCAACATCAAGACCCGTTCTGCGATCAGCGATTCCGATCCGGCCGAAGTGATGACTCGCCTGACCCTGCAACAAACCATGCTGCAGGCTTCGCAACTGGCATTCAGCAAAATCGCTCAGTTGGGCCTGTTCAACAAGGTCTGATTCAGTGCGGGGATCGTGGCGGCCTGTACGATCCCTGTTCTTATTCTTTTATGGATCGGGGCGTTCCGCTTTCACGTGAGCCGGCGCATACCGGTCGAGAGTTACGTGCGTGAAACCAGCCCCTCTTGTCAGCATCGCCATTGCGGCATTCAACCCTCGCTTTTTCAGTGCGGCACTGTGCAGCGCGCTTGACCAGACCTACTCCAGTCTTGAAATCGTTGTCTGCGATGACTGTCGGACGGATGAAATCGAACAGATCGTAGCCGAGGCGCGTAGCTCGCATCCTGCCGTCAATCTGCGTTATGTGCGCAATCCTCAGCGGCTGGGGTTTCAGCGCAATATCCTGCGTTGCCTGGAAGAGGCTACCGGCGAATACATCAAGTTTCTCTGTGACGATGACCAACTGGTGGCCGATTGCATCGAACGCCAGGCGCAGATTCTCGATACCCGGGACGACGTCCGGCTGGTGGTGAGCAAGCACCACTTCTTCGATGCTGACAGCTATGTGCTGCCAATCCGCATGGAAAATGTGGGTCTTACTCAGTTCGATGCGCTGTTCAACGGGCAGGACCTGCTGGCGTACTTTGAAAAGGCTCCGCGCAATATTATCGGGGGCTTCAGTTGTGCATTGATGCGCCGGTCGGACATCGAATCTCTGTTGCCGGCCCTGGCACAGGAGCAAGGTGGATTTGTTGCGACGCTCGACTTTGCCTTGTTCGTCTGTCTTTTGCGGCGCGGCAACCTGGTGGAACTAAATGTCCTAGGCAGTTTCGAGCGCCTTTATCCGGAGCGCCTTTCGCGCCGTCCGGAAATAGTCAGCGCCGCAATCGTTGAGTGGGGCTGGCTGGAGCAGATGCTCAAACAGCGCAGCGGTGATCAGGCTCCGGCCCAGGGCTGGGTGCGTCACCTTGCGCTGGATGAGGCGCAAGAGGCGTCACCGCGTGACTGGGAGGAAATCAACCTATATGCGCTTATGGCGGGGCGCCAAGGCATTATCCAGAGCCATGTCGGTACCGATACTGAAAGTTATGGCGATCTCTATGTTCAATGGTTGCGGTATCGTCGTTTTAGCCCGGCGCAGCAGCAGTTGCTATCCAGGCAGATGAGTTTCTGGGCAAGGCGTCCGCAGATCATGCTTTTGGTCATCGACACCGATGCGGATGACAGCGCCGTGGACCTGACGTTGGCCAGCATTGCAGCTCAGGGCTACGAGTCGCATGTGTTGCTCTTGTCCGATGGCCAAGGCGCCCTGGATCAGAAGGTTCGGCGGCTTGCCCTGGGCCGCGATTGGCTGATTCGGGTCAACGAGCTATTGGTCCAGCAAGATGGTGTGGACTGGTTTTATCTGCTGCGTGCGGGCGACTGTTTGCGGGATACGGCGCTGCAGATTCTGGCCGAACGGATTGCCTGCAGCCAGGGAGTCTTCTGCATATACAGTGACGAAGGAGCCCTGGTCGATGGGAGATCGATGGAGCCGATCTTCAAACCGGACTTCAATCTCGATCTGTTGCGTTCATACCCCTATGTGGGGCGTACGTTGGCATTCGATCGCCAGGCTGTGCTGAGTCTGGGCTGTTTCGATGCGCGGTTTGGCGAGTTGGCACCTCATGACCTTATCTGGCGGCTGGTGGAGAGCCATGGACCGCAGGTGATCGAGCACATTGCCGAGATTCAGGTCGAGTCTCAGTTTTCCTTTGCTCAATGGCTTTCACTGCCGCAAGTCGTGGAGCAGAACCCGCGCCTGCTAGCAACCCATTTGCAGCGCATCGGTGTAGAGCATCGATTGCATGAGGAGGGGGGCTTGCAATTGATTCCGCGGATTGAATATGTGCATGCCTCTGAACCGCTGGTGTCGATCCTCCTCTCGGTCAAGGATGATCTGGTGGCGCTGGAGCGGTGCATCAATAGTCTGATCACTCATACCTCCTACACCCGCTATGAAATCATCATTGTGGATAACGCCAGCACCCAACCCGAATTGGGTCGCTGGTTGCGGTCCATGGCAGATCTCGACAGTGACGCGTTGCGGATCTTCTTCCATGAGCAGGGTGGCAGTGAAGCGCAGTTGATGAACTTCGCGGCGCGCCAGGCTCGGGGTGATTATCTGTTGATGTTCAAGGCCAACTGTGTTGTCCGCGATAAGGATTGGTTGCAAGAGCTGCTCAATCACGGACAGCGTCCGGAGGTGGGGATAGTCGGGCCGCGGACCTTGAATTTGCAGGGCAATGTCATCGATGCAGGATTGATACTTGGCCTGGAAGGCCTTGCTGGTCGAGCCTTTGTCAACGAGCCGGTGTCCTCGGGCGGCTACATGCAACGCATGCGGGTGGTGCAGAACTGGAGCGCCGTCAGCGGTCATTGCCTATTGGTGCGAGCCCAGGTCTTCGAGGACGCAGGCGGTTTCGACGTAGAGGTTGGTACTCAGGGGATCAGTTCCCTGGAGTTGTGCCTGCGTGTGGGCAAGGACGGTTACCTGATCGTGACTACGCCGCATGCGGCGGTTGTATTGGTAGCTTCCCAGGAAGTTCGACGAGAGGAGGGCTGGGAGCAGCAACTGGAACGTGAACAGGAAACGTTCTTCAGGCGCTGGCTGCCGAAGGTGGCTCGGGATCCTGCCTACAACCACAATCTTACTCTGTCGGGCATCAGCTTCGGATTGATGCCCGGTTCGCGTGCGGGATGGAGTCCACTTTGCAGTCGATCAGTGCCCTCAATTCTCGGCTTGGCCCTGAACAATTCTGCCATCGGTCACTACCGTGTCAGCCAGCCACTGATGGAGTTGCAGGCGGCTCAGAGGGTAACGGGTAGCGTGGCTTATCATATGCCTTCGATTATCGAGGTTGAGCGCCTGCAGCCGGACGTGGTGATCTTTCAGGGGCGCTACAACACCTCCAAGTTCAAGGACATCGGCCAGGTTCGCAATTACTCCCAGGCCCGCAGGATCTATGAACTGGACGATTACGTTGCGCATATCCCCGAGCGCAATGAGCACGCTCGCAACATGCCCGACAACATCGAGGATTTGTTGCGTCGTGGGATCGCACAGTGTGACCGGGTGGTGGTCTCGACCTATGCCCTTGCCAACACCCTTTCCAGCATGCATCAGGATATCCGGGTGGTGCCGAACATGCTGGCGCCGCATTTGTGGAGCCAGATTCGCAGTCAGCGCCGTACCTCACTCAAGCCGCGGATTGGCTGGGGCGGCGGCACCAGCCACCGTGGTGATCTGGAGTTGATTGCCGATGTAGTGAAGGAGCTGGCCGATGAGGTGGAGTGGGTGTTTTTCGGAATGTGTCCTGAAGTACTCAAGCCTTATGTACACGAGTACCACCCTGGTGTGAGTCTGGCGAATTACCCGGCCAAGCTGGCAAGCCTGAATCTCGACCTGGCGCTGGCGCCACTGGAGTTTCATATTTTCAATGACTGCAAGAGCAATCTGCGCTTGCTTGAGTACGGTGCCTGCGGTTATCCGGTGATCTGTTCGGATACCGAGGCCTATCGTGGTCATCTACCCTGTACCCGGGTCATCAGTAACTCGGCGCAGGAGTGGCTGCAGGCTATCCGGATGCACCTGGCCGATCCACAAGCCAGTTACCAGATGGGCGATGAGTTGCGCGAGGTGGTACTGCGCGACTTCATGTTGCGTGGCGATAACCTGCAGTACTGGGCCGATGGCTGGCTTGCAGACTGATGGGTGTGAGCGACATCAGCCCAACCTAATGCCTCCGATTGAGCGGACAGGAATTCATATGCTAAGCAATTTTCCCAACGGCGCATCCCCCTTGAGTGAGCGTTTCACCTTGGTTTTGCTGGCTCATGAGCAGCCTCGGGCTTTGCGTCGAGCGCTGCGCTATTACAGTGAATGGCCTTGCAGGGTGCTGGTGGTCGACTCGTCGAGCGATAGCGATAACGAGATCGGTGCCGAGTTTTCCGATGTGCTTTATCTGCATCTGCCGACGGACGGTGCCGAGCATTTTAGCGGCAAATTGCGTCAGTCCATCGCCATGCTGAAGACTCCCTACATGGCCATGGCCGATGTCGAGGATTTCCTTTTGCGTGAAGGGGTCGAGCAGTCTCTGGACTTTCTTGAGACCCATTGCGACTACGGTGCTTGCCAGGGATACAGCCTGGCTTTCGAGGCGCATGCCCAGCGAGTCGATTACCTGCGTCTTGATCGCAAGGGAGAAGAGGACTATTGCGCGGAGTCTGCCGAGGCTCGGTTGGAAGTGTTTACCCGTCATTGTCCATCGTTGATCAGTGCAGTGACCCGTACTGAGCTACTGCGTCAGTGGTATGTCTCGATGCCGGCGGATTTCAATCCGGCCCTGCAGGAGATCGGGCATTCCTATGGTCTGACGGTCGCTGCCAAGGTGCGTCTGTTGCCACTCCCCTACGGGCTGCATGAGCGGCATTGCGCTTCAAGGCTGCAAAGCCAGCAGATCGCAGCGCAATTGAGCTACCGTGACGCGCAGGCCCGGGTTGAATACGAGCGTTTCGCTCAGGCGCTGGAGGCTTTGGCTTTAGACGCCTCTGACGGCGAGGGCATTCGCCAGCGTACCCGGGACAACCTGCTGGCCGTTGGCAAGTACCTCGCAAGCTTGCCGGCGCTTGAAACGGAAAAGCTGATCGAGTCGACCTGGGACTCGCTACTGGAACAGCCGGTCCGGCGCTTCGAGCCGACCCAGTACGTAGAGTTGCCCTTCTACAACCAGGCGTTTTTCGAACAATTGAGCACCTTGGAATTTCTCCTGCATGCGGTACCAAGTGGTCGCCGGCAGTTGGAGGAACTCGAAGGCGTCATGCTCCAGCAGAAAGAGCTTTTGCGAGTCCAGCGTAACGCTAGTGCCGAGCCTCTCGATGATCGGCTACAGAAAGCCTTCGAACTCTACGCCTTCAATTTGCCAGTGGTACAGCAGATGAGTCAGTCGCTGCAGGCCCGAGGTGAGGAGCAGCGTGCGCAGGCGGTACGGGGCTGGGAGGTTCGATTGCAGGCAGCATCACTGGCGCAATGCGCTAAGTGGTTTGATACAACCCGCTCCGGACGCCTTCTGCATTGGCTCGAAGCACGTGAGCCGGATGCCGGTCAGGTGGAGAAGATCGGTCGGCACTTGGCGCGCCACTCCGGTGGGCCTTCTTTCGGGATATTGCTACTGGACCTGCAGGCCGACATCCTCAAGTTGCAGGCGACCTTCGATAGTGTGATCAACAGCTATTGCCGCAATTTCAAGATCATTGTCTTCACCTGTGGTGACCTGCCTGCGGTCACCACCCCGCAGAACACCTTGCATTTCGTCAAGGTCGACGAGAACAACTACGTCGACAAGATCAACCAGTCAGTGCGACAAAGCGACTGCGATTGGCTGGTCATGGCGCAATCTGGAGACGAACTCACGCCCAGCGGCTTGTATCAGGCAAGCCTTGAGCTGTTGGCTGCACCGCAATGCCGTGCGGTGGCCATGGATGAGATCCAGCGCCTACCGGATGGCACCTTGCGCGATGTATTCCGTCCGGGTTTCAACCTGGACCAGTTGCAGAACTGTCCTGCCCTGCTGGCACAGCATTGGCTGGTACGCCGCGATGCTCTGGTGCAGGCAGGGGGCTATTCCCGCGAATTCAAGGGGGCCCTGGAATTTGATCTGCTGTTGCGCCTGATCGAGCAGGGTGGTTTGGACGGGCTAGCCCACCTGGCCGAGCCGTTGCTGGTATGCCAGGCGCCCATGGCACAGAACAATGCTGACGAGCGCAAGGCGCTATTGCGGCATCTGGCCACCCGAGGCTATCAGGCCGATATCAGCGCGCCGGTACCGGGGACCCATAAGATCGACTACCGTTTTACTGAGCGTCCGCTGGTATCGATCATCCTTCACGGTGTTAAGGATCTGCCGGCCTTGCAGCGCTGCCTGCTCAGCATACTGCAGCGAACCCGCTACCAGCGTTACGAGATCCTGTTGGCTGAAGACCCGGCCTACTCGGCGCCATTGAATGATTGGCTGGCCTCTCAGGGGCAGCAAGCCAAGCGTTTGCGTCAATTCGGTATTCAACCCGGCTTGTCTGCTGCGACATTGATCAACACCCTCAGCCAGCAAGCCAAGGGTGAATACCTGGTGACGCTGGCAGCTGACAGCGAAGTCCTCAATGTCAACTGGATTGAGTCACTGCTTAACCAGGTCCTGCGCCCTGAAGTCGGCGTTGTGGGGGGTAAGTTGGTGGATCGGCAGGCGCGGGTAACCCAGGCGGGGCTGATCATGGGCTTCAATGGTAGTGTCGGTTCGGCGTTTGTTGGTGAGCCCAAGACGTCCGTGGGGTATCTCAATCGATTGGTGGTGGAACAGAACTGTTCGGCGGTGTCTTTTGCCTGCCTGATGATTGCCAAGCAATTGTTCGACGCCGCCGATGGCGTCGACGACAACTTGTTTGCCGAGGGGTTGGGCGATGTCGACCTGTGTCTGCGTATTGGCCAGGGTGGTTATCTGACAGTCTGGACTCCCCATGTCCAAGTCATTCAGCCGGGATTGCTGGAATCATCGCCAAGTGCATTGCAAGCACTTCAGGACAAGTGGTCGCAGGTTTTGGAGCATGATCGCTTCTACAACAAGAACCTGACCTTGCAGGGGCGTGGCTATGGCCTTGGTCCTGTGGCTGCGGTTCCTTGGATGGAGCTGCTGGAGCAGTCTGCTGGCTGAGAGTCATCAATATCCTCTCGCAGCGTGCTGTACACAAAAAGCCCACTTTAAGTGGGCTTTTTTACATCTTCGCAAAACCGGTGAAAGTGCTGAAGCGCTGGTTTTTCATGTGTTTTTTCGATGGCACCAATATTGCTTTCCAGTGTCTGCGCCGCCGGTTAATCGCACAGACGCCGAATTATTGGCGTACAGGTTGAGGGGCTAGCAGGCCATTGAAGACGATGCTGTTCACATTTGAGAGATGCACATGAAGGCGGTAATTCTGGCGGGGGGAGGGGGAGCTCGCATCAGTGAGGAATCACACCTCAAGCCCAAGCCGATGATCGAGGTTGGCGGCAAGCCAATCATCTGGCACATCATGAAAATCTACTCTCACTACGGCATCAACGACTTTGTGATCTGCCTGGGTAACAAGGGCTACATCATCAAGGAGTACTTCGCCAACTACTTCCTGCACATGTCGGATGTGACCTTCGACATGGCGGAAAACAGTATGCATATACACCAGCATCATGCGGAGCCCTGGCGTGTGACCCTCGTAGACACTGCAGAAGCCACCGGTACTGGCGGTCGCTTGAAGCGTGTACGCGACTATCTGGGGGGGGAGAGCTTCTGCCTCACCTATGGCGATGCCGTTTCGAACGTGAATATTCCTGAGTCGATCGCCTTCCACCGCCAGCACGGCAAGCTTGCCACTGTGACCACTGTCCAGCCTCCTGGCCGCTTCGGCGCCATGGATCTGGAAGGCTCCTGCGTACGTGGTTTTCAGGAAAAGCCTCAGGCTAATGGGGGAGGGATCAATGGTGGATTCTTCGTGCTGGAGCCGGGTGCG
This sequence comes from Pseudomonas sp. TKO26, assembly GCF_003225665.1. Lineage (NCBI taxonomy): Bacteria > Pseudomonadati > Pseudomonadota > Gammaproteobacteria > Pseudomonadales > Pseudomonadaceae > Pseudomonas > Pseudomonas sp. TKO26. The sequence goes on from NZ_QKLN01000039.1 coordinate 54,266, forward strand.
CTTGATTACATCGAAGACTATTCCACCACTTGGGAATACGAACCTATGCGCAGCCTGGCCCGAGAGGGGCAGTTGATGAGCTATCTGCATCGTGGTTTCTGGCAGCCGATTGATACCCTGCGCGACCAAGTTCTGCTGGAAGAGCGCTGGAGCAGTGGACAGGCTGAATGGAAGCTTTGGAGTTGAAAGGGTTCTGGTCGGGTAAGAAGGTCTTCCTTACCGGGCATACAGGCTTCAAGGGCGGCTGGCTGGCGCTTTGGTTGCGTGAGTTGGGTGCGCAGGTGCAGGGTTATGCCTTGCCCGCAGCGACCAATCCATCGCTATCGCAGGAAGCGGGGCTGGATCGCCTGATCGCTGGCGACCTGGCAGATAACCGCGATTTGGCATTCGTCACCCGGGCGGTACAGGCTTTTGCACCGGACGTGGTGTTTCACCTGGCGGAGCAACCTCTGGTCCGTGAGTCCTACCATACTCCGGTGGACACCTACGCCATCAACGTCATGGGCACAGTCAACCTGTTGGAAGCGGTACGCCAGTGTCCCGGAGTGCGCGCGGTGGTGGTGGTCACCACTGGCAAGTGCTACGAGAACCGCGAATGGGTGCTGCCCTATCGTGAGTACGACGCCCTTGGCGGCTTCGATCCCTACAGCAATAGCAAGGCCTGCGTGGAACTGCTCTGCGCCTGTTATCGCGATGCCTTCCAGCAGGCCTCGGGAGCGGCCCTGGCCACGGCCCGAGCGGGCAATGTCGTGGGCGGTGGCGACTGGTCGTCGGAACGTCTGGTGCCGGACACTTTTCGTGCTTGGCAGCACAACGAAGAGGTGGTCCTGCGCTATCCCCAGGCCACTAGTCCCTGGCAGCACGTTCTTGAACCACTGATGGGTTATTTGATGCTGGCCAAGGCTTTGTTCGAAAACGGCGAGAAGTATGCCGGTGCCTGGAATTTTGCTCCTGACAGCAACAATGTGGCCACGGTCCAGAACATTGTCAGCCAGCTCGCCGAGTTGTGGCCCGGACCTGTGCGCTGGACTGTCGAACAGGATGCTCAGCCCCATGAAGCCAACCAGCTGGCGCTGGACTCGGACAAGGCGCAGACGGAGCTGGGCTGGACTCCGCGCTGGTCTCTGGCAACCACATTGGAGCAGGCCCTGGCCTGGAACCTCGCCTGGCAACATGGCGAAGACATGCACACCTTTACCCGCAAGCAGATTGCGGACTATCAAGGCGATACCCATGAGTGAAAGTACTTCGCAGCAGTTACGCCAACAAATTGTCGAGTTGGTTGGGCGTTATGCGCAGTTGCAGATGGCTCCACAAGTGTTTGTGGCTGGCCAGAGCGCCGTACCGCCTGCGGGCAAGGTGATCGGTGCCGGCGAGTTGCAGTCGATGACCGAAGCGGTACTGGATGGCTGGCTGACCACCGGGCGCTTCAATGATGCCTTTGAGAAACGTTTGGCCAAGTACCTCGGTCGGCGTTGCGTATTGACCACCAACTCGGGCTCGTCGGCGAACCTGCTGGCCTTTTCGGCGTTGACTTCGCCGCGCCTGGGCGAGCGCGCGATAAAACCGGGTGACGAAGTGATCGGGGTCGCAGCGGGCTTCCCCACCACAGTCAACCCGATCCTGCAATTCGGTGCGGTGCCGGTGTTCGTCGATGTCGAACTGGCTACCTACAACATCGATCCAGCCAAGATCGAGGCGGCTATCGGTCCCAAGACCAAGGCCATCATGCTCGCCCACACGTTGGGTAATCCCTACGACCTGAGTGTGGTCCGGGCCCTTTGCGACAAATACAAGCTATGGCTGATCGAAGACTGCTGCGATGCCCTGGGTTCCACCTACAAAGGGCAGTTGGTGGGTACCTTTGGTGATATCGGAACCCTGAGCTTCTACCCGGCGCACCATATCACCATGGGCGAGGGCGGGGCGGTGTTCACCAACAATCCGCTGCTCAAGCGGATCATGGAGTCCTTCCGCGATTGGGGGCGTGATTGCTATTGCGCGCCTGGCCAGGACAACACGTGCAAGCAGCGCTTCTGCAAGCAGATGGGGGAGTTGCCAGAGGGCTACGACCACAAGTACACCTATTCGCACCTGGGCTACAACCTCAAGATCACTGATATGCAGGCTGCCTGCGCCTTGGCACAGATGGATCGAGTGGATGATTTCACCCTGGCGCGCAAACGCAATTTCCAGTGGTTGCGCGAACGTCTGGCCAACTGCACCGACTTCCTGATCCTGCCTGAGGCCACCGCAGAGAGCGATCCGTCCTGGTTCGGCTTTCCACTGACCTTACGCGATGGCTGTGGGATCAAGCGGGTCGAGCTGTTGCAATATCTGGATAGCCAGAACGTCGGCACGCGATTGCTGTTCGCCGGTAACCTGGTGCGCCAACCCTACATGGTCGGACGCAACTTTCGCGTCAGCGGTGAGCTGACCGTGACCGACAAGGTCATGAACGACACTTTCTGGATTGGCGTTTGGCCAGGTCTGGGCGAGGAACATCTGGCCCACACGGCACGCTGCCTCGAACACTTCTTCGGGCTGGATCGCTGATGCGTGCCTATATCCTCTGTGGCGGCTTTGGTACACGTCTGAGCAGCGTACTGCAAGGTTCGCAAAAGGCCGTGGTTGATATACACGGCCGGCCATTCCTGGAGCTGGTATTGCAACAGTTGAAGCTGGCCGGGCTCAGCGAAGCCGTGTTGTGCGCCCATTACCGTGCCGATCAGTTGGACGAGCTGTTGCCTGCTCTCGCAGCTCAGAGTGGTCTGAAGTTGCGGTTGGTGGTCGAAGAGCAACCCATGGGTACGGGGGGCGCAATATTGCATGCGCTACACGAGGTGCGGGCTGAGGGACGCTATCTGGTGATCAACGCCGATACGTACCTTGATCAGCAGGCCTACCGCTTGGCCCTTGGTTCGCCAGCGGACTGCGTGCTTGGGGTGATGGTCGAGGACCGCACGCGCTATGGCAGTCTCGCCTGCTCGCAGGATCTGCGTCTGTTGGCCCTGAATGAGAAGGGCACGTCCGGACCGGGCCTGGTGAATGCCGGTGTGTATGGATTCTCCGCAAACGCCCTGAATGAGTTCGAGCGCCAGGCCTGTTCCATGGAGCAGTTGATCCTGCCAGGGCTGATCGACCGGCAACGGTTGCAAGTGATCCATTACAGCGGACCGTTCATCGATATTGGAACACCCGATGCTTTGAGCGCTTTCAAGTCCCGTGCGCAAGAGGTCGGGAAACCATGAGCCAATTGGTTAAAACCCAGACGATCTATACCCACCAGACCATCCTCGAGGCAGTTGAGTGCATCGAATCGGGGGGCTTGCAGATTGTCTTTGTGGTCGACAACGGCGACCGCCTGGTTGGCGTGCTGACAAACGGTGACTTGCGCCGTTATCTGTTACAGGGAGGCGCCACTACCGTGCCGGTCACCGAGTGCATGAACACTCAATACCGGTCGGTAAAGGTGGGGGCTGCTCGGGAGGAAATGCTCAAGATCTTCGACCTCAGCTACAACGCAATCCCAGTGGTGGATGCCCAGGGGTTGCTGGTGGACGTGGTCACTCCGGCGTTGCTGGCCGCCAACCAGGAAGTGCCGGTGCTGGCCAGGGCGCGAGCCCCGGTGCGTATGAGCTTCAGTGGTGGCGGCTCGGACCTCACTTACTACTTTGTGGAAAACCCGGCGGCGGTGCTCAGCTGTACGGTGGGTCTTTACTCCCACGCTACCCTGATTCCGCGTACGGATGAGGTCATCCGGATTTTCTCCGAAGATCTGGGTACCGAAGAACAATACGAGTCGGTGGACGCGTTGCAGGCCCATGCCGGCAAGGGGTTGCTGGCAACCATCGTGTCGGTAATCAAGCCCAGTTATGGCTTGGACTTGCATGTGCGTTCCGACTTTCCAGTGGGCTCGGGTCTGGGGGGGTCTTCGGCAGTGGCGACGGCAGTGATCGCTGCCTTCAACGAGCTGCGCCGCGATCGCTGGAGCACCTATGAAGTTGCCGAACTGGCCTTCCAGTCCGAGCGCCTGTGCTTTGGGATCGCCGGTGGCTGGCAGGATCAGTACGCCTCTGCCTTTGGCGGTTTCAACCTGATCGAGTTCAAGGAGGGGCGTAACCTGGTGCACCCGATTCGCCTTGACGATTCGATCTGCAACGAGCTTGAAGAGTGCCTGGTGCTCTGTGATACGCGGATTTCCCACGACTCCGGCAAGCTGCATGTACAGCAGCGTGAAGAAATGGAAAGCAAGCAGGCACAAGCGGAGTTGCTGACCGAGAGCGTATCACTGTGCCGGCAAATGCATCACCACCTGATCCGCGGGGAGTTGCTGGAGTTCGGCCGCAGCCTGCACCAGGGCTGGATGCTCAAGCGACAATTTTCCCGGGCCGTCAGTGATGGCGTCCTGGATCAGATCTATGAATGCGCCCTGAGCGCCGGGGCCTTGGGTGGGAAGCTACTAGGGGCCGGAGGCGGTGGGTTCTTCCTGTTCTATGTACAGCCCCAGCATCGGTATGCGGTGGTCGAAAAGGTCCGCGAGCTGGGCTGTCGCACCACTGATTTCCGATTCGAATCCAACGGTGTCACTTCCTGGCGGACCAAAATTCAATGAATGAGCAAGTTTTCAGCATCGATGGTGTGGTCATCGGTGGCGACCGGACCTTTGTGATTGCCGAAGTTGGCAACAACCACAACGGTTCCCTGGCACTGGCCAGACAACTGGTGGATGCCTCCATCGAGGCCGGCGCCGATTGTGTGAAGTTCCAGTTGCGTAATCGCGAGGCGTTGTACCGGCGCAAGGCCGACGGTTCGAGAGCCGAGGATCTGGGGGTGGAGTACATCCAGGACTTGCTGGATAAGGTCGAGCTGAATGTCGACGAGCATCGGCAGATCCGCGCCTACTGCGCGGAAAAGGGCATCAGTTACATCTGCACCCCATGGGACGAACCCAGTGTCGATGTGTTGGCCGGTTTCGATGTCCCGGCGTTGAAGATCGCTTCCGCCGATCTGTGCAATCCGTACCTGATCGCTAAGGCCGCGACTCTGGGCAAGCCGCTGATCCTCTCCACCGGGATGTCTCTGGAGCATGAGATCGAGCGCGCAATCGTGCAGTTACGTGGCTTGGGCGTGCCCTTCGCCTTGCTGCATTGCAACAGTACCTATCCGGCACCTGAGAGCGATATCCAACTCGGCTACCTGGCGCGTCTGCGCGAGTTGCACGGGTTGATCGGCTATTCCGGCCATGAGCGCGGCACAGCCATCAGCATTGCTGCAGTCGCCTTGGGGGCCAAGCTGATCGAGCGGCACATCACCCTTGATCGTGGCATGGAAGGTCCGGATCATCTGGCCAGTCTGGAACCTCAGGAGTTCCGTCAATTGGTGGAGGGGATCCGGCAACTGGAGAAGGCGTTGCCATGGACCGGTCCAGGCCGCCATGCCAGCCAGGGTGAGTTGCTCAATCGCGAGAACCTCGGCAAGAGCGTGATCGCTGCACGGGCTATCGCCCTCGGGGAAACCTTCACCCAGGACATGTTGCGGGTAGCCAGCCCGGGGCAGGGTCTGGCGCCATATCGGCTGAGCGACCTGCTGGGCAGGCAAGCCGGGCGGGGCATTGCCCAGGGCGACTTTTTGTTCGACAGCGATCTCACCGAGCAGGCCGAAGTGCGCCGGGAGTTCGCCATGCCCATCCTCTGGGGCGTGCCGGTTCGTTATCACGACTTCCTGCAGTATGAGCAGTGGATCAAGCCGGACCTGTTCGAGTTCCACCTGTCCTACCGCGACTTGAGCGTGGCTCCACAGGCGCACTTGCGTCAGGTGGAGTGCTCGCGCCTGGTGGTGCATGCTCCGGAGCTGTTCGAGAATAGTGAACTGCTGGACCTAGTGGCCGATGACTTGGAATACCGTCAGCGCTCGATCGTCAATCTGCAGCGGGTAGTGGATGCCACCTTGCAGATTGCCGAGTACTTCCCCAATGCCGACTCGCTGCTGATCGTTGCCAATATCGGCGGGTTTTCCGCAGACGAGCCGTTTCCCATTGCTCATCGGACCGAACTGTACCGGCGTTTCCAGGAATCCTGTGCTCAGGTGGACTTCGGTCGCACCGAACTGATTCCGCAGAACATGGCGCCGTTCCCTTGGCACTTTGGCGGACAGCGCCACCAGAACATTTTCATGATGCCCGACGAGCTGGCTGAGCAGGCCAAGGCCCTTGGCCTGCGCCTGTGCCTTGACCTGTCGCATTTGCAGATGACCTGCTTCCACTTCGGCCTGGACTTCCAGGCCGCGCTGGCGCTGTTGCTGCCGCATTCGGCGCACCTGCACGTGGCCGATGCCAAAGGGGCCAATGGCGAGGGCGTGATCATGGGCACCGGCGATGTGGACTGGCCGGCGACCTGGGCCCAGATCAAGGGGTATCCAACCGTGAGTTTCATCCCTGAGGTCTGGCAGGGGCATAAGGATCATGGCGCCGGTTTCTGGTCGGCGCTGGAGTTTCTCAACACATTGAATTGAGCCGAGTGCTCCGCGAACGGGATGGAGTTTCAACGATGAGTAACACAATGCGCGTAGCTGATTACATCATGAATCGGCTGGCGGAGTTGGGCATCAAGCAGGTGTTCTTCCTGCCAGGCGGTGGCGCCATGCATTTGAATGACGCGCTGGGGCGTCACCCCGACCTGGAGCCGATCCTTTGCCTTCAGGAGCAGGCGTGCGGAATCGCCGCCGAGGCCGCAGGCAAATTGACCGGTGGCGCGAGTGCCTGCATGACGACCTGCGGCCCGGGCGCGACCAACGCTGTCACGGCCACCCTTGGCGCGTGGCTGGACTCCACCCCGGTGTTCTTCATTTCCGGGCAAGTCAAAACCGCCGACCTGAAGGCCGGCACTGGCTTGCGCATGCTGGGCGTGCAGGAGGCCGATATTGTGTCCATGGTCTCCTCGATTACCAAGCGGGCGGTGACGCTCACCGATCCCGAAGCGGTCGCCGAGGTTTTCGACGAGCTGGAATACGCCGCGTTCAATGGTCGTCGCGGTCCGGTCTGGCTGGATGTTCCCCTTGACGTGCAAGCCGCGCAAGTCGATCCCCAGGCGTTGCGTCGGGCAACACTGCCCGCGCCCGTCGCGGCGCCTGACATCAGCGCGGCAGTCGCCCGTACCCTGGAACTGCTCAAGACCGCCAAGCGTCCAGGCATCATCGCCGGTAGCGGTATTCGCATGGCCGGGGCAATCGACGCCTTCAATGCGCTGGTCGAAAGCGCAGGCGTGCCGATCATGCCGACGTGGCTGGCCATGGATGTGATTGAGGACGAGCACCCGCTCTACGGCGGACGCCCGGGTTCGATCGCGCCGCGCTGGGCCAACTTCACTCTGCAGAATTGCGACTTGCTGATTGTGCTGGGCTCACGCCTGGACATGGCGTTGACCGCATACAACCATGCGCATTTCGCCCCCTTCGCCAAGAAAGTAGTGGTCGACATCGACGCGGCGGAAATCGCCAAGCTGCAGATGCCGATCGAGGTGCCGGTGGTGGCGGACGTCAAGCCGTTCATCGAGGCATTGGTCGCAGGTGTCGCCGCCGAGCCTCTACCGGACTATTCGGCGTGGCTCGCGCAGATCGCCGATTGGCGCCGACGTTCTCCGCTGCTGCAGCCCGAGCATGCCGACGACAGCCAAGGTGTGAGCATGTACTACTTCACCGATCGATTGTCCGAGTTGCTCGGCGAGGGCGATGTGATCGCGCCTTGCAGTTCGGGGTTCGCCGCAGAGCTGTTCCTGCTGAGCCTGCGGATGAAGAAACACCAGCGCTGCTTCCATAACCGCGGGACTGGTTCCATGGGCTTCGGTGTGCCATCGGCCATCGGCGCTTGCCTGGCCTCTGGCCGTCGGCAGACGATCTGCGTGGAAGGCGATGGCGGCCTGCAAATGAACGTGCAGGAGCTGGCGACCCTGGCCGCGCAGCGCCTGCCGGTCAAATGCTTTGTGGTCAACAATCAGGGCTACGCGTCCATTCGCACCTCGCAGAGCGCACATTTCAAGCTGCTGGTGGGGGCCGACGCCGAAAGCGGCCTGCAGTTGCCGAACTTGCGCCAGCTGGCCGAGGCCTATGGCGTGGGTTATGCCTTGATCGAGGGGCACACCGACCTCGACGCTCGCCTGCGCGAAGTGCTCGACCGCGAAGGCCCTGTGGTCTGTGAGGTGATGGTCCAGGTTGAAGAGCCGCGCATCCCGCGGGTGATGACTCGTATCAACGCCCAGGGCAAGCCCGAATCGGGTGCCCTGGAGGATCTGTATCCCTTCCTTTCGCGTGAAGAGTTCGCCCTGAACTGGCCGCTGGACGCGCAAGGAAAATGAACATGAATGTACTCGATAGCTTCCGGCTCAATGGTCAGATCGCCCTAGTGACTGGAGCATCTCGCGGGATCGGTGCGGCCATCGCCAATGGCCTGGGCGAGGCCGGTGCCATCGTCTATGGCATTGGCCGCTCGGCTGAGATGGAGGCGCCTGGTGCCTTCCAGTATCGCCAGTGCGACGCACGCGAGGCCGTCGAAGTGAAGGCTCTGCTGGCCGAAATCGCCGAGAGTCATGGTCGTTTCGACATCCTGGTGAATGCTGCGGGTATCACCTTGCCGGGCAACGACGACGATCCGATGGTCAGCTTCCAGAGCACCCTGGAATTGAACCTGACGGCGGCCTATGCCTGCTGCCTTGCGGCCGTGCCTCATATGCAGCGCAACGGGCGTGGGTCGATTATCAATGTCACCAGCATTGGCGCCGGGCTGGGTTTTCCAGGCAACCCCGGTTATGTCGCGTCCAAGGGCGGGCTGGCGGCAATGACTCGCGCATTGGCGCTGGACCTGGGCGGCCAGGGCATCCGGGTGAACAACATCGTACCGGGCTATGTGCATACGGCGATGACGCACGGTAGCTACAGCGATCCGGAGCTGAACGCGGCCCGCGCCGGTCGCACGATGCTCGGGCGTTGGGGCAGGGTCGAGGAACTGGCAGGCGCGGCGGTGTTTCTCGCTTCGCCCGCCAGTAGCTATGTCACGGGTACCGATCTGCATGTCGACGGCGGCTGGTCGGCCAAGGGGTTGTGATGGAAATCGGCTTTATGCAAGGTCGCCTGTGCGAGCGGGTGGATGGAAAGATCCAGGCGTTTCCCTGGGACGACTGGGCCTCGGAGTTCGAGGTCGCGCAAGGCCTCGGCGTGCGCTTGATGGAGTGGACCTTGGATCAGGAGCGGTTGTACGAAAACCCGCTGATGACGGAGGCCGGGCGTCAGCGCATCAACCAGCTGAGCCAGGCCCATGGGGTGCGCGTCCTTTCGCTGACCGGCGATTGCTTTATGCAGGCCCCTTTCTACAAAGCCCAGGGCGCGGAGCGTGCCAGCCTGTTACAGGACCTGGAGGCGATTCTGGATGCCGCCCAGAGTGTAGGCATCGTCTATGTGCTGATCCCGCTGGTCGATAACGGTTCGCTGACCAGCCCCGAAGAGGAAGCGGCCTTGCTCGAAGGCCTGCTGCCGCTGCGCGAGCGTTTGGTCGAGGGCGGTTTGAAGATCGTGTTCGAGTCCGATTTCTGCGCCGAGCGCCTGGCGCGTTTCATCGCCCGTTTTCCCGCCGATGCCTTCGGTATCAACTACGACATCGGCAACAGCGCCGCCTTGGGCTATTGCGCAACAGAAGAAATCGCCGCTTATGGGGCGCGGATCGACAATGTGCATGTCAAAGATCGGGTTCTGGCTGGCACTACCGTGCCCCTGGGGACCGGCAACGCCGACTTCGCTCAGGTGTTCGCGGCTCTGCACAAGACCGGCTATACCGGCCATTTTATCTTGCAGACCGCGCGTGCCGACGACGGCGACCATGCGGGGGCTATCGCTCGCTACCGCGACATGACCCAGGTTTGGTGGAACGCCCATGAATCTTGAACTTGGCGGCAAGGTGGCTCTGGTCACCGGTTCCTCTTCGGGCATCGGGCTGGCCATTGCCGGCCAACTGGCCGAAGAGGGCTGCCAGGTGGTACTCAATGGCCGTGACCCTGAGCGCCTGCGTGCGGCACAGGCCCAGTTGCCTGGCGCGCAATCAGTGCTTGCCGACGTGAGCGAGCCGGCGGCCTGCCAGGCACTGATTGCCGAAGTCATGGCCGTTCACGGTCGGCTCGACATCCTGGTGTGTAATGTCGGCAGCGGCGCTTCCGTGCCGCCCGGCCAGGAGCACCCGAGCGAATGGCAGCGCGTGCTGGACATCAACCTGCATTCGACGACCAACTCCGTATGGGCGGCCACCGATGCATTGGTGGCCAGCAAGGGTAACGTCATCTGCATCTCTTCCATCTGCGGTATCGAGGCGCTTGGCTGCCCCGTGCCATACGCCGCCGCCAAGGCTGCCCTGGAAAGCTATGTGCGCAATGGCGCGCGGGCATTCGGGCGCCAGGGCGTGCGGATCAACAGCATCGCTCCGGGCAACATTCTGTTCGAGGGGTCGGTCTGGGACCGCAAGCTCAAGCAGGACCGCGGGGCGGTCGAGTCAATGCTGGCCAGGGATGTGGCCCTGGGGTGCCTAGGGACGCCTGGCGACGTTGCACGGTTGGCAGCCTATCTGGCGTCGCCGCTGGCAGCGTTCATTACCGGGGCTACGTACGTGGTCGACGGAGGACAACTCAGATCATGAAAAACGCAACGTCCAACCTGTTCGACCTGAGTGGCCGGGTTGCGGTCATAACCGGTGGCGGCGGCATGCTGGGTTACCAGCATGCCGCAACGGTCGCCGATCTTGGCGGCATTCCGGTGCTGTTGGATATCAACCCCGAGGCCCTGGCGAACAATCGTGCGCGGTTGCACGACGAACTAGGCTTCGAGGCGCTGTGCCTGACGGTCGACATCACCGATGCCGACAGTGTGGGCGCCGCCTGCGCCACTGTGCTGAAGCAGCATGGCCGGGTCGACATCCTGATCAACAATGCCGCGCGCAACCCCAAGGTCGAAGGCAACGATGGCAAGGAGTTCTCGCGGTTGGAGCATTTCCCCTGGGAGCAGTGGCGCCAGGATCTCGACGTCGGCCTTGGCGGTGCCTTCAATTGCGCCAAGGTCTTCGGTGCGCACATGGCCGAGCAGGGCGTTGGCGTAATCATCAATATCGCCTCGGACCTGGGTGTCATCGCCCCCGATCAGCGGCTGTACCGGGTCGAGGGCAAGGCCGCAGACGAGCAGCCAGTCAAGCCGGTGACTTATTCGGTGGTCAAGCATGGCCTGATCGGGCTGACCAAATACCTGGCCACATACTGGTGCGATCAGGGCGTGCGCTGCAACGCCTTGTCGCCGGGCGGGGTATACGCCGGGCAGAACGATGTTTTCCTGGGCAAGCTGAGCCAGCTGATTCCCATGGGGCGTATGGCCCAAGTCGATGAGTACCGCGGTGCGCTGGCGTTCCTCTGTTCCGATGCATCAAGTTACATGAATGGTGCCAACCTTATTGTCGACGGTGGGCGCAGCACCTGGTGACGCCCCCACTCTCATGCTGGAGACGCTGATGAATTTTGAATTGCAATCGACAAGCCAATGGGTGGCCGGCCGCACCCAGACGGTGCTGCTGTCCTCTGGGGTGTCGGTCCCCGTGCGCCTGAGTCAGGCGCCCCTGTCGGAGGCCGTCGACGCGGTTTTGCTGCGTGGGCTGGAAGACCTGGCGGTGCTGGAGCGGTTGCCGGAGTTTCCCGCGCTGCATCGACTGCTGGAAGGCCATGACGAGGTGGCCCGCCTGGCCGAGCACAAGCGCGGCCTACTGGCCGCGATGAGCAAGGGTATCCATGTATTCGGCGCCCACCGGATCGGCCAGTCGATCGTCAACGACGCGCGACGCGTGGGGATTACTGTGGCTGGCTTGCTGGACAACGATCCGGCGAAGGCTGGGCAACGCCTGGACGGCATCGAAGTGTTCCACCCGATGTCCATCGACCTGTCCGACGCGGTGGTGGTGGTCGCCAGCGGCCGTTACAGCAATGAGATCATTCGGCAAATCAAGGATCGTTGCGCTCGAGTTGTGAACTTCCATGAGTTTCTGTACGCGACGGACTCGGCGCATGGCCCGGAGCCTACGTTCGCCAACCTGCCCCATGACACCCTAGCTGGCCCCTTGCGCTACCTGTCGGCCTTCCTGCGCCTGGGCGATGAGCAATCCAGGCAGGCATTCAATGGGCTGATCGAGATGCGTATGTCGCTGTCGATCGAGCCGGCCGATGCCCACAAGTCTCCTTTCGCCGACGAGTACTTCGACAGCGCTTTTGTCAGTGCCGAGCAAGCGCGGCACTTTGTCGACGCCGGTGCCTTCAATGGCGACACCCTGGCGTCGCTGGAGCGTCATTTCGGTCCGGTTGAACGCGCTTACCTGTTCGAGCCGGAGATGGCTCCCTACTACGCGGCCCTGAGGCGTTTTTCGGATCGGCCTCACGTGCTGCTGTTCAACATGGGCCTGGACAGTGACTACAGCCGTTTCGAGTACGATCCGGTGCTGTCGTGCAACCTGGCGGGCGAAGTGACCGGGCCGATTCCCGGCAACATAACGTCTTATATCCAGGGCGTGCCGCTGGAGCAGTTGGTGCCAGGCAAGGTCGGGCTGTTCAAGCTGGACATCGAGGGGATGGAAGAGAGGGCGCTGTTTGGCGCGACGGCGGTTATTCGGCGTGAAAAGCCGGTACTGGCCGTCTGTGCTTATCACCGGGCAGATGACTTCTGGAAGTTGATCGATACGGTTACGGCGATTAGGCCGGATTATCGCGTAGGGATTCGGCACTACGCAGACATTCTTCACGACATTACCCTGTACTTCTATTGATGTAGTGGAACGCCCGGATCCGTTTGGGCGTTGCGTTTTTTGAAGACCGTTTTTTCGCAATATCCAGCATTGGGTGTGTCCATGATTCGTTCGTTATATGCTCCACGGCCAAATCCCTATTATCTTCTTGCGCCAGACTACCGACGAAATTCCGCGGGTATCCGGGTCATGCACATGCTCTGCGATGTGTTGAATCGCTCCGGGTATGAAGCGTTTATTGGGGCGAACGTTCTGAATCCGGAGTTGATGACACCGCCGCTGACGAATCAAGTGATTGCCTTGCATAAACAGCAGGGTCTTGAGCCGATTGTCGTTTACCCGGAAGTCACCAGTGGCAATCCGCTGGGCGGTGACGTCGTGGTCCGGTATCTATTGAATACGCCCGGGTTCCTCGCTGGAGGCAAGGACTACGGCGAAGACGACATCATGTTTGCCTTCACCAAGGGGCTGTTATTACCCGGCATGCCTGAAGAGCACGTAATGTTTCTTCAGCCTATCGACCTGAGTGTCTTCAAGTTGCCCGAGGATCCGACCCGACGCATACCGGGCAAGATCTGCTACTACCAGGGGCGCACGGGGTCGGGGATTGATAAGGACAGCCTGCCTGCCGACGCGGTGGAAATAACCGGTAGTTACCCTGATACCTGGGAAGGGTTGGTGGAGATCTTCCAGACCAGCGAGTTCTTTTACTCCTCGGCGACGACGGCCCTTTCGGCGGAGGCTGCACTCTGTGGGTGTATAGGCGTGGTCATTCCGGGTAAAGGTGCACCGTTGAATTTCTCCTCCGAAGAGACTGGAAATTATGGGGTGGCCTGGGGAACCTCGCCCCAGGAAATCGAGCGGGCCCGGCAAACGTTGCCCTTATTGAGGGAAAGCCTGGAGAGGCAGGAAGTCACTTTCTGGCAGGCGCTCGATCTGTTTATCGAGACGACGCAGAACGCCGCTTCGACCTCCAGAAAGGCCAAGCTTGAACGAGGCGTTGCCAAGCGACTCGAGGCGCGAGACCAGATGGCCCGGCAACTGCAGGCGGCCCCCGTTATTGCGCAAGGTCATGTCCCGAACATCGGTGTGGTCGTTCTTGATCTTCAGGGCCGTAACGATTTGCTAGCCCGAACGCTGAACAGTCTGGCGGCCTGCGCGGGCGGCGGGGTTTCGACCGTTCCGCTGATCGTGTCCAGCGCCAGCCCAGGGCGTTCGGGCGCTCATGGCCTCAATCCAGGCGACAATTGCGTAGAGGCGATTAACCAGATCGTCCGCGAAAGCGCGTGCGATTGGTTGGTCGTGGTTCGCGCGGGGGAGGAGTTCACTGCTGCCGGCTTGTTGATGACCTCGTTGCAGTTGGCGCAAATGGGCGAATACCGCGCTGTTTACGCGGATGAAGTCGTCCGGGTCGGCCACAACAGCTTCGAAGCGGCACTTCGACCTGATTTCAACCTGGATCTCTTGCTCAGCTACCCCGCAGGTTTTTCCCGGCATTGGCTGCTGCGGCGTGATACGTGGCAAGAGATGGGCGGTTTTGCCGATGATTGTCAGGAAGCCTTCGAGCTTCAGTTCATTTTGCGCTTGATCGAATCCGGCGGTGTCGAGGGGCTTGGGCATATCAGTGAGCCGTTGCTGATCAGCGACGCTGTGCCTCTCCAGGATCTGGCCGAGGAGCGCGGGGTCATCGTGCAACACCTGCAGCAGCGTGGCTATGACCATCCTCAAGTGAACGCCCCTCAGCCTGGCCATTACCAGATTGATTACGGCCATGCGCAAACGCCGCGCGTCAGCATTGTGATTCTGGTCGACGGCCAGCTCCCGCAGGCGCAACTGTGCATGGACAGCTTGTTGGAAAATACGACGTACAGTCATTTCGAAGTCTTGCTGCTGGACCGCGGCAACCAAGACTCGGCGATGGTGGACTGGCTGTCCGGGATCGAGCAGTTGGGCGTTGCCCAGTTGCAGGTATTGAGGTACGAGGCTGACGCGTCGCCGATTGTGATTCGTAATCATGCGTGCAACCAAGCCAGTGGCGATTATCTGTTGTTCCTCGACTCCACCATCGGTGTGGTCGGCAAGGACTGGCTGCAGCAATTGCTCAATCACGCCATGCGTCCTGAAGTTGGGTGCGTGGGGGCCAAGCTGCTTGGCGGCGATGGCAGGATCCGTCATGCCGGTTTGTTGCTGGGGTTGGGTGCGGCGGTGGGCGATCCCTTCCTGAATGGGCCCGATGAGCCTGGTTACATGCAGCGTTTGCAGGTCGATCAAGATTGTTCCGTCGTGGCTGAGCAGTGCTTGATGGTGCGTCGAGAACTATTCATTGCGGCGGGCGGCTTCGATGAGGCGATGTCGTCCTGGGCGTCCGCGGACCTTTGCCTGAAGCTTTCTCAAGCCGGCTACATGAACGTTTGGACGCCGAGGGTCAGGCTGTTTATCGGCGATACGCAGGTGTCCCCGAGCAGTGCCGACCAAGACGACCTGATGTACCAGCGCTGGCTGGCGGTCCTGGCTCACGATCCGGCCTACAACAAGAACCTATCCCTGGCCGCCGGCAGCGCTTTCAAGCTCGCTGATAGCGCATGGGCGTTGCCGCTCTCGATCGCTGGAGTATCTGTACCAAAAATTCTGGCGCATTCTGCGAAAAGCGCCGTCGATGGGCAGTCGAGGCTCATTCAACCGTTCACGGCCTTGCGTAACGAGGGGTTGATCGACGGCGCTGTTGTTCGTGACTTGATGTCGGTAGCTGAGTTGGCACGGTTCGCCCCGGACAGCGTTGTGCTTCAACGGCCCGTTGATGGCATGCAGATAGAGGCCATGCGCCGGATGAAGGTTTTCTCCCAGGCTTTCAAGGTTTATGAGCTGGATCGCTATCTGCCCGATACGCCTATGCCCGGGTTCAATAAGGAAAACCATGGCCCGCAGGTACTGGATGCCTTGCGACAGGGCCTGGGTTTCATGGATCGCCTGGTGGTTTCCTCCGACATGCTTGCCGAGGTTTTCGACGGCTTCAATCCCGATGTGCAGATCCTCAAGACTCGTCTCGATCCACACCCCTGGATTGGCTTGAGCAGCAAACGCCAGGCTGGCGACAAGCCTCGTGTAGGTCTGTCGGCACGCGGGGGGCGGCCAGATGACCTTGAGCTGATTGCCGATGTCATAAAAACCTTGGCCAATGACGTTCATTGGGTGCTGATCGGTCATTGTCCGACTCACCTGCGTGCTTTTGTCCATGAGGTCCATACGGACGTTGACGTGGGATATGCGGCGAGGCTGGCTTCGCTGAATCTCGATTTTGCCCTGGCTCCCTTGCAAAACACCTTGTTGAACCGTTGCCGCAGTCACGAGCGGTTGTTGGAGTTCGGTGCGTTAGGCATCCCGGTGATCGGCAGCGACCTCGAGCCTCATCGCGGTGATTTGCCGGTGACTCTAGTCAAGGATGGGGCGGTTCCCTGGATGGACGCGATTCGCTCCCATATGGCGGATCTGGATGCAGCGCAACGTCTGGGCGACACGCTGCAACAGTGCGTTCGCAGCCGATGGATGCTTGACGGTGTGCACCTGAAAGCCTGGCGCGATATCTGGCTGCCGGCTTGATTCGCGCCCTCTCCGTGAACCCATTGCAGGCTGTTGTGGCATAACAGCCTGGCGGATCGATCTTCTTTAATATGATGCCCGCCTTCAGGCCGGCAGGGGTGTACAAAGCATGAAGCTAACGTTGGATTCCCAGGTGGTGCTGCGCGATCTGCAACGTATCAGCAAGCACCTGGATGCCAGCCGAGAGTTGCGCGGTAAGCATTTGCTGATTACCGGGAGCACGGGTTTTTTTGGTAAATGGCTGCTGGCGCTGATTGCCTTTTTGAACAGGGAAGGCGCGGCCATCGAGGTCACCGCGGTGTCCCGGTCGCCTGAGCGGTTTCTCGGCGAGCATCCGCAATACCGTCAGTGTGGCTGGATAACCTGGTTGCAAGGTGATGTTCAGGCGCTGCCTCGGGTGCCAGAACTTCGACCGATCGACATGGTCATTCATGCTGCCACCGATACCTTGGCGGGGGCTCACGCCGACCCGTTGCGTATCTTCGATACGATTTTGCAGGGGGCGCGCAACGTACTTGATCTGGCCGTGAGGACGGGGGCCAAGCGTGTTCTGTTCACCGGAACTGGAGCACAGTACGGCGCGATCAGCTCTTCGCAGCCTGTTCCAGAAACCCATATGTCTGCATGCAACAGCCTTCTGGGCAGCAGCGCTTATGCCGAAGCCAAGCGAGCCCAGGAAACGTTGGCGGCGCTTTATGCGGATCGGCATGGGTTGGAATGCATCCTGACACGCTGCTTTGCCTTCTCGGGGCCAGGGCTTCCTTTGAACGCACATTTTGCAATCGGTAACTTCATCAGGGATGCCATCGGTCAGGAAGCGCTGGTGATGCAGTCGACCGGCCTGTCTGTGCGCAGCTATCTGCACGGTGCCGATCTGGCGGCATGGCTGTTGACGCTGCTGATACGAGGGCAGAGCGGACATGCCTACAATGTGGGGTCTGACCAGGGGCTCAGCATCGCCGAACTGGCCCACAGAGTTGTGGCTCGGGTAGCGCCGCAAACACCCATTATCATGCCGAAGGCAGGGGAGGGTAGTTCTGTGGCTTCTTACTACGTGCCCGATATCCAGAAGGCACGAGCATTGGGCCTGGATGTCTGGACTTCGTTGGATGAGTCTATTGATAGCATGGTGGACTGGAACCTCGACCGCCCGCTGAGCTGCTGAGCTGTATCGATCACCCGGTCACGACAACAGATCAGGAGGGGGCTTCCACAAGCGGCTGTGCCCTGCAAGATCAAATCCGGCGCGACCGAATCTTGACTGATTCAGGCTTTTTGGAAAGGGTGCGCTATCCGGTTGCCAGACTGAGTCGGAGGCGCTACCTCTATGAAAAATCGTATTCGTGGGCTTAACGGCGTGACGCATAGGTCATAAAGTGCATCTTCACTGTATTGTGTTCTTGAGTACGGGCGCTAAGTCCGCACCGGAAATCAACTATTTTGATGCGCCCTGAGCTTTCGGGGTGAACCTAGTCGCAGTTTATGATCGGGAAGCCATGATGATTGGCATAAAAAGCATAGCGAGTTACGTGCCGACTGCCGGTGTGGATAACTACGCTCAGGGTGCCAAATTCGCCAAGGATGAAGAGTTCATCCTGGGCAAGATCGGTTCGGCATTCCTGCCGCGCAAAGAGGCTGCGCAGGAAACTTCTGACCTTTGTGTGGAAGCGGTGAATGCCTTGTTCGCCAATAATCCGCAGCTCAAGCGCGACTCCATCGACGCACTGATTGTCGTGACCCAGAACGGTGATGAAGAAGGCTTGCCCCACACTGCCGCAATTGTTCAGGACAAGCTGGGCCTGCCGACCCATGTGGCCGCTTTCGATATTTCCCTGGGCTGTTCCGGGTACGTTTACGGCCTGTACGCCATGAAAGGCTTCATGGAGGCTGCGGGCCTGAAAAACGGCCTGTTGGTGACCGCCGACCCTTACTCTAAGATTGTCGATCCCGAAGACCGCAATACCACGATGCTGTTCGGCGATGCAGCCACCGTCACCTGGATGGCCGACGACGCGCCCTGGCAATTGGGTAAGGCCAAGTTCGGCACCGACGGTTCCGGGGCGCCGCACCTGAAGGTCAGCGACGGGGTGTTCTTCATGAACGGCCGGCAGGTCTTCAATTTCGCCTTGCTGAAGGTGCCGGCGCACCTGCATGAGCTGCTCGAAGAGTCGGGGTTGGAGGAAAGCCAGATCGACGCGTTCTGCATCCACCAAGGCAGCGCGGCGATTGTCGACGCGGTGGCCCGGCGCTTCGAGGGCGAGCCGGAGAAGTTCATCAAGGACATGGTCGAGACTGGCAATACCGTTTCTTCTAGCATTCCGCTGCTGCTGGAGCGGCATGTCCTGCCTTCCACCTGGAAGCGTGTGGCCCTTAGCGGCTTTGGTGTTGGTTTGTCCTGGGGCTCGGCGATCATCCATCGCGACTGACGCTTCGGGCTTATGTAGAAGCGCTGCCGGTCATGCCGGCGGCGTTTTTTTTGTCCCTTTTTTTGGGTGGCGGATTTTCTGGCGCCATTTTTATCGCTTTTTGTTGTTTAAACCCTTGTTTTATTAGGGGTGGCCGTCTGCTAGTAAATTTTTTTAAAAAAAGCCTCAAGCAACCTGCTACGGCGACGATAACTATTACGAAGGTTCTCTAGGCCACACCCGGCGGTTGCCAGGGCCGGAAGCCGCAGTACCCAACCAACGAGGAATTCGTCATGGCTTTAACCGTAAATACTAACGTCACATCGTTGAGCGTTCAGAAAAACCTGAACAAGGCTTCCGACGCACTGTCGACTTCGATGACTCGTCTGTCCTCCGGCCTGAAAATCAACAGCGCCAAAGACGATGCCGCCGGCCTGCAAATTGCTACTCGTATGACTTCGCAGATCCGTGGTCAGACTATGGCGATCAAAAACGCCAACGACGGTATCTCCATCGCCCAGACTGCTGAAGGCGCGATGCAGGAACAAACCAACATTCTGCAGCGTATGCGTGAACTGGCCGTTCAGTCGCGAAACGACAGCAACAGCTCCGACGATCGTGATGCTCTGAACAAAGAGTTCTCGCAGATGAGTGCTGAACTGACCCGTATTTCGGGCAGCACCAACCTGAACGGCAAGAACCTGCTCGACGGTACCGCCAGCACCATGACCTTCCAGGTCGGCTCCAACACTGGCAGCACCAACCAGATCACTCTGACTCTGAGCGCCAGCTTCGACGCCAACACTTTGGGGGTTGGTTCGGCAATCACCATCGCCGGTTCCGACAGCGCGGTTGCTGAAACCAACTTCTCGGCCGCTGTTACTGCAATCGACGGCGCTCTGAAGACTATCAACGCCAGTCGTGCTGACCTCGGTGCTGCACAAAACCGTCTGACCAGCACCATCTCCAACCTGCAGAACATCAACGAAAACGCCAGTGCCGCACTGGGTCGTGTACAAGATACCGACTTCGCTTCTGAAACTGCTCAGTTGACCAAGCAACAGACTCTGCAACAAGCTTCCACCGCAGTTCTGGCTCAGGCCAACCAACTGCCATCCGCTGTGCTGAAGCTGCTTCAGTAATAGCTGGTGAGTTTTTGGCGGGGGGGTGCGCTTGGCGTGCTCTCTCGCTTTTTCCATTCAAGAGGTGATGGACATGGATATGAGCGTTAAGCTGAACTTGTCTTATCCAGCTGCCAAGCCGCCAGCGCCAGTCGCTGAGCCTGCAGCGGAGAAGCCTCGAACCGATGCTGGGTTGAAAGTAGCGGCAGCGGACAAGGATGAACAAGCTAAAGACGCGACCAGCGAGCAGGACAAGCTGAAGATGGCCGTTCAGGAAATTGAAAAGTTTGTGCAGTCGGTCAAGCGTAACCTGGAGTTCTCGATTGATGAACCCTCAGGCAAAGTAGTCGTCAAAGTCATTGCCAGTGACTCCGGTGAGGTGATCCGTCAGATCCCCAACGAAGAAGTCCTCAAGCTGGCCAATAGTTTGAATGATGCAAGCAGTCTGCTGTTCAGCGCTAAAGTCTGACAGCTGGCACGAATTTTGTTGCTATGTTCTTTTGGGCGTTGTAGTGGTCAAAAGACCGGCGAGACACTAAAGGGAGTTCTACATGGCGAGTCCAATTTTACCGGGTACAGGCCTGGGGTCCGGCCTGGACACCGGCGCTATCGTCAAGGCATTGGTCAACGCTGATAAAGCGGCCAAGCAGGGGCAGATTGATCGTGGGACCACGGCTAACACCGCGTCGATCTCTGCTATCGGCTCCCTGAAATCACTGCTGGCGACCTTTCAGTCGACCATGAAGACGCTGGCTGATCCGGATCAGCCGCAGTTCACCGGCTTTTCTGCCACTACCTCCGACCCCAAGACCTTGACTGTTGCGGCCAATAACTCGGCGGTCAACGGCGTTTATAATATCGAAGTTACTCAAATCGCGACTGGTTCCAAGGTTGCCACTTCAGCGTTTGCTGGTGGTTCCTCGGCAGCTGTGCCTGCAGGGGTGTTGAATATTGCCCAGGGAACCAAGAGTTACAATCTTGATGTGCCTGCCGGTTCGACTCTGGATTCTGTAGCCAAGGCCCTGAACAACAAGTATCAGTTCAGCGGCTTTAGTGCCAACGTGGTAACCGATAGCTTTGGTTCCCGTCTGGTGGTTAGTTCCTCCAACACCGGTGCTGGCTCAGATATCACCCTTAGCGGTATTTCGGGGCTGGAGGCTGATGGTACGAAACTGATGCCCAAGGGCACGGCAGGTGATCCAATCACCGCAAGTTCTTCCGGAGTTGTAGGTGGTTTTGCTCAAGACGCGAAGTTCACTGTTGATGGTATGGCAATCACCAGTTCTACCAATAAGTTGGATAAGACCGTCTCTGGCCTGTCAATGGTCTTGGTTGCGCCAGGTAAGTCGCAGGTTGTAGTGGCTCCGAACAATGATGGCTTGAAGGCGTCTATCCAGAAATTCGTGGATGCTTACAATGCTGTCTCCACAGCCATTACTTCATACACCAAGCCTTCTCTGGACGATAATGGCAAGCCAACTGTTGCTGCTGCTCTGACTGGTGATGCCATGCCGCGTTCGATTTTGGCGGCTATGCGTGGCCCATTGGCTGAGAGCGGTAATGGAGACCGTCTGACCGTTCTGTCGCAGTTGGGCATCACTACGGATCAGAAGACCGGTAACTTGAACTTCAACTCCGTCAAGTTCGATCAGGCGATGAATGACAAGAAGCTGGGTGGTGAGGTTCAGAATCTCTTCACGGGTGATAACGGCCTTCTGGAGCGGATGACCAAGGCGATCACTCCTTATACCCAGACAGGGGGAATACTTGATACTCGTAACGATGCCTTGGCGCGGACCAAGACCAAGCTGAGCAATGATCAGTTAGCGTTGGATCGTCGGGTGGAATCTCTGACTGCTGTGCTCACCAAGAAATATAACGACATGGATACTTTGGTGGGTAAATTGAAGGCTACCGCGAGTAACATCACCTCGATGTTCGATGCGTTGAACGCACAGAAAAAAGGCTAATATCCGGCCTGTGCCAAAAGCCCGGCAGCGTTTTTAAGCGCTCCGGGCTTTTGCATTTGACCTAAAGTTTTTTGACGTTACGTCGATACATTACATATACGAACCCTTGAGTTTTGAAGAGGTATCACATGAATCCGATGTTAGCCCTTCGGCAGTATCAGAAAGTCGGCGCGCAGGCGCAGACCTCCGAAGCCAGTCCACATCGTCTGGTGCAGATGTTGATGGAGGGCGGCCTGGATCGTATCGCGCAGGCCAAGGGTGCGATGGAGCGCAAGGATACTGCCAACAAGGGCCTGTTCATCAGCAAAGCCATCGGCATCATCGGCGGCTTGCGCGAAGGCCTGGATTTGGAAAACTCCATGGACACTCTGGGGGATCTGGACAGTCTTTATGCTTACATGATGAAGCGTCTGGCTGAAGCCAATATCAAGACTGATCCGAAGATCCTTGATGAGGTTACCGGTCTGCTGCGTACGGTCAAGGATGGTTGGGATGCCATCGCTGCACCGGGTCCGCAGTTCTGAGGAGGAACACCATGAGCGCTGTCCTGCAACGTATCGAGGAAACTCGCGAGGCTTTGGTTGATGCCCTTGCTGAGCGCAATTGGCAAGCCATTGGTGAGTTGGATCTGGCTTGTCGTTCGTGCATGGAGGACGTGCTCGGCGAGGCTCAGGTCGATGAGGTCGCTTTGCGTGACAATTTGGAAGAGTTGTTGGGGGTTTACCGACAGCTGCTTGAGGTGGCAACCGGCGAGCGTCAGGCGATAGTCGACGAGATGTCGCAGATCACCCAAGCACAAAACGCGGCAAAGGTTTACCATTTGTTCGGTTAATGTTGAGTTAGTCCGAACGTTGCGCGCCATAAATTTGACTGTGCACGCATTTTTGACTTAACTAGTGGCTGTTTTCAGATTTCAGGCGTCTACAAGGCAGAAAATGCCTACGAGCGCGTCTAGCTTGCCCCCTTATTCTGGGCATTGAGTTGACTAGGGAAGTTGCTATTGCATGTGGCGTGAAACCAAAATTCTGCTGATCGATGACGATAGCGTGCGCCGCCGCGACTTGGCGGTGATTTTAAATTTTCTCGGCGAAGAAAATTTACCCTGCGGTAGCCATGACTGGCAGCAGGCTGTCGGCTCTTTGTCGTCAAGTCGTGAAGTGATTTGCGTCCTCATCGGGACCGTAAATGCTCCTGGTGCGCTTCTGGGCCTGTTAAAGACACTCTCGACCTGGGATGAGTTCCTTCCGGTTTTGTTAATGGGCGAAAATTCTTCCATCGACTTGCCAGAAGACCAGCGTCGTCGAGTGCTTTCCACTCTGGAAATGCCCCCCAGCTACAGCAAGTTGCTTGATTCCCTGCACCGCGCCCAGGTCTATCGTGAGATGTACGATCAGGCCCGCGAGCGCGGCCGTCACCGCGAGCCCAACCTGTTTCGCAGCCTGGTAGGCACCAGTCGCGCTATCCAGCATGTGCGGCAGATGATGCAGCAGGTCGCGGATACTGACGCCAGTGTGTTGATCCTCGGAGAGTCGGGAACCGGCAAGGAAGTGGTAGCGCGCAATCTGCACTATCACTCCAAGCGCCGGGATGCGCCTTTTGTTCCGGTCAATTGCGGAGCTATCCCTGCCGAGCTGCTGGAAAGCGAGCTGTTTGGTCACGAGAAGGGTGCGTTCACAGGGGCGATTACCAGTCGTGCCGGTCGCTTCGAGCTGGCCAATGGCGGCACTCTGTTCCTGGATGAAATTGGCGATATGCCGTTGCCGATGCAGGTCAAGCTGCTACGGGTGCTGCAGGAGCGGACCTTCGAGCGTGTGGGGAGCAACAAGACCCAGGGTGTCGATGTGCGAATCATTGCCGCCACCCACAAAAACCTGGAAAGCATGATCGAGGTCGGAACCTTCCGTGAGGATCTGTACTACCGCCTTAATGTGTTTCCCATCGAGATGGCGCCGTTGCGTGAGCGAGTGGAAGATATTCCGCTGCTGATGAATGAATTGATTTCGCGCATGGAGCATGAAAAGCGCGGTTCGATTCGTTTCAATTCCGCCGCCATCATGTCGCTGTGCAGGCATGGCTGGCCGGGCAACGTCCGGGAGTTGGCCAACCTGGTGGAGCGCATGGCGATCATGCATCCATACGGGGTGATTGGTGTGGTCGAGCTGCCCAAGAAATTCCGCTACGTCGATGATGAAGACGAGCAATTGGTGGACAGCTTGCGTAGCGATCTGGAAGAGCGAGTGGCGATCAATGGTCATGCGCCGGACTTCGCCGCCACTGCCATGCTGCCGCCGGAAGGCCTGGATCTGAAGGATTACCTCGGTAGTCTGGAGCAGGGGTTGATCCAGCAAGCCCTGGATGATGCCAATGGCATCGTGGCGCGAGCCGCCGAGCGCCTGCGCATCCGTCGTACGACCCTGGTGGAGAAGATGCGCAAGTACGGCATGAGCCGTCGTGAAGGTGATGAACAGGCGGATGATTGACGCCTGTTTTTCAAGTCGTTGAAAACTGGGTGGTTTTTTTTAGGCACGGGTATTGCTAAGTCTCTTGCAACGTTCCGTTTAACTGACGGTCAGCCAAGCGAGAGAGCACGATGCCCCAAGCCGCCCAGATGTCTCCTGTCCCCGATGCACCGGGGACATCGTCGTCCGTAGAGCAGGCGAGCCGGCTGGGTCTTGAGCAGGCCTTCGCCTTGTTCAACCAGATGTCGAGCCAACTTACTGACTCCTACAGCATGCTCGAGGCCAGGGTGACCGAGCTCAAGGGCGAGCTGGCCGTGGTCAGCGCCCAGCGCATGCAGGAACTGGCGGAAAAAGAGCGTCTGGCCAACCGTCTGCAGAATCTTCTCGACCTGTTGCCGGGTGGCGTCATCGTCATCGATGGCCAGGGTATCGTCAGCGAGGCCAACCCGGCGGCCTGTGATCTTTTGGGCTTGCCCCTGGAAGGCGAGCTGTGGCGCAACATCATCGCCCGCAGCTTTGCACCCCGCGAGGACGATGGTCATGAAATTTCCCTGCGCGACGGTCGGCGCCTGTCGATTGCTACCCGTTCGCTGGATGCCGAGCCAGGGCAACTGGTGTTGCTCAACGACTTGACTGAAACCCGTCATCTGCAGGATCAACTGGCTCGTCACGAGCGCCTGTCCTCCCTGGGCAAGATGGTCGCCTCCCTGGCGCATCAGATTCGCACCCCTCTTTCGGCGGCCTTGCTGTATGCCAGCCACCTCACCGAGCAGGAGCTGCCACTGGCCACCCATCAGCGTTTCGCCGGGCGGCTCAAGGAGCGCTTGCATGAGCTGGAGCATCAGGTGCGCGACATGCTGGTATTCGCCCGTGGCGAATTGCCCCTGACCGATCGACTGTCCCCCAAATCGCTGCTGCAGTCGTTGCAGGCTGCCGCCCTGACGCATGTCCAGGACGTTGCCGTGCGCTGGCAGTGCGACAGTCATCAAGGGGAGTTGCTGTGCAATCGCGACACCCTGGTTGGTGCCTTGCTCAATCTGATCGAAAACGCCGTGCAGGCCAGTGCGGGTGCGGCGCGACTCAAAGTGCACCTGTATACCCGGGGTGACACCCTCAGGTTGTGCATCAGTGACAGTGGCAGCGGAATTGACGCTGCGGTTCTGGAGCGCTTGGGCGAGCCGTTTTTCACCACCAAGGCCAATGGCACCGGGCTTGGTCTGACCGTGGTCAAGGCGGTGGCCCGTGCTCATCAGGGAGAATTGTCCCTGCGTTCGCGTCCTGGGCGCGGTACTTGTGCGCTGGTGACGCTGCCGCTGTTCTCCAGTGCTCATGGAGTGGAGTGAAATCAATGGCAATCAAGGTTCTACTGGTCGAAGACGATCGTGCTTTGCGCGAAGCCCTGGCGGATACCCTGCTGCTGGCCGGTCATGACTACCAGGCGGTTGGCAGCGCGGAAGAGGCGCTGGAGGCGGTAGCCGTCGAGTCCTTCAGTCTGGTGGTCAGTGATGTGAACATGCCGGGTATGGACGGCCACCAGTTGCTGGGGCTGCTGCGTGCCCGTCAGCCGCAACTGCCGGTGTTGCTGATGACCGCTCATGGCGCCGTCGAGCGTGCCGTGGAAGCCATGCGCCAGGGAGCTGCCGATTATCTGGTCAAGCCCTTCGAGCCCAAGGCGTTGCTGGAGCTGGTGGCTCGTCATGCCTTGGGTTGCCTGGGGGCAAGTGACGGTGAGGGGCCGGTGGCTTTCGAGCCGGCCAGTGCCCAGTTGCTGGAGTTGGCCGCGCGCGTGGCTCGCAGTGATTCCACGGTGCTGATCTCTGGCGAGTCCGGCACCGGCAAGGAAGTGCTGGCGCGCTATATCCATCAGCATTCCCATCGGGCCAGCCAGCCTTTCATTGCCATCAACTGCGCAGCGATTCCCGACAACATGCTTGAAGCCACCCTGTTCGGGCATGAGAAAGGATCCTTTACCGGTGCCATTGCGGCCCAGCCTGGCAAGTTCGAGCAGGCCGATGGCGGCACCATCCTTCTGGATGAAATCTCCGAAATGCCCCTGGGGCTGCAGGCCAAGTTACTGCGGGTCTTGCAGGAGCGCGAGGTGGAGCGGGTTGGTGCCCGCAAGCCGATCACCCTGGATATCCGAGTAGTGGCCACCACCAACCGCGATCTGGCGGGGGAGGTGGCGGCCGGGCGCTTCCGTGAAGACCTGTACTATCGCCTGTCGGTATTTCCCCTGGCATGGCGCCCGTTGCGCGAGCGGACCGCCGATATCCTGCCGCTGGCCGAGCGATTGTTGGCCAAGCACGTCAATAAAATGAAGCATGCGGCTGCCAGACTCTCTGCCGAGGCTCAGGCCTGCCTGCTGGCTTATCCTTGGCCGGGCAATGTTCGCGAGCTGGACAATGCCTTGCAGCGAGCCCTGATCCTGCAGCAAGGGGGGCTGATCCAGCCGGAGGACTTCTGCCTGGCCGGGCCGGTCGCCTGTGCGCCGCTGCCGGCTTTGTCGGTGGCCGGTCAGTCGGCGCCGCGCGGCGTGGTCAATGCCGTTGAGGGTGCGCCTCAGGAGTCGGGCGGCCTGGGCGACGATCTGCGGCGCCGGGAATTCCAGATGATCATCGATACCTTGCGTTCCGAGCGCGGGCGTCGCAAGGAAGCGGCGGAGCGATTGGGGATCAGTCCGCGCACCCTGCGTTACAAGTTGGCGCAGATGCGTGACGCCGGAATGGATGTCGAAGCCTATCTGTTTGCTACTTGATCGTTCATCGGCGAAGCCTCGGACGGGCTTTTGTCGCGCAAGGCCATGGAGCTGGCACCCTTGTTGCTAAGACCTCACTAACCGCACAGTGAGTGTCAAAAAATTGCGGGTCGTCAGAGAGAGTAGACCATGAGCCAAGGTGTTGAATTTAATCGGTTGATGCTGGATATGCGGGCCATGCAGATGGACGCGATGTCGCAGCCTAAATCCGCCGCAGTGGCAGAAGTCGGCGGCAGTAGCTTCGCGGACATGCTTGGTCAGGCCGTGAACAAGGTCAATGACACTCAGCAGGCTTCCAATCAGCTGGCCAGCGCTTTTGAAATTGGCAAAAGCGGTGTCGACCTGACTGACGTGATGATTTCCTCGCAGAAGGCCAGTGTGTCTTTTCAAGCTTTGACCCAGGTGCGCAACAAACTGGTTCAAGCCTATCAAGACATCATGCAGATGCCGGTTTAAGGACGAGATTGAGTCATGGCAGAAGCAGTCGCCGATAACGTACCGGCCAAGGCCACCCCGATAGACGGTAAACCGCCGCTGTTCGGTCTGTCCTTCCTGGAAAACCTGTCCCAGATGACCATGCTGCGTCAGGTTGGCCTGTTGGTAGGCCTGGCCGCCAGCGTGGCGATCGGTTTTGCCGTGGTGCTGTGGTCGCAGCAGCCCGATTACCGGCCGCTGTACGGCAGCCTGGCCGGTATGGATGCCAAGCAAGTCATGGATACCCTGGCTTCTGCCGACATCCCTTACACCGTCGAGCCCAATTCCGGTGCCTTGCTGGTCAAGGCCGATGATTTGTCCCGAGCTCGCATGAAGCTGGCTGCCGCTGGCGTGGCGCCGGGAGACGGTAACGTCGGCTTCGAGATCCTCGATAAGGACCAGGGCCTGGGTACCAGCCAGTTCATGGAGGCGACCCGCTATCGTCGCGGTCTGGAAGGCGAACTGGCCCGGACCATCTCCAGCCTGAACAACGTCAAGGGCGCCCGCGTGCACCTGGCGATTCCGAAAAGCTCGGTGTTCGTGCGTGACGAGCGCAAGCCCAGCGCATCGGTGTTGGTGGAGCTGTACTCCGGTCGCTCTCTGGAGCCGGGTCAGGTCATGGCCATCGTCAACCTGGTGGCCACCAGTGTCCCTGAGCTGAGCAAGTCCCAGGTCACCGTGGTCGACCAGAAGGGCAACCTGCTCTCCGATCAGGCGGAAAACTCCGCATTGACCATGGCCGGCAAGCAGTTCGATTACAGCCGTCGCCTGGAAAGCATGCTGACCCAGCGGGTGCACAACATTCTGCAGCCGGTGCTGGGCAACGATCGCTACAAGGCTGAAGTCTCGGCGGATATCGACTTCAGCGCGGTGGAATCCACTTCCGAGCAGTTCAACCCCGATCAGCCGGCGCTGCGCAGCGAGCAGTCGGTCAACGAGCAGCGCTCCAGCAGCAATGGTCCGCAAGGTGTGCCGGGCGCTCTGAGCAACCAGCCGCCATCATCGGCGTCGGCGCCGCAAACCACCGGGGGCGCCACTGCCTCCGCGGGCATGGTGCAACCGGGCCAGCCGCTGCTGGATGCCAATGGTCAACAGGTCATGGATCCGGCCACCGGTCAGCCGATGCTGGCACCGTACCCGGCGGACAAGCGTCAACAATCCACCAAGAACTTCGAGCTCGATCGCTCCATCAGCCACACCAAGCAGCAGCAGGGACGGGTCAATCGCCTGTCGGTAGCGGTGGTGGTAGACGATCAGGTCAAGGTCAACCCGGCCAATGGCGAAACCACCCGTGCTCCCTGGAGCGCCGACGAATTGGCGCGGTTCACCCGATTGGTGCAGGACGCGGTAGGTTTCGATGCCAGCCGTGGCGACAGCGTCAGTGTGATCAACGTGCCGTTCTCCGCCGAGCGTGGAGAGGTGGTCGCCGATATTCCGTTCTATTCGCAACCTTGGTTCTGGGACATCGTCAAGCAGGTCCTGGGCGTGCTGTTCATCCTGGTGCTGGTGTTCGGTGTCCTGCGTCCGGTACTCAACAACATCACCGGCGGTGGCAAAGACAAGCAATTGGCAGGTCTTGGCAGTGATGTCGAGCTGGGCGGCATGGGCGGCCTGGATGGCGAGCTGGCCAATGATCGCGTCAGCCTAGGTGGCCCGCAAAGCATTCTGCTGCCGAGCCCGAGCGAGGGCTATGACGCTCAGTTGAACGCAATCAAGAGTCTGGTGGCTGAAGACCCGGGTCGTGTGGCTCAGGTCGTGAAAGAGTGGATTAACGCAGATGAGTGATACCCGAGCCGCTACCGCCAAACTGACCCGGGTCGACAAAGCCGCGATTCTGCTGCTGTCCCTGGGTTCCACCGATGCCGCGCAAGTGCTGCGCCACATGGGGCCCAAAGAGGTCCAGCGTGTGGGTGTGGCCATGGCGCAGATGGGCAACGTGCACCGCGAGCAGGTCGAGCAGGTGATGAGCGAGTTCGTCGACATCGTCGGCGATCAAACCAGCCTGGGCGTGGGCTCCGATGACTACGTGCGCAAAATGCTCACCCAGGCCCTGGGCGAAGACAAGGCCAACGGCCTGATCGACCGCATCCTGCTGGGTGGCAACACCAGCGGCCTGGACAGCCTGAAGTGGATGGAGCCTCGGGCCGTTGCGGACGTGATTCGTTACGAGCACCCGCAGATCCAGGCCATCGTCGTCGCCTATCTGGATCCGGATCAGGCCGGTGAAGTGCTGGGCAACTTCGACCACAAGGCGCGCCTGGATATCATCTTGCGGGTTTCCTCGCTCAATACCGTGCAGCCGGCGGCGCTCAAAGAACTGAACCAGATCCTCGAGAAGCAGTTCTCCGGCAACTCCAACGCTTCCCGTACCACCTTGGGTGGTATCAAACGTGCGGCCGACATCATGAACTTCCTCGACAGTTCGATCGAAGGCCAGTTGATGGATTCGATCCGCGAAGTCGACGAGGACCTGTCTGGTCAGATCGAAGACCTGATGTTCGTGTTCAACAACCTGGCCGATGTCGACGATCGCGGCATTCAGGCGCTGTTGCGCGAAGTGTCTTCCGACGTGCTGGTACTGGCCCTCAAGGGCTCGGACGAAGGGGTCAAGGAAAAGATCTTCAAGAACATGTCCAAGCGTGCGGCGGAGCTGCTGCGCGACGATCTGGAAGCCAAGGGGCCGGTTCGCGTCAGCGACGTGGAAACGGCGCAGAAGGAAATCCTCACCATTGCCCGCCGTATGGCCGAAGCCGGAGAGATCGTTCTCGGCGGGAAGGGCGGCGAAGAAATGATCTAAGGTCGCTTTATGTCGTCCAGCAGTGATGAGTCCCACAGCGAACTGATTCGTGCCCGGGACGTCGAGGGTTTTGACGTCTGGGCGCTGCCCAGTTTCGATCCCGAGCCGCCCGAGCCCGAGCCGGAGCCTGAAGAGATTCCGGAGGAGATCGAGGAAGTGCCGCTGGAGGAAGTCCAGCCGCTGACCCTTGAAGAGCTCGAGAGCATTCGTCAGGAAGCCTACAACGAAGGTTTCGCCACCGGCGAGAAAGAAGGCTTTCACAGCACGACGCTCAAGGTCCGGCAGGAAGCCGAAGTCGCTCTGGCTGCCAAGTTGCAGGCCCTTGAGCAACTGATGGTCAACCTGTTCGAGCCTATTGCCGAGCAGGACACGCAGATCGAGAAAACCCTGGTGGAACTGGTCAAGCACGTCACCCGTGAGGTGATCCAGCGTGAATTGGCGATGGATTCCAGCCAGATCGAGCACGTCATGCGCGAAGCCCTCAAGCTGCTGCCCCTGGGTGTCGGCAATGTGCGTCTCTATGTCAATCCGCGGGACTTCGAGCAGGTCAAGAGTCTGCGCGAGCGGCACGAGGAGAGCTGGCGCATCGTCGAGGATGAGGCACTGCTGCCTGGCGGCTGCCGGGTTGAAACCGAGCACAGTCGCATCGATGCCAGCGTCGAAACTCGTATCACCCAGGCCATGGATCAATTGTTCGATCGGATGCACGAGCAATCGCTGCACCCGGGTGCTGCGGACCTGAGCCTGGATCTGGGTTCGCGGACGCCGTCGGTGGTGGATATCGATCCCGAGCAGTCTTTCGCTACCGAGCACCCCGAGCCTGCGGAAGCTGCTGATGCGCCTTGAACGCACCAGTTTCGGCAAGCGCCTGGGGGGCTACGCCGAGGCCGTCAAGCTGCCAGGGCAGCCCATCCTGGAAGGGCGTCTGCTGCGCATGGTCGGCCTGACCCTGGAAGCGGAAGGATTGCGCGCCGCCATGGGCACTCGTTGCCTGGTGATCAACGATGACAGCTATCATCCGGTCCAGGTCGAGGCCGAAGTCATGGGGTTCTCCGGGGGCAAGGTGTTCCTGATGCCGGTGGGCAGCGTCGCCGGGATTGCGCCGGGTGCCCGCGTGGTGCCTCAGGCCGACACCGGGCGCCTGCCCATGGGCATGAGCATGCTCGGGCGCGTGCTGGATGGCGCCGGTCGGGCACTGGACGGCAAGGGTTCCATGCGCGCCGAAGACTGGGTGCCGATGGATGGTCCGACCATCAACCCCCTCAAGCGCGATCCCATCAGTCAGCCGCTGGATGTGGGGATTCGCAGCATCAACGGTTTATTGACAGTGGGTCGAGGCCAGCGTCTTGGCCTGTTCGCCGGTACCGGTGTGGGCAAGAGTGTGCTGCTGGGCATGATGACCCGCTTCACCGAGGCCGACATCATCGTGGTCGGGCTGATCGGTGAGCGGGGGCGTGAGGTCAAGGAGTTCATCGAGCACATCCTGGGCGAAGAAGGCCTCAAGCGTTCGGTGGTGGTGGCTTCGCCGGCGGACGACGCGCCGCTGATGCGGCTGCGGGCGGCAATGTACTGCACGCGGATCGCCGAATATTTTCGCGACAAGGGCAAGAATGTCCTGTTGCTGATGGATTCCCTGACTCGTTTCGCCCAGGCCCAGCGGGAAATCGCCCTGGCCATTGGTGAGCCGCCCGCCACCAAGGGTTATCCGCCCTCGGTGTTCGCCAAGCTGCCCAAGCTGGTGGAGCGGGCCGGTAACGCCGAGGCCGGCGGTGGTTCGATCACGGCCTTCTACACCGTGCTGTCCGAGGGTGATGACCAGCAGGACCCTATCGCCGACTCGGCCCGAGGCGTGCTCGACGGGCATATCGTGCTGTCCCGGCGCCTGGCGGAGGAGGGGCATTATCCCGCCATCGACATCGAAGCCTCCATCAGCCGGGTCATGCCGGCGGTGATCAGCCCCGACAACATGGCGCGGGCCCAGTACTTCAAACAGCTATGGTCGCGTTATCAGCAGGCGCGGGATCTGATCAGCGTCGGCGCTTATGTGGCAGGCGGTGATCGCGATACCGACACGGCGATTTCCCTGCAGCCGGCCATGGTTGCCTACCTGCGCCAGGGGTTGAACGACAACGTCAGCCTGGGCCACAGCCAAACCCATCTGGAGATGCTGTTCGCTCCGGCGACGGGCGGTTAACCGGCCATGGCCGATAGCCGTGCGGCGCGTCTGGCGCCGGTGGTGGACATGGCTGAAAGCGCCGAGCGTACCGCTGCCCAGCGCCTGGAATACTTCCATGGGCAGGTGCGCGTGGCCGAGAGCAAGCTGGGGGACCTGGAGCGCTTTCGCGGTGATTACCAG
Source organism: Pseudomonas sp. TKO26 (assembly GCF_003225665.1). Taxonomy (NCBI): domain Bacteria; kingdom Pseudomonadati; phylum Pseudomonadota; class Gammaproteobacteria; order Pseudomonadales; family Pseudomonadaceae; genus Pseudomonas; species Pseudomonas sp. TKO26. Next base: position 87,008 of record NZ_QKLN01000039.1, read on the forward strand.
GAGCAGTGGGTCGAGCGTGGCAAGCTGGGCGTCAGCGGTCACTGGCTGATGAACTACCAGTACTTTCTCAGTCAGTTGGACACCGCGGTGGCCCAGCAGCGGCAAAGCCTGGCCTGGCATCAGAACAACCTCGATCGCGCGCGGGAGGCCTGGCAGCAGGCTTATGCCCGGGTGGAAGGGTTGCGCAAGCTGGTGCAGCGCTATATCGACGAGGCTCGGGCGCTTGAGGACAAGCGCGAACAGAAGCTGCTGGATGAACTTTCCCAGCGTCTGCCCCGTCAGAATCCCTACTGATAGCGCTCATTTTTCGTCTGCAGGTTGTTCGTCTGCCCGGTGGGTGCTAAACCTTCTAAACGTCGTCAATGACAAGGAAGCAGTCACATGTCGGTCGTTACAGAAATATCCCCGGACGGTCAGAAACTCACGATCTCCATCCGTGGGCGCTTCGATTTCGGGCGTCATCAGGAGTTTCGCGAATCCTACGAGCGGCTCAATCGGACGCCGGAGTCCATCGTGGTGGACCTCAAGGAGGCTACCTACCTCGACAGCTCTGCCCTGGGCATGCTGCTACTGTTGCGTGACCATGCCGGCGGCGACAATGCCGATGTCCGGGTGATCAACAGCAACTCGGATGTGCGCAAGATTCTCGCCATCTCCAATTTCGACAAGCTTTTCGACATCAGTTGAGTGGGCTGCGCTCGATGGCCGAGCCCCTGTGCGTGCTGATTGCCGAAGATGGCGCGGCGGACCGTTTGCTGCTGTCCAGCATTATTCGGCGCCAGGGGCATCAGGTGCTGGCGGCCAGCAATGGTGCCGAGGCCCTGGCGCTGTTCGAGCAGCGGCGACCACAGATCGTGTTGATGGATGCGCTGATGCCGGTGATGGACGGTTTCGAGGCGGCGCGGCGGATCAAGGCCCTGGCGGGCGAGACTCTGGTGCCGATCATCTTTCTGACCTCACTGAGCGAGAGCGAGGCGCTTGCCCGTTGCCTGGAGGCCGGTGGCGACGACTTTCTGGCCAAGCCGTACAACCCGGTGATCCTTGGCGCCAAGATCAATGCCATGGACCGATTGCGTCGCCTGCAGGAAACCGTGCTGGCGCAGCGCGATCAGATTACCCGCCACCACGATTACCTGCTCAACGAGCAGCGCGTGGCCAAGGCGGTGTTCGACAAGGTGGCCCATTCTGGCTGCCTGGATGCGCCGAACATCCGCTACCTGCAATCGCCCTATGCGCTGTTCAATGGCGATCTGTTGCTGGCGGCCTATACCCCGGCGGGGGACATGCATGTGCTGCTGGGGGATTTCACCGGGCACGGTTTGCCCGCGGCCGTGGGGGCGATGCCTCTGGCCGAGGTGTTCTATGGCATGACCGCCAAGGGCTACGGTTTGTCGGAAACCCTGCGGGAGATGAACGCCAAGCTCAAGCGCATCCTGCCGGTGGACATGTTCTGTTGCGCGACCCTGTTGTGCCTGAGTTACCAGCGACGGTCAGTGGAGGTGTGGAACGGCGGCATGCCTGAGGGCTATCTGTATCGCCATGCCAGTGACGCGCGCACGCCCCTTGTGGCGCAGCATCTGCCCCTTGGAATATTGAGTGCCGAGGCGTTCGAGGATCGTACCGAGGTGTTCTCCATGGTGCCCGGGGACCGGGTGTTCCTGTTGTCAGACGGGGTGATCGACACCTGCAATGCCGAGGATGAGCTGTTTGGCGTGGATCGACTGCATCGGGTGTTTGCCGCCAACCGCCAGCCGGAGCGACTGTTCGAGGAGGTCCAGCAGGCCTTGGAGAGCTTTGGTGGCAATGCCCGGGATGATGTGAGCATGGTCGAGGTCGGGTTGCCGGAGTTCCCCAGGTTGACGCCGCCGGCTCCGGTGTACTCCGACAGCGGCCAGTCCTGTCCACTGGACTGGTCGTTGAGTTTCGAGTTTCGCGCCGCCACCCTCAAGCGCTTCAATCCGCTGCCATACCTGTTGCAGCTGCTGCTTGAAGTACACGGTCTGCGCTCTCAGAGCGGGGCTCTTTACAGTGTTCTGGCCGAGCTCTATTCCAATGCTCTGGAGCATGGAGTGCTCAAGCTCGATTCCCGGCTCAAGCGCGATGCCGAGGGTTTTACCCGCTACTACCGTGAGCGCGCGACGAGGCTGGAGCAATTGCAGGAAGGTTTTGTCCGGGTGCACCTGCAGGTACAGCCGCAGGGGGCGGGAGGGCGGCTGGTGGTGCGGGTCGAGGACAGCGGCGAGGGCTTTGATGTGGCGGCCGTTCTGGCTCGTCCCAACGATGCCGGACGGCTTTCGGGGCGCGGGGTCAGCCTGATCCGACAGATGAGCCGCGAGGCTTTGTGGTCGGACGATGGGCGCAGTGTCTGCGTGGAGTTTTCCTGGGACGCTCTGGCATAATCCCGAGGGTTCTTGATCAAGGAGTGAACAAGTGGCTGAGATACATCTGGACCACACGGTACTCGATGCATTGCAGGAAGTCATGGAGGATGAATACCCCATCCTGCTGGATACTTTCGTCTGCGATTCAGAGGAGCGAGTGCGGCTGCTGCAGCAGTCCGAGGACGCGCTGCAACTGGTGGCCACCGCTCACAGCCTCAAGGGCAGCAGCAGCAACATGGGGGCCATCCGCCTGGCGGAACTCTGCCATGAGCTGGAGTTGCGGGCCGGGCAGTCCGCCACTGATGGCATAGCCCGCCTGGTCGGGGAAATTGATGGCGAGTTCGCCATTGTCCGGCGCTTGTGCCAGCAGGAACTGCAGCGCTTTCACTGTTGAGCAATATTTTTTCAGCCGGTTGAGGAAACTGGCTCGACCTTTGCAATAAAGTCTCGTGACTGTACCTACGATCCCCGTGCAGCGGAGACTGTCCCATGGCTGTTACCCCTAATACGCTTCTTCAGGCCACCGCTCAGGCCAGCGCTAAGTCCAAGACTCAAGCGACTCCTGCCAGCCCCCTGGCAAGCGTTGCCGAGCCTGGTGACAAGGCGTCCAGCTTCGCCCAGCTCTATGCCAAGGAGGCCCAGAGCAAGCCGCTAGGCAAGTCGCCGAGCTTTGCCGACAACTCGCCCAAGCCGGTGCGAGACAAGGGCACCGACAATAGTCCAAAGAATGATATCGCCAGCAATCAGTCTGCCGCGTCGCAGCCCGTGGTTGCCGATAGCGGCAAATCCTTGCCTGCCGACAAGTCGACGAACAGCGACAGCAAAACTGCCAGCACTGCCAGTGACGACAGCAAGCCGGCCGACAGCAAGTCGACTGACAGCCAGCCGGTCGATAACACCCAGGCCGATGCCTCGGTAAATCCGGCGCTGCTGGATCCTGGTCTGTTGCCAGCGATCCAGCCGCAACCTCAGGTCGCCGAAGTGCCGCCGCCGGTTGCGCCGCAACCCCAGGTTGAAGTGCCCGTGGTAGTGCCGGCGGTAGTGGCCGCGGCAGTGCCAGCGGTGGCTCCTCCGGCCGAGCCGCCCAAGGCTGTGTTCGATCCTGAGGCCGATCCTCTGGATTCCATGCCGGCAGTGCGTCTGGCCATGGAGCAGGGCGGTCACGTCTCGGCTTCCAGCCAGGCTCAGCCCAAGGCCGCACCCGCAAGCGCCAATACCGAGGGCCAGTTGGCGTCGGTGCAGAACTTTGCCAACGCCATGGTCGGCATGCTGGAGCAGCAGGCCGGCAAAGGCGGTACTGAACAAGGCGGCGAAAAGGCCTTCACCGGTCTGATTGCCGATGGACTGAAAGACCTCAAGGGGGCATCCAGCGATACCCGGGTGGATGATTTCGCCAATCGCCTGGCGGCGCTGACTCAGGCGGCAACGCCCAAGACCGCCAACGCGGTGCCGGTCAACCAGCCCCTGGCCATGCACCAGAGCGGCTGGACCGATGAGGTGGTCAACCGGGTGATGTACCTGTCCAGTGCCAACCTCAAGTCGGCGGACATCCAGTTGCAGCCTGCGGAGCTGGGGCGCCTGGATATTCGCGTGCACATGATCCCGGACCAGCAGACCCAGGTGACCTTCATGAGTGCCCATGCCGGCGTTCGCGAAGCCCTGGAAGGGCAGATGCACCGCATGCGCGACATGTTCAACCAGCAAGGGCTGGGGCAGGTGGACGTCAACGTATCCGATCAGTCCCGCGGCTGGCAGGGGCAGGAGCAGGCCCAGCAGGAGCAGGCTCGCCGCAGTGGCTCCAGCGCCAGTGGCACGCGCCTGGACGGTGGCGACGAAGAGTTGCCCCATGGCGTGGCTGAAGTGACCGCGCCCGTGCAGACGGTCATCGGTACCAGCGCGGTCGACTATTACGCTTGATTGAGTGACAAAGGGGCCATGGCGATCCTCTCGCCATGGCCCTTGCTTCTTCCTCCCCGCAGCTCATCCCCGCATTCCAGACAAATCTGGCATAACACTTGCTCTTGCCTTGCCGTGCGACTGTGAACCCCCGAATAGTGACGGATTATTGGCATGGCGAAGAGCGAAGCAGCAGAGAAACCCACCGCAGGGAAAAGCAAACTCAAGCTTATCCTCTTGATTGTCCTGGCGTTGTTGCTGGCCATCGGCCTGTCGGTCGGCGCCACCTGGTACTTCATGCACAGCTCCCAGAGCAAGCCCGCCCCGGTTGCGGAAACCGCCAGCAACGTCAAGCAGGCGGCGATCTACGAGCCCATGGCTCCGGCCTTTGTCGTCAACTACACGCAGAACGGCCGGCAGCGCTACATGCAGGTGAGCATTACCCTGCTGGCACGTAACCAGGCCGATCTGGATGCCCTGAAAGTGCACATGCCGGTGATCCGCAACAACCTGGTGATGCTCTTCTCCGGACAGAGTTTCGACACTCTGGCGACTCCGGTCGGTCAGGAAATGCTCCGCCAGAAGGCTACGGCCAGCGTCCAGGAAGTGGCGCAGAAAGAGGTGGGCAAAGTGGTGGTCGAGCAGTTGCTCTTTACTAACTTCGTACTGCAGTAGGAACACGACATGGCCGTGCAGGACCTGCTGTCCCAGGATGAGATCGATGCGCTGCTCCATGGCGTCGACGACGGTCTGGTACAGACCGAACACGCTGCCGAACCCGGCAGTGTCAAAAGCTACGACCTGACCAGCCAGGATCGCATCGTCCGCGGACGCATGCCGACCCTGGAAATGATCAACGAGCGTTTCGCCCGCTACACCCGGATCAGCATGTTCAACATGCTGCGGCGCTCCGCCGATGTGGCGGTAGGTGGCGTGCAGGTCATGAAGTTCGGTGAGTACGTGCACTCGCTGTACGTGCCCACCAGCCTCAACCTGGTGAAGATCAAACCGCTGCGTGGCACGGCGTTGTTCATTCTCGACGCCAAACTGGTGTTCAAGCTGGTGGACAACTTCTTCGGTGGCGACGGCCGCCACGCCAAGATCGAAGGGCGTGAATTCACCCCGACCGAGCTGCGGGTGGTGCGCATGGTGCTGGAGCAGGCCTTCGTCGATCTGAAGGAAGCCTGGCAGGCGATCATGCCGGTCAACTTCGAGTACATAAACTCCGAAGTGAACCCGGCCATGGCCAACATCGTCGGTCCCAGCGAAGCCATCGTGGTGTCGACCTTCCATATCGAACTCGATGGCGGCGGCGGCGACCTGCACGTGACCATGCCGTACTCGATGATCGAGCCGATCCGGGAAATGCTCGATGCCGGCTTCCAGTCCGACCTGGACGACCAGGACGAGCGCTGGAGCAAGGCCCTGCGCGAGGACGTGCTGGATGTGGCCGTGCCGCTGAGCGCCACCGTGGCCCGTCGCCAGTTGCGCCTGCGGGACATCCTGCACATGCAGCCGGGCGATGTGATTCCGGTGGAGCTGCCGGAAGACATGATCATGCGTGCCAACGGCGTACCGTCGTTCAAGGTCAAGCTGGGTTCCCACAAGGGCAACCTGGCGCTGCAAGTGATCGAGCCGATCGAGCGCCGTTGAGCGGCGCTCCAACCTGTTTGCTGTTCAATGAATTTTTGCCCGTCGAGGACCCATGATGGCTGACGAAATTAACTCCCAGGACGACCAGGCACTGGCCGACGAATGGGCTGCTGCGCTGGAAGAAACCGGTGATGCCGGTCAAGCGGATATCGATGCTCTGCTGGCGGCGGATGCGGGGACTGCGTCAAGTTCCGGGCGTATGCAGATGGAAGAGTTTGGCAGCGTGCCCAAGAGTCACGAGCCGGTCAGTCTGGACGGCCCTAACCTGGATGTGATTCTCGACATTCCGGTGTCGATCTCCATGGAAGTGGGCAGCACCGATATCAACATCCGCAACCTGTTGCAGCTCAATCAGGGTTCGGTGATCGAGCTTGACCGCCTGGCCGGCGAACCGCTGGACGTGCTGGTCAACGGCACCCTGATCGCTCACGGCGAGGTGGTGGTGGTCAACGAAAAGTTCGGCATCCGCCTGACCGACGTGATCAGCCCCAGCGAACGCATCAAGAAGCTGCGCTAAGTGAACAGGCTGCTTGGCGTTGTGCTCGGTTTGCCTCTGAGCGCCCTGGCTGCGGAGCCGGTGGCGAGTGCCGCGGCTGCGGCGCCCGCGGCAGGCAGCGTCAGTGGCCAGTTGACCCAGCTGGTGCTGGGCCTGCTGCTGGTGATCGGTTTGATCTTCTTTCTCGCCTGGCTGTTGCGCCGGGTGCAGCAGGCCGGCCCTGCGGGCAAGGGCCAGGTGATCGAGCTGATCGGTTCCCGGGCCCTGGGGCCGCGGGATCGCCTGGTGCTGGTGCAGGTGGGCAATGAGCAGATCCTGCTGGGCCTGACCCCGGGCACCATCACCCCACTGCATGTACTCAAAGAGCCGGTGCAGGTGCCCAGTGCCGAGCAGGCGACGCCCGAGTTCGCCCAGCGCCTGATGGAGCTGTTGGGCAAGGATCAGAAGGATAAGAAGTAATGCCGTTGCGCATCATCTTGACGTTGGCACTGATGTTGGCGGCGCCGCTGGCGCTGGCTGCCGACCCGTTGTCGATCCCGGCGATCACCCTGGGCACCAATGCCAGCGGTCAGCAGGAATACTCGGTCAGCCTGCAGATCCTGCTGATCATGACCGCGCTGAGCTTCATCCCCGCGTTCGTCATGCTGATGACCAGCTTCACCCGGATCATCATCGTCTTCTCGATCCTGCGTCAGGCCCTGGGCCTGCAGCAGACCCCGTCGAACCAGATCCTCACCGGCATGGCGCTGTTTCTCACCATGTTCATCATGGCGCCGGTATTCGATCGGGTGAACCAGGATGCCTTGCAGCCTTACCTGGCGGAAAAACTCAGCGCCCAGGATGCGGTGGCCAAGGCACAGGTGCCGATCAAGGACTTCATGCTGGCGCAGACCCGCAGCAGTGATCTGGAGCTGTTCATGCGCCTGTCCAAGCGTACTGATATCGCCAGTCCCGACCAGGCGCCGTTGACCATCCTGGTGCCGGCCTTCGTCACCTCCGAGCTCAAGACCGCGTTCCAGATCGGCTTCATGATCTTCATCCCGTTCCTGATCATCGACCTGGTGGTGGCCAGTGTGCTGATGGCGATGGGCATGATGATGCTCTCGCCGCTGATCATTTCCCTGCCGTTCAAGATCATGCTGTTCGTCCTGGTGGACGGCTGGGCGTTGATCATCGGCACCTTGGCGGGCAGTTTCGGCGGTGTCTAAAACCTTGTTAGCGGGTGCTCGACAATGACTCCAGAAGTCGCGGTAGACCTGTTTCGCGAAGCGCTCTGGCTGACCACCATGATGGTGGCGGTGCTGGTGGTGCCCAGCCTGTTGGTGGGCTTGATGGTGGCCATGTTCCAGGCGGCCACCCAGATCAACGAGCAGACCCTGAGCTTTCTGCCGCGCCTGCTGGTGATGCTGGTGACCCTGATCGTCGCCGGCCCTTGGCTGGTGCAAACCTTCATGGAATACATCCGTCAGTTGTACGGCAGTATTCCTCAACTGATCGGCTGAGCCGATGTCCCTGCTGGCGTTGACCGACACCCAGATCAGTACCTGGGTGGCGAGCTTCATGCTGCCGCTGTTCCGGGTCACTGCGCTGCTGATGGTGATGCCGATCTTCGGTACTACCCTGGTGCCGCGTCGCGTGCGTCTGTACTTCGCCCTGGCGATTACCGTGGTCATTGCCCCGGGCCTGCCGCCCATGCCCGAGGTGCATGCCCTGGACCTGAGCGGCCTGCTGCTGATTGCCGAGCAGATCCTGATCGGCGCGGTGCTGGGTTTCTCGCTGCAGTTGTTCTTCCACTCCTTCGTGGTGGCCGGGCAGATCGTGGCGATCCAGATGGGCATGGGCTTCGCCTCCATGGTCGACCCCACCAACGGCGTGTCGGTGGCGGTGATCGGGCAGTTCTTCACCATGCTGGTGAGCCTGCTGTTTCTGGCCATGAACGGCCATCTGGTGGTGTTCGAGGTGCTGACCGAGAGCTTTACCACGCTGCCTGTCGGTGGCGGCCTGATGGTCAATCACTACTGGGAACTGGCGGGCAAGCTCGGCTGGGTGCTGGGGGCGGCGATGTTGTTGGTATTGCCAGCGATCACGGCCCTGCTGGTGGTGAATATCGCCTTTGGCGTCATGACCCGGGCGGCGCCGCAGTTGAATATCTTCTCCATCGGCTTCCCGCTGACCCTGGTGCTGGGCATGGGCATTGTCTGGATCAGCCTGGCCGACATTCTCAATCAGTATCAGCCGCTGGCCTCCGAGGCCCTGCAGTTTTTACGCGAACTGGCAAAGGCGCGCTGAGCCATGGCCGAGAGCGAAAGCGGTCAGGACAAGACAGAAGACCCCACGGAGAAGCGCAAGAAGGACTCTCGGGAAAAGGGCGAGATCGCCCGTTCCAAGGAGCTCAACACCCTGGCGATCATGCTGGCGGGGGCGGGCGGTCTGCTGGTGTACGGCGGTGGTCTGGCTCAGGACCTGCTGGAAATCATGCGCTTGAATTTCTCCTTGCCCCGGGAGGTGCTGCTCAGCCCCGGGAGTATGGGGCTGTACCTGCTGCACTCGGGCAAGATTGCCATCCTGGCGGTGCAGCCGGTGCTGCTGACCTTGCTGCTGGCGGCCATCATCGGCCCGATTTCCCTGGGGGGCTGGCTGTTCGCCGGCAAGAGCCTGGCGCCCAAGTTCAGTCGGATGAACCCGGCCAACGGCCTGAAACGGATGTTTTCTCCTACGGCGCTGATTGAGCTGCTCAAGGCCCTGGCCAAGTTCGGTCTGGTGCTGTTCGTGGCGCTTTCGGTGTTGTCATCGGACATTGACGACCTGCTGCGGATCGCTCACGAACCCCTTGAGCTGGCGATTATCCACAGTGTCCAGGTGGTGGGCTGGAGCACCTTGTGGATGGCATGCGGGCTGATCCTGATCGCGGCGGTGGATGTGCCGGTGCAGATCTATCAGGCCCACAAGAAGCTGTTGATGACCAAGCAGGAAGTGCGTGACGAGCACAAGGACCAGGAGGGGCGGCCCGAGGTCAAGCAGCGGATTCGCCAGACTCAGCGCGAGATGTCCCAGCGGCGGATGATGGCGGCGATTCCCGAAGCCGACGTGGTCATCACCAACCCGACCCACTACGCCGTGGCTCTCAAGTACGACGCCGAGAAGGGCGGGGCGCCGGTGCTGCTGGCCAAGGGCAGCGATTTCCTGGCCTTGAAGATCCGCGAGATTGCCGTGGCTCACGAAGTGATGCTGCTGGAATCCCCGGCCCTGGCGCGTTCGATCTACTACTCCACCGAGCTTGAGGAAGAGATCCCTGCGGGCCTGTATCTGGCGGTGGCTCAGGTCCTGGCCTACGTCTACCAGATCCGCCAGCATCGCGCGGGCAAGGGCAAGCGCCCCGATCCGCTCAAAGACCTGCCGATTCCGCCGGACTTGCGGCGTGACACGTCCGGCAAGCAGTCCCCCGGCGGCCCCGTCGAGCCTCTCTAGGTCAGGCATCCAGGCGCAGGCTTACCGGCTAACAGGCCCAGCTTTAGTCAGAAAAATGGCTAATTGCCATTATCTGGCCCTGTAACCCTGTAACCCTGGCACCTGTAGCCGAGCTGGCGTCATCCCTTTTGCCGATCAGGGCGGCCTCGCGTTCCTGTCCTTCGATGTCCGGGCTGCTTGAGGTTCGGGGCGCGATTGCACTGCTGCGACAAAGTTGGAAGGCTTCTTGCAGTAGCAGCCTCGTGCCGCTTCAGGCGTCAAAAGTTTGCTTTACGGAACGGGGTAAATCGGTGGATCGCTCTCAGTTAATCAGCACGGCTCGCAGTAACCTGGCTGACCTCGGTCGAGGCAACCTGGGTGTACCGGTGCTGCTGTTGGTCATGCTGGCCATGATGATGCTGCCGGTGCCGGCGTTCCTGCTGGACGTGTTCTTCACCTTCAACATCGCCCTGTCGATCGTGGTCCTGCTGGTCTGCGTGTATGCCCTGCGGCCGCTGGATTTCGCCGTGTTCCCCACCATCCTGCTGGTGGCCACGCTGTTGCGACTGGCGCTCAACGTGGCCTCGACCCGGGTGGTGATGCTCCACGGCCAGGAGGGCCATGCCGCCGCCGGCAAGGTGATCCAGGCTTTCGGTGAGGTGGTGATCGGCGGTAACTACGTGGTCGGTATCGTGGTTTTCGCGATCCTCATGATCATCAACTTCGTGGTCGTGACCAAGGGTGCCGGGCGGATCTCCGAGGTGAGCGCACGCTTCACCCTGGATGCCATGCCCGGTAAGCAGATGGCCATCGACGCCGACCTCAACGCCGGCCTGATCGACCAGAACCAGGCCAAGCTGCGCCGTCTGGAGGTGGCCCAGGAGGCCGAGTTCTACGGCTCCATGGACGGTGCCAGCAAGTTTGTCCGCGGTGACGCCATCGCCGGTCTGCTGATCCTCTTCATCAACCTGATCGGCGGTATGGCGGTCGGTATCTTCCAGCACAACATGAGCTTTGCCGATGCCGGCAAGGTCTATGCCTTGCTGACCATCGGTGACGGTTTGGTGGCGCAGTTGCCATCGCTGTTGCTGTCCACCGCGGCGGCCATCATGGTCACCCGGGCTTCGGGTTCCGAAGAGATGGGCAAGCAGATCAATCGGCAGATGTTCGCTTCGCCCAAGGCGCTGGCGGTGGCTGCGGGCCTGATGGCGGTGATGGGGCTGGTGCCGGGCATGCCACACTTCTCCTTCCTGAGCCTGGCGGCCGTGGCCGGTGGCGCGGCGTACCTGGTCTGGAGAAAGCAGAATCAGGTCAAGGTCAAGGCGCAGGAAGAGATCCAGCGTCAGCAGGACCTGCTGCCGTCTCCGGCCCGGGCCATGGAAACCAAGGAGCTGGGCTGGGACGACGTCACTCCGATCGACATGATCGGCCTGGAAGTGGGTTATCGCCTGATTCCCCTGGTGGATCGCAACCAGGGTGGACAGCTGTTGGCGCGGATCAAGGGGGTGCGCAAGAAGCTGTCCCAGGACCTGGGCTTCCTCATGCCTACCGTGCATATCCGCGACAACCTCGATCTGGCCCCTAGTGCCTATCGCCTGACGCTGATGGGGGTAATCCTGGCCGAGGCCGAGATCTACCCGGATCGCGAGCTGGCGATCAACCCGGGGCAGGTCTACGGCACCCTCAATGGCATTTCGGCCCGGGACCCGGCGTTCGGCCTGGAGGCGGTGTGGATCGAGATCAGTCAGCGGCCCCAGGCGCAGTCCCTGGGCTATACCGTGGTCGACGCCAGTACCGTGGTCGCCACTCACTTGAACCAGATTCTGTACAAGCACTCCAGTGAACTGATCGGCCACGAAGAGGTCCAGCAATTGCTCCAGGTGCTGGCCAAGGGCTCGCCAAAGCTGGCGGAGGAGCTGGTGCCGGGGGTGCTGTCGTTGTCGCAGTTGCTCAAGGTGCTGCAGGCGCTGCTGGCCGAACAGGTGCCGGTGCGGGACATTCGCAGCATTGCCGAGGCCATCGCCAACAATGCCGCCAAGAGTCAAGATACTGCCGCTTTGGTCGCGGCGGTTCGTGTCGGACTGTCCCGCGCAATCGTCCAAAGCATTGTAGGCACTGAGTCTGAGCTGCCTGTGATCACCTTGGAGCCAAGGTTGGAACAAATTTTGCTCAGCAGTTTGCAGAAGGCAGGACAAGGCCAGGAAGAAGGCGTTCTGCTGGAGCCAAGCATGGCTGAGAAGCTGCAACGTTCGCTAATCGAGGCGGCGCAGCGTCAAGAGATGCAAGGTCAACCGGTGATTCTGTTGGTAGCGGGTCCGGTCCGCGCCATGCTTTCGCGGTTCGGGCGTCTCGCCGTTCCAGGTTTGCATGTGCTGGCGTACCAGGAAATTCCCGACAACAAGCAAGTGACCATCGTTGCGACAGTAGGGCCCAACGGCTGAGGTAGTGGGTTATGCAAGTTAAGCGTTTTTTCGCCGCCGATATGCGTCAGGCCATGAAACTGGTTCGTGATGAGTTGGGCGCTGAAGCTGCCATCATCGGCAACCGGCGGATTGCCGGTGGGGTCGAGCTGACGGCTGCGCTGGATTACAAGTTGTCGGCCCTGTCGCCGCGGGTTCCGAACATGGAGCTTGAGGACGAGTTGCGCAAGACTCAGTCGCGGATCGTCACTGCTCAGGCCGAATTGAGCCTGCGGGGCGAGGGCGACACTGCCTCGATCACCAATCGCCAGCTGTTCGCCGGCCTGCCGCTCACCGCTGCCGAACCCCTGATCGAGCCGACCCTGACCGAGCGTCCACGCCCGGCTCCGGCGCCAGCCGCGCCGATTGCTGATTCCCGTGCGCTGGACTCGATGCGTTTCGAGCTCAACGGCCTGCGCGAGCTGCTGGAAGTGCAGCTCGGTTCCCTGGCTTGGAGTCAATTGCAGGGCAGTCGTCCTGAGCAGGCCAACCTCTGGCGCCGTCTGCAGCGCATCGGCCTGTCCGGTCCGCTGGCCCGTGATCTGCTGGCACTGATCACGGATATCGACGAGCCCCGCCAGGCCTGGCGCATGCTGCTGGCGCACCTGGCGCGGATGATCCTGACGCCGGAAGTCGAGCCTCTGGAAGAAGGTGGCGTGATCGCCATGGTCGGCCCCGCCGGCATGGGCAAGACCACCACCCTGGCCAAGCTGGCGGCGCGCTACGTACTCAAGTACGGCGCACAGAACATTGCCCTGGTCAGCATGGACAGCTTCCGTATCGGTGCCCAGGAACAGCTCAAGACGTTGGGGCGTATCCTCAATGTCTCGGTGACCCATGTCGATCCTGGGCAGTCACTGGCTCAGGCTCTGGATCCACTGTTGCGCAAGCGCGTAGTGTTGATCGACACCGCCGGCCTGCAGGCCAGCGATCCGGCATTGCGCATGCAACTGGAAAGCCTGGCCGGTCGTGGAATCCGGGCTAAGAACTATCTGGTGCTGGCGACCACCAGCCAGAAGCAGGTGCTGACCGCCGCCTACCACAGCTACAAGCGCTGTGGCCTGGCCGGCTGCATTCTGACCAAGCTGGATGAGACAGCCAGCCTTGGCGAGGTCTTGAGCCTGGCCATCAGTCATGAATTGCCGGTCGCCTATCTGACCGATGGGCCGCGGATTCCTGACGACCTGCATCTGCCTCGCCGGCATCAGCTGGTGAGCCGTGCAGTGAGCGTGCAGATGCAAGAGGAGCCCAGCGAAGAAGCCATGGCCGACATGTTCGCTGATCTCTACCACAGTCCGGCCAAGCGGGTCGGCTGAGTTAGACATGAAAAGATTGCAGTGTATCTACATCGATGGTCTGCCATGCATTGTTCCAACGGTGAACGCGCAGCCAGTTATGTGGCCCCGTCTAAGTAAGACAAGGTAAAGAAAGAACATGGGCAGCATGCATCCCGTACAGGTGATTGCGGTGACCGGCGGCAAGGGTGGCGTCGGCAAGACTAATGTGTCAGTGAACTTGTCCCTGGCTCTGGCTGAGCTCGGCCGGCGGGTCTTGCTGCTGGATGCCGACTTGGGACTGGCCAACGTCGATGTTCTGCTGGGCCTGACACCCAAGCGCACCCTGGCGGATGTCATCGAAGGGCGCTGTGAGCTGCGTGATGTGCTGCTCCAGGGGCCTGGCGGTATCCGTATCGTCCCGGCCGCCTCCGGCACCCAGAGCATGGTGCACCTGAGTCCGGCCCAGCACGCCGGCCTGATCCAGGCCTTCAGCGACATCGGCGACAACCTCGATGTGCTGGTGATCGACACCGCTGCGGGTATTGGTGACTCGGTAGTCAGTTTCGTCCGCGCGGCCCAGGAAGTGTTGCTGGTGGTCTGCGACGAACCGACTTCGATCACCGATGCCTATGCGCTGATCAAGTTGCTCAACCGCGACTACGGCATGAACCGTTTCCGGGTCCTGGCCAACATGGCCCAAAGCCCTCAGGAAGGGCGCAACCTGTTTGCAAAATTGACCAAGGTCACGGATCGCTTTCTGGACGTGGCCTTACAATACGTCGGCGCAGTTCCCTACGACGAAAGCGTGCGCAAGGCCGTGCAAAAGCAGCGTGCGGTCTATGAAGCCTTTCCTCGTTCGAAATGTGCATTGGCGTTCAAGGCCATCGCGCAAAAAGTCGATACCTGGCCGTTGCCGGCGAACCCACGCGGGCATCTGGAGTTTTTTGTCGAGCGCCTGGTGCATCAAACAGCGGGACCGGTGCTATGACTGCCAGCGGCTACAACCTCTACAAGAAGTCGGCGCGTGACAGCCAATACGAATTGATCGAGCGCTACGCGCCTCTGGTCAAGCGCATTGCCTATCACCTGCTGGCGCGGTTGCCGGCCAGTGTTCAGGTGGAAGACCTGATTCAGGCCGGGATGATCGGTTTGCTCGAAGTGTCGACCAAGTACGACGCGAGCAAGGGGGCGAGTTTCGAAACCTACGCGGGTATCCGTATCCGCGGGGCGATGCTCGACGAGGTTCGCAAAGGCGACTGGGCACCGCGTTCGGTGCACCGTAATACACGCATGGTCAGTGATGCCATTCGTGCAATTGAAGCTAAAACCGGTCGTGACGCTAAAGATCATGAAGTTGCGGCCGAACTTCAATTGAGTCTCGACGATTATTACGGGATTTTGAACGACACCTTGGGCAGCCGCCTGTTCAGTTTCGACGACCTGTTGCAGGACGGCGAACATGAAGGGCTGCATGAGGATGGCGCCAGTGCTCATCTCGAGCCGTCACGGGACCTGGAGGATGAACGCTTCCAGGCCGCCTTGGCGGATGCGATTGCCAATTTGCCGGAGCGCGAGCGACTGGTGTTGGCGCTGTACTACGACGAAGAGCTGAATCTCAAGGAAATCGGTGAGGTCCTGGGGGTCAGCGAATCGCGGGTCAGCCAGTTACACAGCCAGTGCGCGGCCCGTTTACGGGGGCGTTTGGGGGAGTGGCGAGCGCGCTGACAGGCAGTGTGGGGACACTGCGATCGGGACCGGTTAGGCAAGCGCTGCGCCGGTCTTGCGGTGTGTGCTCCATGCAGTCGTTGTGTGTTATGCCGAATTGATTGAATGGCGCGTTCAGGTGCTGGATGCGTTTAAGACTGCTTGGAGGTCGAATTGGACAAGAACATGAAAATCCTCATCGTTGATGACTTTTCAACGATGCGGCGGATCATAAAAAACCTGTTGCGTGATCTGGGTTTCACCAACACGGTCGAGGCCGACGATGGCACTACTGCCATTCCGGTACTCAACAGCGGGAGCATCGACTTTCTGGTAACGGACTGGAACATGCCGGGCATGACCGGTATCGACCTGCTGCGCCACGTGCGTGCCGATGAAAAGCTCAAGCACCTGCCGGTGTTGATGGTGACTGCGGAAGCCAAGCGCGAGCAGATCATCGAAGCCGCCCAGGCCGGCGTAAACGGCTATGTAGTCAAACCATTCACGGCTCAGGCGTTGAAAGAGAAGATCGAAAAGATCTTCGAACGCATCGGTTGATGTACGTAGCCATTCCGCCACGGGGGAGCTATGGAGCATAACGAATCTTCACTGGGCGACTTTGAGTCGACCCTGAAAAAACATGCACTGGAACTGGTCGAGAGCCTGGAAAAGGGCAAGTTCGGCGACGCTGTGCAATTGATCCATGAGCTCAATCAGACCCGTGACCGCGGCCTGTATCAGGAAGTGGGCAAGCTCACCCGCGAGCTGCATAGCGCGATCGTCAATTTCCAGATTGACCCGCACATGCCGCAAGCCGAGGAAGTTTCACAGATCACGGATGCCACTGAGCGCCTGTCCTATGTGGTCCGGCTCACGGAAGCCGCCGCCAACCGCACCATGGACCTGGTAGAGAGCAGCACCCCGCTGGTCAATGGCCTGAGCACTGAAGCCCAGGTCTTGAGCGCAGATTGGGGGCGCTTCATGCGGCGCGAGGTCGGTGCTGAAGAGTTTCGCGAACTGGCACGCCGGGTCGACAGTTTCCTGACGCGCAGCGAACAGGAAACCCGTACCGTTTCGGGCCATCTCAACGACATTCTGCTGGCGCAGGATTACCAGGACCTGACCGGTCAGGTGATCAAGCGTGTGACCCAGTTGGTCACGGAAGTCGAAAGCAATCTGCTCAAACTTGTCTTGATGGCCAGCCAGGTCGATCGCTTCGCCGGTATCGAACATGACCGTGAATCGATCCTCGCGGAAAAAGATCCGCAAAAACATCTCGCCAAGGGTGAAGGTCCGCAGATTCATGCCGATAAACGTGAAGACGTTATGTCCGGTCAGGACGATGTAGACGATTTGCTTTCCAGCCTTGGATTCTAGGAGCACCCATTAATGAGCTTCGGCGCCGATGAAGAGATCCTTCAGGATTTCCTGGTTGAGGCCGGCGAGATTCTAGAGCAACTGTCCGAACAACTGGTCGAGCTGGAAAGCCGACCGGATGATGCGGACCTGCTCAATGCAATTTTTCGCGGTTTTCACACTGTTAAAGGGGGCGCCGGCTTCCTCCAGCTCAATGAGCTGGTGGAGTGCTGTCACATTGCCGAGAACGTCTTCGACATCCTGCGCAAGGGTGAGCGACGGGTTGATTCGGAACTGATGGACGTGGTGCTTGAGGCGCTGGACGCGGTGAACGGCATGTTCAGCCAGGTCCGTGAGCGCACCGAAATCACTGCGGCGACACCGGAACTGCTGGCCGCGTTGGCGCGGCTGGCCGAGCCTGCCGGGGCCGAACCCGCAGCGCCGGTGGTCGAGGAAGTGGCCGAAGCCGCTGTCGAGCCTGAGCCCGAGGTCGAGGCCGAGGCCCCGTCAGGGGATATCACTGATAACGAATTCGAACTCTTGCTCGACTCGCTGAATGCCGCCAAGGCCGACGCCGAGGCCGCACCTGCTGCCGCGCCGGTGGCCGAGGGCGAGCCCGCCAGCGACGAAATCACCGATGCCGAGTTCGAGTCCCTGCTGGATCAGTTGCATGGCAAGGGGCAGTTCGCTCCCGATGCCGTAGCTCCCGCAGCGCCTGCTGCCGCTGGCGCTGCCGCGGCTGGCGACGAAATCACCGATGACGAATTTGAAGCCCTGCTGGACCAGTTGCATGGCAAGGGCAACTTTGCCGTGGACGCACTGGAGTCCGCGGTGGCCGCGGTGCCTGCCGCGCCGGCGCCAAGCGCTGCGGCGGCCGGTAGCGACCTGATCACCGATCACGAATTCGAATCCCTGCTGGATGAGCTGCACGGCAAGGGCAAGTTCTCTGAAACTCCGGGTGCGGCCAAACCTGCAGCGGCAGTTGCCGCGGCACCGGCTGCGGCAACCAGCGCCGCCGTCGCCAAACCCGTGGCGAAGAAGCCCGAAGCCAAGGCCGAGGCGCCAAAACCGGCAGCGGCTGCAGCGCCGGCACCGGCCCGCGCCGCAGCGGCGCCGCCAGCGGAAAAGCCTGCCAGCGAAGCGGAAACCACGGTGCGGGTCGATACCGCGCGCCTGGACGAAATCATGAACATGGTGGGCGAGCTGGTGCTGGTGCGTAACCGTCTGGTGCGCCTGGGCCTGAACAGCGGCGACGAAGCCATGTCCAAGGCGGTGTCGAACCTGGACGTGGTGACCGCCGACCTGCAGACCGCGGTGATGAAGACCCGCATGCAGCCGATCAAGAAGGTGTTCGGGCGCTTCCCGCGTCTGGTTCGCGACCTGGCCCGGCAGCTCAAGAAAGAGATCAACCTGGAACTGGTGGGGGAGGAAACCGACCTCGACAAGAACCTGGTAGAGGCCCTGGCCGACCCGCTGGTGCACTTGGTGCGCAACGCGGTGGACCACGGCATCGAATCGCCGGAAGAGCGCGAAGCCTCGGGCAAGGCCCGTGGCGGCAAGGTTGTGCTGGCGGCGGAGCAGGAAGGTGACCACATCCTCCTGTCGATTTCCGACGACGGCAAGGGCATGGACCCCAACGTTCTGCGCGCCATCGCCGTCAAGCGCGGCGTGATGGACAAGGACGCCGCCGACCGCCTGAGCGATACCGAGTGCTACAACCTGATCTTCGCCCCGGGCTTCTCCACCAAGACCGAGATCTCCGACGTCTCCGGCCGTGGTGTGGGCATGGACGTGGTGAAGACCAAGATTTCCCAGCTCAATGGCTCGATCAATATCTATTCGACCAAGGGCCAGGGTTCGAAGATCGTCATCAAGGTGCCGTTGACCCTGGCGATCATGCCGACCCTGATGGTGATGCTGGGCAACCAGGCGTTCGCCTTCCCGTTGGTCAACGTCAACGAAATCTTCCACCTCGACCTGTCCCGTACCAATGTGGTGGACGGCCAGGAAGTGGTGATCGTGCGTGACAAGGCATTGCCCCTGTTCTACCTCAAGCGCTGGCTGGTCAGTTCCGCGGCTCATGAAGAGCAGCGTGAAGGCCACGTAGTGATCCTTTCGGTGGGCACCCAGCGGATCGGCTTTGTCGTCGATCAGTTGGTGGGCCAGGAAGAAGTGGTCATCAAGCCCTTGGGCAAAATGCTTCAGGGAACCCCGGGCATGTCCGGCGCCACCATTACCGGTGACGGCCGCATCGCTCTGATTCTCGATGTTCCGAGCATGCTCAAGCGTTACGCCGCACGGCGTATTTGATTCGGCGGGGAGGGGCGGTTGGCCTCGCCCCACCTAACGGAGTGTTTATGGCAGTCAAAGTCCTGGTGGTGGACGATTCGGGTTTTTTCCGCCGCCGCGTCTCGGAAATTCTTTCAGCGGATTCGAGTATCCAGGTCGTCGGTACGGCGACCAACGGTAAAGAGGCGATCGATCAGGCACTGGCGCTCAAGCCGGACGTGATCACCATGGACTACGAGATGCCGATGATGGATGGCATCACCGCAGTGCGGCATATCATGCAGCGCTGCCCGACGCCGGTCCTGATGTTCTCTTCCCTGACCCATGAAGGCGCTCGAGTGACCCTCGATGCGCTGGATGCAGGGGCCGTGGATTTCCTGCCGAAGAATTTCGAAGACATCTCGCGCAATCCCGAGAAGGTCAAGCAACTGCTGTGCGAGAAAGTCCACAGCATCTCGCGCAGCAATCGTCGTTTCAGCAGCTACAGCACCCCGGCGCCGCAACCGACCGCACCGACTGCACCAGCTGCGACCCCGTCGAGCTTCGGCAGCGCACGCCCGGCGCCAGCACCGGCTCCGGTCCGTGCTTCGATAGCGGCTGCAGGTCCGGCATCGCCGGCGCCCAAGCGCAAGGCCTACAAGCTGGTGGCGATCGGTACGTCCACCGGTGGCCCGGTGGCCTTGCAGCGGGTCCTGACCCAGCTGCCGGCCAACTTCCCGGCCCCTATCGTGCTGATCCAGCACATGCCGGCGGCGTTCACCAAGGCCTTTGCCGAGCGTCTGGACAAGCTCTGCCGCATCAGCGTCAAGGAAGCCGAGGATGGCGACATCCTGCGTCCAGGCCTGGCGCTGCTGGCGCCGGGCGGCAAGCAGATGATGATCGACGGTCGTGGCGCGGTGAAGATTCTTCCCGGCGACGAGCGTCTGAACTACAAGCCGTGCGTGGACATCACCTTCGGTTCTGCGGCCAAGTCCTACAGCGACAAAGTTCTGGCGGTGGTACTCACCGGCATGGGCGCTGACGGTCGTGAAGGTGCGCGCCTGCTCAAGCAGGGCGGCAGCGCGGTCTGGGCCCAGGATGAAGCCAGCTGCGTGATCTATGGCATGCCCATGGCCATCGTCAAGGCCAACCTGGCAGACGCGGTGTACAGCCTGGATGACATCGGCCGGCATCTGGTCGAGGCCTGCCTCTGATGGATGTGCTCAGCCTAATCGGGATCATCATGGCGTTTGTCGCCATCATCGGCGGCAACTACCTGGAAGGTGGTCACCTGTCGGCACTGGCCAACGGCCCGGCCGCGCTGATCGTGCTCGGCGGCACCATTGGTGCTGCCTTGTTGCAGTCGCCGTTGAGCGCTTTCAAGCGAGCCATGCAGATCCTGGTGTGGATCCTGTTTCCGCCTCGGGTCGATCTGCCCGGCGGCATCGACCGGGTGGTCAACTGGAGCCTGACCGCGCGCAAGGAGGGCCTGCTGGGCCTGGAGGGCGTGGCGGATGCCGAACCGGACACCTATTCGCGCAAAGGCCTGCAACTGCTGGTGGACGGCGCCGAGCCGGAAGCTATCCGCAGCATCCTCGAGGTGGATTTCTACACTCAGGAAAGCCGTGATATCGAGGCCGCCAAGGTCTTCGAGAGCATGGGCGGCTATGCGCCGACCATCGGCATCATCGGTGCGGTCATGGGGCTGATTCACGTGATGGGCAACCTGGCCGATCCGTCCCAGCTGGGTAGCGGCATTGCCGTGGCCTTCGTCGCCACCATCTATGGTGTGGCCAGTGCCAACCTGGTGCTGTTGCCGATCGCTGCCAAGCTGAAATCCATTGCCCTGCGCCAGTCGCGTTACCGGGAAATGCTGCTCGAAGGCATCCTGTCGATCGCCGAAGGCGAAAACCCCCGCTCCATCGAGCTGAAGCTGCAAGGCTTCATGGACTGATTATGGCCCGTCGTCGCCAGCAAGAAGAACACGTCAACCATGAGCGCTGGTTGGTTTCCTACGCCGACTTCATCACCTTGCTGTTCGCGTTTTTTGTGGTCATGTACTCGATTTCCTCGATCAACGAGGGCAAGTACAAGGTGATTTCCGAAGCCTTGATCGGGGTCTTCACCGACTCCGATCGCAGCCTCAAACCGATTCCCATCGGTGATGAGCGGCCCAAGACCGTGACCCCGGCCAAGCCCCTGGTCAAGGACAGCGAGCAGGTCGACGCCGGGATTGCCGCTGGCAGCGATCCGCTCAAGAGCATCGCCGATGACATCAGCGCGGCCTTTGGCGATCTGATCAGTTCGAACCAGATGACCGTGCGCGGCAACGAGTTGTGGGTGGAGATCGAACTCAACTCCAGCCTGTTGTTCGGCAGTGGCGACGCCATGCCCAGCGACCAGGCGTTCACCATCATCGACAAGGTGGCGAAGATCCTCAAACCCTTCGACAACCCGATCCATGTCGAGGGCTTCACCGACAATCAGCCGATCCAGACCGCGCAATACCCGACCAACTGGGAGTTGTCCTCGGCCCGCTCGGCTAGCATCGTGCGCATGCTGGCGATGCAGGGTGTCAATCCGGCACGGATGGCCTCCGTGGGCTATGGCGAGTTCCAGCCGGTGGCCAACAACGCCACTGCCGAAGGCCGGGCGCGCAATCGGCGGGTGGTGCTGGTGGTGTCGCGCAATCTCGATGTGCGGCGCAGCTTGACCGGTACCGGCACCGCCAATGCAACACCGGATGCGGCACTCAAGCGTGCTGGCACACAAACTGCACCAACCCCGGTTAAAACGCCGGTACAGGGAAGCGCCGTCAATTCTCCGTCACCCGCTTTGTAACTTAGCGCTATGTCTCGCCCTGCTGTGGCCGGGCGGGAGGAACCAACCGAATGAGAGTCTGGGCAGTCGCCAATCAAAAGGGTGGTGTTGGTAAAACCACCAGTTCCATCGCTTTAGCCGGCTTGCTGGCCGAGGCGGGCAAGCGCGTGGTCGTGGTCGATCTCGACCCCCACGGTTCCATGACCAGCTACTTTGGCTACGACCCGGACAGCCTGGAGCACAGCAGCTACGATCTGTTCCTGCACAAGGGCAACGTGCCCCAGGACCTGCCGGGCCAACTGCTGCTGGGCACCAGCCATGAACAGATTTCCCTGTTGCCGTCGAGCACCGCCCTGGCCACCCTTGAACGCCAGTCGCCGGGGCAGAGCGGCCTGGGCCTGGTGATCGCCAAGAGCCTGGCGCAGCTGTGGCAGGATTTCGACTACGCAGTGATCGACAGCCCACCGCTGCTCGGCGTGTTGATGGTCAACGCCCTGGCGGCCAGCCAGCAGCTGGTGATTCCGGTGCAGACCGAACACCTGGCGGTCAAGGGCCTGGAGCGCATGGTCAACACCCTGGCCATGGTCAACCGCTCGCGCAAGCAACCACTGCCGTTCAGCATTGTGCCGACCCTGTTCGATCGACGGACCCAGGCGTCCCTGGGCACGCTGCGGATCCTGCGGGACAAGTTTCCCGAGGAAATCTGGCAAGGCTATATCCCGGTGGATACCCGCCTGCGGGACGCCAGCCGGGCAGGGGTCACCCCTTCCCAGTTCGATGGCAAGAGTCGCGGCGTACTGGCCTACAAGGCCTTGCTCAAGCACTTGCTGGCCCAGCAACTCGTGGCGCAGGTGGCTTGACGTGAAGGCTTATTCAAGTCGCCCGACGGCCTGGCCGATAACCTCCACAGGTCAATGTGTCGGGGTTTTCGCGTGGGTATCCTTATGAACCGTCCTCTGGATATCAAGAGCCGGCCCCAGTTGGCGCTGCAGTCGTACCTGGACGCTTTGCTGCAGGATGCCACCGAAGAAGAACTGGTTCCGGAGCCCGCAGTTGCGGTTGCCGTCGAGGTTGCGCCGCCAGCTTTGCTGGTCACGTCCGAGGCCGGCAGCGAAGTGCTGGACGAATTCCAGGCAGCAGTGCTGGAAGAGCAGGCGCGGGATGCGTTGCTTCAGCAGCAGGCGGCTCCTCTCGCCCGGGCGGCGGAGCCGATGCCGGCGCCAGCCGTTCTGGAAGCGCCGCCGCCGGTGCTGACCTCGATCTCCCCCGTGGTGCCGATGCTTCAAGCGCTGGTGCCGCCGGTGGTCGAAGTGCCCCTGCCCCCCAGCAATACCCCCCCGCCGGTCACCGGCAGCGACCGTCCCAGCTGGGCCGCGGAGCCTTTCGAATGCCTGTTGTTCGATGTCGCCGGCCTGACCCTGGCGGTACCGCTGGTGTGCCTGGGTTCGATCTATTCTCTGGCGGGACAGGAACTCACGCCGCTGTTCGGTCAGCCGGAGTGGTTCCTCGGTATCCTGCCGAGCCAGGCCGGCAACCTGAAAGTGCTGGATACCGCTCGTTGGGTCATGCCGGATCGTTACCGCGATGATTTCCGCCAGGGCCTGCAGTACGTGATCTCGGTCCAGGGCTATGAGTGGGGGTTGGCGGTGCATCAGGTCAGTCGTTCGTTGCGCCTGGACCCCAATGAAATCAAGTGGCGCAGTCATCGTGGCCAACGCCCGTGGCTCGCCGGCACCGTGATCGAACACATGTGCGCCTTGCTCGACGTGGCCGAACTGGCGGAGTTGATCGCCACCGGTGGTGCCAAGCAGCTGGCTATCAGTCAAGCGGCGCACAAGCCGAAGTGAAGCAAACACAGGCGGCGTCCATTGGGCGCAGCCACACAGAACACACGCCGTTTTCAACGGTTTTTTGAGGGGTCAGGGTATGAATAAGTCGTCGTCTGCACAGGGTTCCGAAGATCCGATCCTGCAATGGGTCACCTTCAAGCTGGATAACGAGTCCTACGGCATCAACGTGATGCGCGTCCAGGAAGTGCTGCGCTACACCGAGATCGCTCCGGTCCCGGGTGCCCCGAGCTACGTGCTGGGGATCATCAACCTGCGCGGCAACGTGGTCACGGTAATCGATACCCGCCAGCGTTTCGGCCTGGTGCCTACCGAAGTCAATGACAACACCCGGATCGTCATCATCGAAGCCGACAAGCAAGTGGTCGGGATCATGGTCGACAGCGTGGCGGAAGTGGTTTACCTGCGTCAGTCGGAAGTCGAAACCGCACCGAATGTCGGTAACGAAGAGTCGGCCAAGTTC
Source organism: Pseudomonas sp. TKO26 (assembly GCF_003225665.1). NCBI lineage: Bacteria > Pseudomonadati > Pseudomonadota > Gammaproteobacteria > Pseudomonadales > Pseudomonadaceae > Pseudomonas > Pseudomonas sp. TKO26. The sequence continues at coordinate 111,075 of NZ_QKLN01000039.1, forward strand.
ATTCAGGGTGTCTGCAACAAGAACGGCGAACTGCTGATTCTGGTCGAGCTGGACAAGATGATGAGCGAAGAGGAATGGTCGGAACTGGAGAGTATCTGATTGATCCTCGAGGTAGCGGTGATTGTCCTGGCGATCCTCTGGGTCGCCACTGTGGCGCTGTTTCTGTCGTACACCCGCAATCAGCGGCAGATCGCCGCCCAGCAAGCCGAAGGCGATGCCGTGCGCGATCAGCGGATCAAGGAGCTGGCCAAGCGTGTCGACCATTACCAGAACGGTACGGTGCGCATGGGCGAGGATCTGCATGAACTGCGGGCGGTGGTGGCGCCGTTGCCGGACAAACTGGCCCAGCTGGAGCAGCGTGACCCCTCCAGCCTGTCCTTCGCCCAGGCCGCGCGCCTGGTGGGCATGGGCGCCAGCGTCGACGAACTGACCCAGTCCTGCGGCCTGACCCAGGCCGAGGCGGAACTGGTCAGCAAGCTGCACAAAGGTTGAAGCGCAGCTTCAAGTCGCAAGCTGCAAGCTGCAAGCTGCAAGTTTCCAGCTTGAAGCTTGCGGCTTACAGCTCGTAACCGTCCCCTGTGATGTCTTTCTCCTGTTCCACCTGATGCGGATCATGTCCGGCCGGGAATTTGCCCTTGAGGTTCCAGGCGAAGGCGATGATTTCGGCAATGGTCCGGTACAGCTCTGGCGGAATGCTCTCGCCCAATTCCAGGCGTGCCAGGAGCTTCACCAGTTCGGCGTTCTCATAGATCGGCACTTCATGGTCCCGAGCGATCTTCAGGATGGCTTCGGCCAGTTCATCGTCGCCCTTGGCGGTGAGGGTCGGGGCTTGCTGGCCGTCGTACTTGAGGGCAATGGCCTGGCGTGGTGGCGGAGAGTGTTTCATGCGGTTTCGTCGACCCAGCGTTGTTCCAATCGGGTTTGCGGGCCCCGGGGCGGGACGCCCAGGTGGCAGTCCAGATCGCCGACATCCAGCCCCGCGGCCAGCAGGCGTTCACGCAGGTTGCCCAGGTGGCTCTCGATCAGGCCTGCCGTGTAGGGACGCTCGGCCCACAGCTGGCTGGACAGGCGTCCTTGAATCAGTTGCGCCTGGACCTGCAGCGGCCCCAGCGGGTCGAGGTCGAACGCCAGGTCGACCCGCCACAGCGCCTGTTTGGCCGGGCGCTCGTCACGCTTGTGCGACGGTTCTGGTTCGGGTTCCTGCGGTTCTTCCCGTTGCAGCTTGACCTGCAAGGGCACGATGTCTTGCAGATTGCGCATCGGTATTTCCAATTGCCAGGTGGTCAGTTGCCGGCCATCGTCGGTCAGGCCACTCTGTTCCAGGCTCGCCAATTGGTGGCTTTGCAGGCGTGATACCGCCGCGGCGGCCAGGCGCAGCAAATGTTGCAGGTCGCCTTCGCCTTCCAGGCTTTGCAGCAGTCGCTGTGGCAGTGGGAAGCCGCCGGGCGAGGTCTTGGCGCTGACCTGGCCGAGGGTGCCCAGGGCGCTGCGTACGAAACTCGGCAGCGATTGCGCCAGGGTGTTGGCGGCGATGATCGCGTTGAAGCTGCTGGAGGAGGGCAACCCCGGGGTCAGCTGGGCGATCAGGCGCAGCAGGTCGCCCTTCAGGTCAGGCGCCTGAGCGGGATTGGCTCCGGCCAGCAGCTTGGCTTCCAGGAACAGACCGCTGCCCAGTAGGGCCTGGGCCACTCCGCGCGAGGTGCTCAACTGTTGCTGGTCCGGCAGGCCGGCCAGCAAGCGTTCCACGGCGGCCCGCAGGTCGGCCGATGACGTGGACAGTTCGCTGCCGGTGGGCAGGTTCTGCAGGAGGTTGATCAGCCCGCTCAGGGAGCCCTGGCGGCTTTGCTGGCTGGCCAGTTGTGCGGCGATGGCCAGTTGCTCCTGGCGGTTGCCCAGGGGGACGAAGTTCAGGGTCTGCGCATCCGCTACCAGGGCGCTGAGCAGGCTGCCGATACGCAGCGGCTGCGGGCTGTCGATGCTCAAGGTGGCGCCGCTTTGAGCGGTATTGAGCAGGCTGACCAGCGAGCGATAGATCAGCGGCTGGTTGGTGCCCTGGGGCAGCGGCTGGCTCGTCAGGACCTTGCCCTGGAGCAGGGTGCCCGGGGGCAGTTGACTGGTGTCCAGGCGAGTCAGGGCCGCAACGTTGGAGGCAATGGCCTGCTGCACGGTGATCGCCAGGTTGCCGGCCGAAGGCTGGATCACCGCCAGGCTGGTGCCCTGGGGCAAGGGCTGGCTGCTGGTGGCCTGCACGGTGGTTTGCCGGCCGTTGTCCAGGGTCACCTTGAGCAGCAGCTGGAAGGTCTGGTCGGTCTGCTTGAGCGACAGCACTTCGGCCTTGGCGCTCTGGCCGGCGGCAATCAAGCCCTCCAGGGGCGGCACCAGCTTGAGCAGTTCGCCGCTGATCGGCTGAGGGCGCAAGGGGCCGGGAGCGGGCACCTGGGGCAGTGGCAGGATGTTTATTTCGCCTGTCATTCGGACACAACCTGTGGAAATTAGCCCTCTTTAGAGTAGGGCTTCGCATGTATAATGCCGCCCGTCTTTGGGGGAGTGGGGAAAACATTGCAAATGTTTGACGCAGCTCTCTAGAACAGGCCGCCAATGCATTTATCCTGCATCCCTTTAACGGCCGCTCCACTGCCGACTTGAACCCGTAAAGGTCCACCATCCCTTGACCAGCCCTCTTCTTGAAGCCATAGCACTCTCTTGCGAGCGCGACTGGCGGATGCTGTTTGAACACTTGGAGTTGCGTCTGACCGGCGGAGACATGGTGCAGATCAGCGGCCCCAACGGCAGTGGCAAGACCAGCCTGCTGCGCTTGCTCGCCGGCCTGATGCAACCCACCAGTGGCCAGGTACTGCTCAATGGCCAGCCCTTGCATGGCCAGCGTGCTGAACTGGCGCGCAACCTGTTGTGGATCGGCCACGCCGCCGGAATCAAGGATGTCCTGACTCCCGAGGAAAATCTCAACTGGCTCTGTGCCCTGCACCAGCGGGCCACGCGCGACGCTATCTGGCAGGCCCTGGCGGCTGTCGGCCTGCGCGGTTTCGAGGACGTCGCCTGTCACACCCTGTCCGCCGGCCAGCAGCGCCGCGTGGCCCTGGCCCGGTTGTACCTGGACGGCCCACCGCTGTGGATCCTCGACGAACCCTTCACTGCTCTGGACAAACAGGGCGTGACCCAGCTCGAGGAGCACCTGGCCAATCATTGCGAACGCGGCGGCATGGTGGTCCTGACCACTCACCACACTCTGGCTCGCATGCCGTCGGGCTACCGCGATCTGGACCTGGGACGGTGGGCGGCATGAGCGTATTTGCCCAATTGCTGGCCCGTGAAGCGCGCTTGCTGTTCCGACGTCCGGCGGAGCTGGCCAATCCCCTGGTGTTTTTCGCCATCGTCGTCGCGCTGTTCCCATTGGCCGTGGGACCTGAGACAAATCTGTTGCAAACCTTGTCTCCGGGGCTGGTGTGGGTGGCGGCCCTATTGTCCGTCCTGCTCTCGCTAGACGGGCTTTTTCGCAGTGATTTCGAGGATGGATCCCTTGAACAGTGGGTCCTTTCGTCGCACCCCCTGGCTCTTCTGGTTTTGGCCAAGGTACTGGCACACTGGGCCTTTTCCGGCCTGGCACTGGTATTGCTTGCACCCTTGCTGGCCTTGATGCTCGGCTTGCCTACCGCCTGCCTGCCGGTGTTGCTGCTGTCATTGCTGCTGGGCACTCCGGTGCTGAGCCTGCTGGGCGCCGTGGGCGCTGCACTGACGGTGGGGTTGAAGCGCGGTGGCTTGCTGCTGGCGTTGCTGATCCTGCCCTTGTACATCCCGGTACTGATTCTCGGCAGTGGCGCCTTGCAGGCGGCGCTGCAGGGCATGCCGGCGACAGGTTATCTGCTGTGGCTTGGGAGCCTGACCGCCCTGGCAGTGACCCTTACACCCTTTGCAATAGCTGCTGGCCTGAAGATCAGCGTCGGCGAATAATGAGGTCTGGTTGTTTTTTGACCAGTAAAGACCCTGGCTGTTCGTGAAAGCGAAGAGCAACCGTGATGGAAACAGTGAATGAACTGGACTTGGTTTCATAAGCTCGGCTCGCCTAAATGGTTCTACGGCATCAGCGGCAGGATGCTGCCCTGGCTCAGCATCGCCGCGGTGTTGCTGATTGCCGTCGGTGTGGTCTGGGGCCTGGCCTTCGCGCCGCCGGACTACCAGCAGGGCAACAGCTTTCGCATCATCTATATTCATGTTCCGGCGGCGATGCTGGCCCAGTCCTGCTACGTGATGCTGGCGGTCTGCGGCGTGGTCGGCCTGGTGTGGAAGATGAAGCTGGCGGACGTGGCGCTGCAATGCGCAGCGCCGATCGGCGCCTGGATGACCGCCGTGGCGCTGGTGACCGGGGCCATCTGGGGCAAGCCGACCTGGGGCTCATGGTGGGTCTGGGATGCACGACTTACGTCGATGTTGATCCTGCTGTTTCTGTACTTCGGTCTGATTGCCCTGGGCAACGCCATCAGCAATCGTGACAGCGCCGCCAAGGCCTGTGCGGTGCTGGCCATTGTCGGCGTGGTGAACATCCCGATCATCAAGTACTCGGTGGAGTGGTGGAACACCCTGCACCAGGGCGCAACCTTCACCCTCACCGAGAAACCGGCGATGCCGGTGGAAATGTGGCTGCCGCTGCTGCTCACCGCCTTGGGCTTCTACTGCTTCTTCGGTGCCGTGCTGTTGCTGCGCATGCGCCTGGAAGTGCTCAAGCGCGAAGCCCGGGCCAGTTGGGTCAAGGCCGAAGTCCAAGGTTGCCTGGAGAGCGTTCGATGAGTTTTGCATCCTTCAGCGACTTTCTCGCCATGGGCCATCACGGCCTGTATGTCTGGTCGGCCTATGGCATCTGCCTGGCGGTCCTGGCCGTCAACGTGGCGGAGCCGATCCTGGCCCGCAAGCGTTATCTGCAACAAGAGGCGCGTCGTCTGCGCCGGGAGAACGGTAAGTGAATCCGCTGCGTAAAAAGCGTCTTTTGATCATCCTGGCGATCCTGGTGGGCGTCGGCATCGCCGTCGGCCTGGCCCTCAGCGCGCTGAAGGAAAACATCAACCTGTTCTACACCCCGACCCAGATTGCCAACGGCGAAGCGCCGCTGGACACGCGGATTCGTGCTGGAGGCATGGTCCAGGCCGGTTCCCTGGAGCGCTCCGCCGACTCCCTGGACGTCAAGTTCGTGGTCACCGACTTCAACAAGTCGGTGACCATCACCTACCGTGGCATCCTCCCGGACCTGTTCCGCGAAGGGCAGGGCATTGTTGCCCTGGGCAAGCTCAATGCCGATGGCGTGGTGGTGGCCGATGAAGTGCTGGCCAAGCACGACGAGAAGTACATGCCGCCGGAAGTCACCAAGGCGTTGAAAGACAGCGGCCAGTCGGCACCGACACCAGCCAAAGAGGGTTAAGCCATGAGTTCCGCACTGTTCATTCCTGAACTCGGCCAACTGGCGATGATCCTCGCCCTGTGCTTTGCCCTGGTCCAGGCGGTGCTGCCGCTGCTGGGGGCCTGGCGCGGCGATCGGCTGTGGATGAGCCTGGCCCAGCCGGCGGCCTGGGGGCAGTTCGCCTTCCTGGTGTTCGCCTTCGGCTGCCTGACCCATGCCTTCATGACCGACGATTTCTCGGTGGCCTATGTGGCCCACAACTCCAACAGCGCCTTGCCCTGGTACTACAAGTTCAGTGCGGTATGGGGCGCCCATGAAGGTTCGCTGCTGCTCTGGGCACTGATTCTGGGTGGCTGGACCTTCGCCGTGTCGGTGTTCTCGCGCCAGTTGCCCCAGGTGATGCTGGCCCGGGTGCTGGCGGTAATGGGCCTGATCAGCACCGGCTTCCTGTCGTTCCTGATCGTCACTTCCAACCCGTTCGCGCGGATCCTGCCGCAGGTGCCGGCCGATGGGCGTGACCTCAATCCGCTGCTGCAGGACATCGGCCTGATCGTTCATCCGCCGATGCTCTACATGGGCTATGTCGGTTTCTCGGTGGCCTTCGCCTTTGCCATCGCGGCGTTGCTGGGCGGTCGCCTGGACGCCGCCTGGGCCCGCTGGTCGCGGCCCTGGACCATTGTCGCCTGGGCCTTCCTCGGCATCGGTATCACCCTGGGCTCGTGGTGGGCCTACTACGAGCTCGGCTGGGGTGGCTGGTGGTTCTGGGACCCGGTGGAAAACGCCTCGTTCATGCCTTGGCTGGTGGGCACGGCGCTGATCCACTCCCTGGCGGTCACGGAAAAGCGCGGGGTATTCAAGAGCTGGACCGTGTTGCTGGCGATTGCGGCCTTCTCCCTCAGCCTGCTGGGGACCTTCCTGGTGCGCTCCGGGGTCCTGACCTCGGTCCATGCTTTCGCCGCAGATCCCGAGCGTGGCGTGTTCATCCTGATCTTCCTGCTGTTCGTGGTGGGCGGCTCGCTGACCCTGTTCGCCCTGCGCGCGCCGGTGGTCAAGAGCCATGTGGGCTTCAACCTGTGGTCCCGTGAAACCCTGCTGCTGGGCAACAACCTGGTGTTGGTGGTGGCAGCTTCGATGATTCTGCTGGGCACCCTGTACCCGCTGGTCCTGGATGCCCTGAGCGGCGCCAAGCTGTCGGTGGGGCCGCCGTACTTCAACGCGTTGTTCATCCCGCTGATGGCGCTGCTGATGGTGGTGATGGCGGTGGGCGTGCTGGTGCGCTGGAAGGACACCCCGGTGAAATGGCTGATGGGCATGCTCGGTCCGGTATTGCTGGGTAGCGTGGCCCTGGCCGTGGTGGCGGGGATTGCCTACGGCGATTTCAACTGGGCGGTGCTGGCGACCTTCCTGCTGGCGGCCTGGGTGCTGCTGGCCGGGGTGCGCGACATCTTCGACAAGACCCGGCACAAGGGCCTGATCAAGGGGCTGCCCGGCCTGACCCGCAGTTACTGGGGCATGCAACTGGCGCACCTGGGCATCGCCGTCTGTGCCCTGGGCGTGGTGCTGTCGAGCCAGAACAGCGCCGAGCGCGACCTGCGCCTGGCGCCGGGTGAATCCATGGAACTGGCCGGCTATCACTTCATCTTCGAGGGCGCCAAGCATTTCGAAGGGCCGAACTTCACGTCTGACAAGGGCACCGTGCGTGTGGTGCGCGATGGCAAGGAAGTGGCGGTGCTGCACCCGGAAAAGCGCCTGTACACCGTGCAGAGCTCGATGATGACCGAGGCCGGGATCGATGCCGGCTTCACCCGTGACCTGTATGTGGCCCTGGGCGAACCCCTGGGTGAGGGCGCCTGGGCGGTGCGGGTGCACGTCAAGCCGTTCGTGCGCTGGATCTGGTTCGGCGGCCTGCTCACCGGTTTTGGTGGCTTGCTCGCGGCCATGGACCGGCGTTACCGGATCAAGGTTAAAAGCCGCGTGCGCGAAGCGCTGGGCATGACAGGAGCTACGGCATGAGACGCTGGATGATGATGTTGCCCCTGGCGGTGTTCCTGGTGGTGGCGGTGTTCCTCTATCGCGGGTTGTACCTGGACCCGGCCGAGCTGCCGTCGGCGATGATCGGCAAGCCGTTCCCGGAGTTCTCCCTGCCGTCGGTGCAGGGCGACAAGACCCTGACCCGTGCCGACCTGCTGGGCAAGCCAGCGCTGGTCAATGTCTGGGGCACCTGGTGCATTTCCTGCCGGGTCGAGCACCCGGTGCTGAACAAGCTGGCCGAGAAGGGCGTGGTGATCTACGGCATCAACTACAAGGACGTCAACGCCGACGCCCTGAAGTGGCTGGCCGAGTTCCACAACCCCTACCAACTGGATGTGCGTGACGAGGAGGGCTCCCTGGGCCTGAACCTTGGCGTCTACGGCGCCCCGGAAACCTTCTTCATCGATGCCAAGGGCATCATCCGCGACAAGTTTGTCGGGGTGATCGACGAAGTGGTATGGCGCGAGCAACTGGCCGCCAAGTACCAGGCCCTGGTCGATGAGGCCAAGCCATGAAGCGCTGGTTAGCCGCCGCCATCCTCGGCCTGGGCATCGCCGGTGTGGCCCACGCTGCTATCGATACCTACCAGTTCGCCAGCGACGCCGAGCGCGAAAGGTTCCACGAGCTGACCAAGGAACTGCGCTGCCCCAAGTGCCAGAACCAGGACATCGCCGATTCCAACGCGCCGATTGCCGCCGACTTGCGCAAAGAGATTTTCCGCATGCTCGGCGAGGGCAAGGACAATCAGCAGATCATCGACTTCATGGTCGACCGCTACGGCGACTTCGTGCGCTACCGGCCGGCCCTGACCGGCAAGACCGCGCTGCTCTGGTTCGGCCCTGCCGGGCTGCTGCTGGGCGGCCTGGTGATCATTGCCGTGATTGTCCGGCGTCGGCGCGTGGAGCGCAGCGACAGCCCGAATACGCTTTCCGTCGAAGAGCGTCAGCGCCTCGACCAACTGCTGGATAAAAACCACCCATGATTGATTTCTGGCTTGCAGCAGGCCTGCTGCTCCTGATCGCCCTGAGTTTCCTGTTGATCCCGGTATTGCGCGAGCGTCGTGCCCAGCGTGAAGAGGATCGTACCGCGCTGAACGTAGCGCTTTATGAAGAGCGCGTGGCCGAACTGCACGGCCAGCAAGCCGAAGGCGTGCTCAGTGCCGAGCAGATGGACGCCGGGCGCGCCGAAGCGGCCCGGGAACTCTTGGCGGACACCGAAGGCAGCGGCACGGCTCGTACTTCGCGCCTGGGCAAGCCGCTGCCATTGCTGGCGGCGCTGCTGGTGCCGGTGCTGGGCCTGGGCCTGTACCTGCATTTTGGTGCCAGCGACAAGGTCGAGCTGACCCGGGAATTCGCCCAGGCGCCGCAGTCCATGGAGGAAATGACCCGGCGCCTGGAGCGCGCGGTGGCGGCCCAGCCGGATTCTGCCGAAGGCCTGTATTTCCTCGGACGCACCTACATGGCCCAGGATCGCCCGGCAGACGCGGCGAAGATCTTCGAACGCACCGTAGCCGTGGCCGGCCGTCAGCCCGAACTCCTGGGGCAATGGGCCCAGGCCCAGTACTTCGCCGACAACAAGCAATGGTCGGACAAGGTCCAGGGCCTGACCGACGAAGCGCTGAAAGCCGACCCCAACGAAGTCACCAGCCTCGGGCTGCTGGGGATCGCCGCCTTCGAAGGCGGGCGCTACCAGGACGCCATCGATTACTGGAAACGGCTGCAGGCGCAACTGCCGCCGGACGACAATTCCCGTGCAGCACTGCAGGGCGGGATCGAGCGGGCCAGCGAGAAGCTGGTGGCCGCTGGCGGCAAGGTTGCCAGCGAGCCTGTGGCCCAGGCCAAGGGCGCGGTGCTCAAGGTTCGGGTCGACCTGGCAGCGCAGCTCAAGGCCAAGGTCCAGCCGGGCGACAGCGTGTTCATCTTCGCCCGTGCCACCCAGGGCCCGCCCGCACCGCTGGCGGCCAAGCGCCTGACCGTGGCCGATCTGCCGGCTACAGTCGAACTGGGCGATAGCGACGCGATGATGCCGCAGTTGAAACTGTCGAACTTCCCTGAAGTCCAACTGGTCGCGCGCATTTCCCGCGCCGGCAAGCCAACGGCCGGCGAGTGGGTTGGGCGTAGCCAGCCATTGCCCAGCAGCACCACGGCCGCGCAACAGCTGACCATCGACAGTCCGGATCAATAACCAGAGAAGCCGCCATGACCGCCATCGCTCGTATCACCCTGTTGTCACTGGTCCTGGGGTTGAGCGCGTGTACGGTCCAGCGGCCGGCGCCAACCTCCTCTGAACCCATTCCGCCCGTGGGGCCGAGCACTCGCCCGGCGCCGTCCACGGCCCCGGGCAAGCACAGCGCGCCGATCCCTGCTGCCAAACCCCAGCCTCGTACCTCCGCCAGTTTTGCCCCGCCGCCGGGTGGGCACAGTCACTGGGACGCCCGGCTCGGGGTCTATGTGCTGGACGACCAGAACAACACGTTCTACCGCCAGCGCACCTATTACCGCTGGAACAATGGTTGGAGCCGCTCCATCAGCCCCGACGGACCTTGGGAAGACACTGATGTTCATGGTGTACCCGCAGGGCTCGGCCGCCAGTACCAATAACCTCGTCCGATAACTGCAGAGGCGCAGGCCAGAGCACGCGCCCGGGGTGGATTATTTAAGCCTCGGGATGCCTGGCCGATATAGCGGGGTGTTCCCGAGTATCAGCCGTTGAGCGCCCGATGAAGAATGACCTGAACAAACCCTATTTTGCGCCGATGGTGTTTTGGCTAGCGCTGATCTGTGTGCTGGCTCTGGTGTATGGCTTTGGCCCGGCCGAGGTGCCGGAGCTGATCTACCTGTCACTGGAGCCGGCCTGCCTGCTGGTGGCGTTCGCCTTCATGTACTACTTCTTCTGCTGGAGCTTCATATCGGTCTGGCGCCTGGGCGAGATCGGCTGGAAGCGCGTGGACTACGGTTGGCTTCTGCTGGCCTCGCTGGCCCTGATCAGCGCCACCCAGGCGGTGCGCGTGGACTGGTTCCAGAGCGACTATCAGTTGGCCCAGCAGGCCCAGGCCGCACTGCAGCGGCGCTTGGCCACGGAGATCGACGACATGCTGGGCGGCGAGCACTGCAAGGCGGCAGCGGAGCGCTACGAACCCCAGGATGCGGCCCAGGTCATGAGCCTGTGCGAACGTTTTGCGGCACTGGAACGCGGCCCCGACGGACGCCTTTCGGCCTTGGCGGTGATCAAGGTGCAGCAGGCGCTGGGGGATATCCGCGGCGAATACACGGCGCCTCCCATCAGCCAGTGGCTGCAGGGCTTGAGTGGAAGCATCAAGGAACTGGAACAGCAGCGCGCCGAGGTGCATCGCCTGAATGGCCTGGTGGCGGTCAGCGATACCGAGAAACTCTACAGCTACTTCGTGCCCTTGCTGCTGGTGATCGCTCTGGCATTGCGCGCCTCCAAGGTCACCGGCGAAGTACTGCTCAAGGCACCGCGGCGGCGCAAGCTGTGGCTGATCGTCAATCGCCGCGTGATCATCGATGGCCTGGGCTTTGCCCGTGGGGCTCGGGCCCGGCTGGACGAAGCCCTGGGCAACTGGCGGGTCGCCCGTTGGGGCGTGGTGCACCTGGGCTGCGATTTCATCGGCGCGCCCGGTCCCCAGGACACGCCGATTCCGGTCTCACCGGGTTTCTATGAAAACGAATTCCGGCTCGAGACCCTGGCCGGGTTCGATGGCAGCGAGTTCGTGCAGTGGGCCGCCACTCAGACCATCGACATCCTGTACCTGGTCGGCGAAACCGATCAGGGCCTGATCGAGCGGCTGCGGCGCTGGGGCGAGGCGCTGAACATCGAGGTACTGGTCCGCGAGCGCATCTGAAGCGTGTTTCAGAGGTGCTCCAGCAACTGCTCCACGTACTCGACAAAGGCCCGGGCCTTGGCACTCACAAGGCGCCCGCCGGGAAACACCGCCCACAGTTGCTGCTGTGGCAGCTGCCAGTCGGTCAGCAGCGCCTTGACCGCGCCGTTGGCCAGCTCCGGGGCGAACATCCATTGCGAGGCGGTCGTCAGGCCCTGATGCGCCAGGACTGCCGCACGCAAGCCTTCTGCGGCATTCACCCGAATCCTGCCGCTGACGCTCACTTGCTGCTCCTGGTCGCCCTGGAAAAAGCGCCAGAGATGGCCGGGCCCCCGGTTGTAGATCAGGGCCTGGTGTTCGCTCAGATCGGCCGGATGCCGAGGCTCGCCGTGTGTGGCCAGGTACTCCGGGGTGGCCAGCAGCCGGCGAGGGCATTCGGCGATTTTGCGCGCGGTGAGGGTCGAGTCGGCCAGGCTGCCCATGCGCAGCGCCACATCCACCCCGGCTTCCACCAGATTGATGTGCTGATCGTCCAGCACCACGTCGATCTGCAGCCCGGGATGACGATCGAGAAAGGCCCCCAGGTGGGGCACGATGTGCATGCGGGCGAAGGTCACCGCGGCGCCGACACGCAGGGTGCCATGCAATGCCGCAGCCGACCCGCGGGCGGCGTTTTCCGCCTCGCAGGCCTCTTCCAGGGTGCGCCGCGCCCGTTCGAAATAGGCCAGGCCGGCCTCGGTGGGGGTCAGGCCGCGGGTGGAGCGCAACAACAGCCGCACCTGCAGATGGGCCTCCAGTTGGGCAATGCTTTTCGATACGGCAGGCTGGCCCAGGTTCAGACGTCGGGCGGCCGCGGAGAAGGACCCGCTTTCCACCACATGCACAAAGGTTTCCATCGCGGCTAGGCGGTCCATCGGTTGTCCTTGCAGGAGAGCGGGGGAGGGCACCCGGTAGCGGGCGCCGACACTATCACCGGATTCAGCCCGAGTTGCCTAGGCAGGCACTGCTCGGCGGTTGTCCGCCACCAGCAGGAAACGCAGCAGTGCCAGCAGAGGAAAGGCGCTGCCCACCAGCGCCACGCCCAGCCAGCCGCCGTGTTCGTACACCGCACTGGCAATCGATGAGCCGAAGGCGCCACCGATGAAGATGCTGGTCATATACAGCGCGTTGAGGCGGCTGCGGCTATGGGCGTCCAGGGCATACACCGCCCGTTGCCCGAGCACCATGTTCATTTGCACGCAGAAGTCCAGGACCACCCCGGTCACTGCCAGGCCGATCACACTGTAGGCGGGATGGATCAGCGTCGGTACAAAGCTCAGGGCCGCCAGGAGCATGGCCAGCAGCGAGGCGATACGGGTGTGGCCGGCATCCGCCAGGCGTCCGCTGATGGGGGCGGCGATGGCACCGATGGCGCCCACCAGGGCGAAGATCGCGATCTGGCTCTGCGACAGGCTGTGCTGCCGTGCCAGCTCCAGGGGCGCCGCGGTCCAGAACAGGCTGAAGCTGGCGAACATGCAGCCCTGGTAGAAGGCCCGCTGGCGCAAGACCGGTTGCCGGCGCAGCAGGCTCCCCAGTGAGCGCAGCAGTTGGCCGTAGGTGGCGCTATGGGCCGGTTGGCGCTGGGGCATGGTCAGCATCAGGACCAGGCTGATGGCCGCCATCAGCACGGCGGCGGCAATGAACATCGCGCGCCAGCCAAACAGATCGGCCACCACGCTGGACACCGGACGGGCCAGGAGAATCCCCAGCAGCAGGCCGCCCATGATCCCGCCCACCACACGGCCGCGGGACTCTTCCGGGGCCAGGTGCGCAGCCAGGGGAATGAGGATCTGCACCGACACCGAGCTGAAGCCGATCAGCAGCGACACCAGGAGAAAGACGTTGGGCTGCTGGGTCCAGGCCGCTCCCAACAGGCTGGCGATGGCTACCAGGGTAGTGATCACCATCAGTCGGCGGTTTTCCAGCAAGTCTCCCAGGGGCACCAGGAAAAACAGGCCCAGGGCATAGCCGATCTGGGTCAGGGACACGATCAGGCTGGCCAGGGAGCTGGACAGGCCGAGGTCCGGGGCGATCAGCTCGATGATGGGTTGTGCGTAGTAGATGTTGGCGACGATGGCGCCGCAGCAGAAGGCGAACAGCAGCACCATGCCTCGGGTCATTGTCACGCTGCGCAGGGGCAGCGCCTGGGTCGTTGAGCTCATCGCAATTCTCTTGGCGGCGAAAAGATGGGGCAAGGTTAAGAGGCAGCGCGGTAACGCAGTAGAGAGGGTGGGGCAATAGCATTCATTCCTGAGGGGAATAAATGACCGATTCAGGGCGTTGCGCTGCCAGCCGGGACGGATGCCGCTGACGAGGGTCGATGATACATTTACTTACATCTTGTTCGATAGCATGCTCATGTTCGCCATTTGCCCCGCAGTGGCCCGAGCCCCCTTTTCAATCGAGGAAATCCATCCCATGAATCGGTCTTTGCGTGGTTGGTTGTGCGCCGCTCAGGGCGTTGTTCTGGCGTTCACCCTGGTGGGCGTTGCGGCCCGCGCCCAGGAGGCTCCGGGCATGCGCATGGGGGTGCGCGGCGAGATCACCGGGATCAGCGGCGACCTGGTGCGGGTGCATGTCAACAGCGGTGAAAGCGTCAGCGTCGAACTGACGCCACAGACCCAGGTGCGCGGGGTGACCCTGGCCAACATCGAGGACATCAAGCCCGGCAGCTACATCGGGTCGGCGGCGATGCCCATGGCCGACGGTACGCTCAAGGCCCTGGAGGTGCATGTCTTTCCCGCGCAGATGGCCGGCACCGGGGATGGTCATCGGCCCTTCGACCTGGCCAAGGGCAGCAGCATGACCAACGGCAGCGTCGGGGATCTGGTGGTGAGCAACGGCCGCACCCTGACCGTCAATTACAAGGGCGGGCAGCAGAAGATCCTGGTGCCGGACGATGTTCCCATCGTCAATCTCACCCCCGGTGATCGCAGCCTGCTCAAGGCCGGGGTCAAGGTGGTGATGTTCGTCACCCAGAGCGCCGACGGCAAACTCACCGCGCAGTCGATTTCCGCCGGCAAGGATGGGGTGGCTCCGCCCATGTAAGGCCGTTGTCTGCGGCGTGGAAGATTCCGCTCCGGCGCTGCGCTGCCCAGGCTTGCATTGCCAAATGTTGCAGCACGCGGGTTGCAGTGGAAGTCGCCAAAGCCTTGGTTTACGGTTTCCGGTCGTTCAATGCGCCGGGAGCACCTTATGGAAAAGTCGACGTTCAACCCAGCCAGTGTGTTCAATTCGCTGCAATACGGTTTCAGCCAGGCGGTGGAAGTGCGGGGCGGCCGACGCCTGCTGCTGTCCGGTCAGGTGGGGGTGGATGAGCAGGAGCGGACGGTCGGTCCCGGCCTGCGGGAGCAGACCGAGCAGGCCTTCGACAATATCGCAAGCGTCCTGGCTGCGGCGGGCGGCCAGATGGCGGATGTGGTGATGCTGCGGATCTACATCGCCGAAGCCGCCCGCGACCAGCAGGAACATATCAGCGCGGTGCTGCTGGAGCGCTTTGCCAGTCAGCCGCCGGCGTCTTCGTGGATCATCGTCAGCGGCTTGTCCTTGCCCGAGTGGCTGATCGAAGTCGAGGCCGAGGCGGTGCTGGAGGAGCAGCATCAAGTGGCCACGGCGGCGTTGTTCAACTCGGCCCGCGCGCTTTGAACGGACTGGAAGGGCATAAAAAAAGCGACCGCCAGGGTCGCTTTTTTCATTCACCCGTGAGGGGTCATTTGGCGTTGGTGTAGATCTGGTCGAAGATCCCGCCGTCGTTGAAGTGGGTCTTCTGCACGCTGCGCCAGTCGCCGAAGGTCTTCTCCACCGAGAGGAAGTCGACTTTCGGGAAGCGGTCGGTGTACTTGGCCAGCACCTTCGGGTCCCGTGGGCGCAGGTAGTTGTTGGCGGCGATTTCCTGGCCTTCCGGCGACCACAGGTACTTCAGGTATTCCTCGGCTGCGGCGCGGCTGCCTTTCTTTTCCACCACCTTGTCCACCACCGATACCGGCGGCTCGGCTTCGGCGGACACGCTTGGGTAGATCACCTCGAACTGATCGCGGCCGAATTCGCGGGCAATCATTTCCGCTTCGTTCTCGAAAGTCACCAGCACGTCGCCGATCTGGTTGGTCATGAAGGTGGTGGTGGCGGCGCGGCCACCGGTGTCGAGCACTGGCGCCTGCTTGAACAGCTTGCCGACGAAGTCCTTGGCCTTGTTCTCGTCGCCGCCGTTCTTCAGCACATAACCCCAGGCCGAGAGATAGGTGTAGCGGCCGTTACCCGAGGTCTTGGGGTTGGGCACTATCACTTGCACGCCATCCTTGAGCAGGTCCGGCCAGTCTTTCAGGGCCTTGGGGTTGCCCTTGCGCACGATGAACACGGTGGCCGAGGTGAAGGGCGCGCTGTTGTTCGGCAGGCGGGTCACCCAGTTGTCCGGCACCAGCTGGCCGTTGTCCGCCAGGGCGTTGATGTCGGTGGCCATGTTCATGGTGATGACATCCGCCGGCAGGCCGTCGATCACCGAGCGTGCCTGTTTGCTGGAGCCGCCGAAGGACATCTGCAGGGTAATGTTCTCGTTGTGCTCGGCTTTCCAGTGTTTCTGGAAGGCGGCGTTGTAGTCCTTGTAGAAGTCGCGCATCACGTCGTAGGACACGTTGAGCAGGGTGGGTGCGGCCTGGGCGGCGCTGCCCAGGGCCAGGCCGGCCGCCAGAAGCGAAGCGCTGAAGAATTTTTTCACTGCACATTCCTTTTGTTCGAGAGTGAAGGCAATTTGCCGCCGACTATAGCCGGGGCGCTATATCTCTTTAAAGATTAAAAAGAACTTTGCTTATTCCAGTTTCCTGAACAGCGCGTTACCGCAGCGCGAGCAGAAGGCCGCCGACGGTTCATGGCTGTTCTTGCGGCACACCGGGCAGTCATGCTTGAGCTGTTCGCCACGCATGGCGCTGGCCAGTTCCGCGGTGAAGATCCCGGTGGGCACGGCGATGATCGAGTAACCGGTGATCATCACCATCGACGAGATCATCTGGCCGATCACGGTCTTGGGCACGATATCGCCATAACCCACGGTGGTCAGGGTGACGATGGCCCAGTAGATGCCCTTGGGGATACTGGTGAAGCCATGCTCCGGGCCTTCGACCACGTACATCAGGGTGCCGAATACCGTGACCAGGGTGCAGACGCTGAGCAGGAACACCAGGATCTTCTGTTTGCTGCCGCGCAGGGCGTCCAGCAGGTAGTGGGCCTGTTTCAGGTAGGGCGCCAGCTTGAGCACGCGGAAGATCCGCAGCATGCGGATGATACGGATGATCAGCAGGTACTGGGCGTCGCTGTAGTACAGGGCGAGGATGCCGGGGACGATCGCCAGCAGGTCCACCAGGCCATAGAAGCTGAAGGCGTAGCGCAGCGGCTTGGGCGAGCAGTACAGGCGCAGCCCGTACTCGATGGCGAAGATCAGGGTGAAGCCCCATTCGATGTAGGCCAGGACGTTGGCGTAGTTGCTGTGGACCTCGTCGATGCTGTCGAGGATCACGATCACCAGGCTGGCGAGGATGATCAGCAGCAAGGCAGTGTCGAAGCGTCTTCCGGCCACCGTATCGGTCTGGAAGATCATTACGTAGAGGCGCTGGCGCCAGTTGTCGCTGTTACCCATGGGAATCGCCTGAATCAAAGATCAGCGCAGCCTAGGGGGAGAGGATGGGGGAGCGCAAGGTGTGTTGTCCCGGGGCGTGCGGTCCAGAACCCGGGCGGCGGCATGCACCAGCCAGCAGGCGATGACGAAGGGCGCGGTGAGGGGCGCAAGGCCCAGGCTGAAGATCCCGGGGGTGATCAGCAGAGCCAGGAAGATCCCCGCCAGGGGCCGCCACGGAGCACGGGCCTGCTGACCCAGGGCCAGGGCCGCCAGCGCGCAGTTGTAGCCGCCCAGGCCCAACAGCGCCTGCCCCTGTTGCTGTTGCCACAGTGCCAGGGCCAGGCCGCAGGCCGAGCCGATCAGGGCCCAGGTCGCCGCCCGGCGGTTGGCCAGCAGCAGTCCGAGGAAAATCAGCAGCCCGGCCAGCGGCTGGCCGAGAAACATGATCTGGCCCAGGCCCTGGAGCAGGCCGCCCAGCAGGCTCGACAGCGACAGCTCGGTCGCCGCCGGGAGCAGGGGCGCCTGGGGTTGCATCAGGCTCAGCAACAGCCAGCCAAGGCCGACGAAGGGCGCGGTGTAGGCCGGCAGGCTGTGCGGCTGGCGAGCGCGCTTGAGCCATTGCTGGGTGAGGATCGCGCTGAGGCCGGCGGCAGCGATGATCAGCGGCGGTAGCAGCGCCGACCAGGGCAGGTACAGGCTCAGCAGCAAGCCCAGGAGCACACCGTTGTAGCTGAAGAGCCCGGCTTGCCGGTCGGCCTTGGCGTAGCCCCGGCGTTGTGCCGTGAGCAGTCCGGCCAGGGCGCCAAGCAGGGCACCCCCGAGTTGGGCCGGGGCGCCGATCAGGATCGCCAGCAGGCACAACAGTCCGCACAGCGGATGGCGCTGAAGGAAAATCTGACTGAAGCCGTTAAGCAGGGCAGTGGCCCAGTCGGGGCAGAAAGCGTTGAAGGACTGTGCAGGCATGGTGGAAATCGAAGGATGCGGCAACTGCCGCGTGCAGCGTTCGCTCCGCTTGGCCACCTCTGCGGGCGGCTTCTTGCAGGTCGAGTGCGCTGCGGCGGCAGTGGCGGCGGGTCAGAGAAGGGTTTCGACACGCAGGGAGTTGGTGGTTCCCGGCTGGCCGAACGGCACGCCGGTGGTGATCACGACCGTATCACCACGCTTGGCCAGGCCCTGGGCCTGGGCGATTTCCAGGGCCGTGGCGCACACCTCGTCCACTTGGCGCAGGCGGTCATTGACCACCGAGTGCACGCCCCAGGTCAGGGTCAGGCGGCGCGCGGTGGCCAGGTTCGGCGTCAGGTTGAGGATCGGCACCGATGGCCGTTCCCGGGCGGCACGCAGGGTCGAGCTGCCCGATTCGCTGTAGTTCACCAGCACCGCCACCGGCAGGATGCTGCACACCCGGCGGATCGCGCAGCTGATGGCGTCGGACACCGTCGCCTCGGCCTGGGGCCGGCTGACATCCAGTTGGGTCTGGTAGTCGGGACCGCTCTCCACCTGGCGAATGATCTTGCTCATCATCTGCACTGCTTCCAGCGGGTACTCGCCGGAGGCGGTTTCCGCCGACAGCATCACCGCATCGGCGCCCTCGGCCACGGCGTTGGCCACGTCGGTGACCTCGGCCCGGGTCGGCGCGGGCGAAAAGCGCATCGATTCCAGCATCTGGGTGGCCACCACCACGGGTTTGCCCAGCTGGCGGCAGGTGCCGATGATGGTTTTCTGGATCTGCGGCACGCTTTCCGCCGGCACCTCCACCCCCAGGTCGCCCCTGGCCACCATGATCGCGTCGCTCAGCTCGGCGATTTCCCGTAGTTGGGTCACCGCTGAAGGTTTTTCGATCTTGGCCATCAGGTAGGCCTTGTCGCCGATCAGCGTGCGCGCTTCACGGATGTCTTCCGGGCGTTGCACGAAGGACAGCGCCACCCAGTCCACCCCCAGCTCCAGGCCGAAGCTCAGGTCACTGCGATCCTTGGCGGTCAGCGGGCTGAGGTCGAGCACGGCCTGGGGCACGTTGACGCCCTTGCGGTCCGACAGCTCGCCGCCATTGAGCACGGTGGTCTCGATGGCGTCGGCGTGCTTGGCGATGACCCGCAGGCGCAGCTTGCCGTCGTCCAGCAGCAGGTCCATGCCCGGCTCCAGCGCGGTGATGATTTCCGGGTGCGGCAGGTTCACCCGTTCGGCGCTGCCCGGGGTCGGGTCGAGGTCCAGGCGCAGCGCCTGCCCCCGCACCAGTTGTACCTTGCCTGCGGCGAAGGTGCCGACCCGCAGTTTCGGTCCCTGCAGGTCCATGAGGATGCCCAGGGGATAGTTCAGTTCGCGTTCGATCTGGCGGATCCACTCATAGCGTTGAGCATGGTCGGCGTGGCTGCCGTGGCTGAAGTTGAGCCGGAAGATGTTGACTCCGGCCTGCACCAGCTCACGGATGTCCTCGATGCCGTCGATGGCCGGACCCAGGGTGGCGAGGATTTTGACCTTCTTGTCAGGCGTCATGTTTGGGGCTCTCGAGAATCAGGATGGCGCGGAAGTCGTTGACGTTGGTGCGGGTCGGCTCGGTGACGATCAGGTCGCCCAGCGCGGCGAAGTAGCCGTAGCCATTGTTGTTGTCCAGCTCGTCGCTGGCGCTCAGGCCCAGGGCTGCGGCGCGGGCGTAGCTGTCCGGGGTCATGATGGCCCCGGCGTTGTCTTCGGAACCGTCGATGCCGTCGGTATCGCCGGCCAGGGCGTAGATGCCCGGGTAGCCCTTGAGGCTGTCGGTGAGGCTCAGGAGGAACTCGGCGTTGCGTCCGCCACGGCCGTTGCCGCGCACGGTGACTGTGGTTTCGCCACCGGACAGGATCACGCAGGGCGCCGCCAGCGGCTGGCCGTGCAAGGCCACCTGGCGGGCGATGCCGGCGTGAACCTTGGCCACTTCGCGGGATTCGCCTTCCAGATCGCCGAGGATCAGCGGGCTGTAGCCGGCCTGC
Organism: Pseudomonas sp. TKO26; assembly: GCF_003225665.1. NCBI lineage: Bacteria > Pseudomonadati > Pseudomonadota > Gammaproteobacteria > Pseudomonadales > Pseudomonadaceae > Pseudomonas > Pseudomonas sp. TKO26. The sequence goes on from NZ_QKLN01000039.1 coordinate 130,961, forward strand.
CGGGCTTTCACCGCGGCAGCTTCCAGGGATTGCTGGGGCCGGGCGATCAGTTGGAAATGACTGCGCTCCAGGCACGGGTCGCCGGGCTTGACGGTTTCCGACTCTGGGCTCTGCAACCAGCTGCGCACGGCCGCCGGGACGTCGATGGCGTAGCGCTTGAGAATCGCCAGGGCCTCGGCCGAGGTGCTTGGGTCGGCCACGGTGGGGCCGGAGGCGATGACGGTCGCCAGATCGCCGGGTACATCGGATATCGCGTAGGTGTAGACCGTGGCCGGCCAGCAGGCCTTGGCCAGGCGGCCGCCCTTGATCGCCGAGAGGTGTTTGCGCACGCAGTTCATCTCGCCGATGCTGGCGCCGGATTTGAGCAGGGCCTTATTGATGGCTTGCTTGTCGGCCAGGGTGATGCCGACTGCGGGCAGGGCCAGCAAGGCCGAACCGCCGCCGGACAGCAGGAAAATCACCCGGTCCTGTTCCGACAGGTTGCTGACCAGCTCCAGCACTCGCTTGGCCACGGTCAGGCCGGCGGCGTCGGGCACCGGGTGGGCGGCCTCGACCACTTCGATCCTGGTGCAGGGGGCGCCGTGGCCGTAGCGGGTGACCACCAGCCCGCTGACTTCGCCCTGCCAACTGCGCTCCACCACCTGGGCCATGGCCGCCGCGGCCTTGCCGGCACCGATGACGATCACTCGACCGCTGCGGTCGCTGGGGAGATGGGCTTGCAGTACCTGTTGCGGATGGGCGGCGTCGATGGCTGTGGCGAACAGCTCACGGAGGAATTGTTGCGGATCGACCGACATGGCGGACTCCCGGATTTCTTGTTATGGGGGGCTTGAAGCGGGTGTAGCCGCCACCTCAGGCGGCGACAAGGTCGGCAGGGCCGGTCCCTGGCCCGCCGTGAGGCGTTTCCTGCGAACCTTGGTACAGCCTGAGGCAGCGGCTACATAGGGGGGTTATTGGTTCTCGCGGATCGAGAAGTTGGCCATGTGTTCCAGGCCCTTGATCAGCGCCGAGTGGTCCCAGTTGGCGCCACCGATGGCGCTGCAGGTGCTGAACACTTGCTGGGTGCCGGCGGTGTTGGGCAGGTTGATGCCCAGCTCGCGGGCGCCGCTGAGGGCCAGGTTCAGGTCCTTCTGGTGCAGGTTGATGCGGAAGCCCGGATCGAAGGTGCCCTTGATCATCCGCTCGCCGTGCACTTCGAGGATCTTCGAGGAGGCGAAGCCGCCCATCAGCGCTTCACGCACCTTGGCCGGGTCGGCGCCGTTCTTCGCGGCGAACAGCAGGGCTTCGGCCACGGCCTGGATGTTCAGGGCGACGATGATCTGGTTGGCCACCTTGGCGGTCTGGCCGTCACCGTTGCCGCCCACCAGGGTGATGTTCTTGCCCATGCTCTGGAACAGCGGCAGGGCGCGTTCGAAAGCCTGGCTGTCGCCGCCGACCATGATGCTCAGGGTCGCGGCCTTGGCCCCGACTTCACCGCCGGATACCGGGGCGTCCAGGTACTGCGCGCCTTTCTCGTTGATCTTGGCGGCGAAGGCCTTGGTCGCGGTGGGGGAGATGGAGCTCATGTCGATGACGATCTTGCCCTTGCCGATCCCGGCGGCAACGCCGTCGGCACGCAGCAGCACGTCTTCGACCTGGGGGGTGTCGGGCACCATGATGATGACGAATTCGGCTTCCTGGGCCACCTCTTTGGGCGAGGCCAGGGCCACGGCGCCGGCGGCGATCAGGTCGGCCGGGGCCTTGCCGTGGTGTTCCGAGAGCAGCAGCGAGTGACCGGCTTTCTGCAGGTTGGCGGCCATGGGGTGGCCCATGATGCCGGTGCCGATAAATCCGATTTTAGCCATGATGAAAATCCTCTATTCAACGGGGCCTTGCAGGAGCTGGCTGGCCAGCGAAGGCGCTTTTCAGGAGCGTGCAGTGCTTGCCGACGCGTTCGCCGGCCAGCCGGCTCCTACAGGCGTGCGGGTTCAGATTGCGTTGTGGGTTTTCAGCCAGCCAAGGCCAGCCTCGGTGGTGGTCAGCGGCTTGTACTCGCAGCCGACCCAGCCCTGGTAGCCGATGCGGTCCAGGTGCTCGAAAAGGAAGCGGTAATTGATCTCGCCGGTGCCCGGCTCATTGCGCCCGGGGTTGTCCGCCAGCTGGATGTGGTTGATCTGGCCCAGGTGGTTGGCCATGGTCCGGGCCAGATCTCCCTCCATGATTTGCATGTGGTAGATGTCGTACTGCAGGTACAGGTTGGCGCTGCCCACCTGTTCGCGGATCGACAGAGCCTGGGCGGTGTTGTTGAGGTAGAAGCCGGGAATGTCGCGGGTGTTGATGGCCTCCATCACCAGCTTGATGCCCACCGCCTGCAGCTTGTCGGCGGCGTACTTGAGGTTGGCGACCAGGGTCTTTTCCAGCAGGGCTTCATCGGCGCCTTGTGGGCGGATGCCTGCCAGGCAGTTGACCTGGGTGTTGCCCAGGACCTGGGCGTAGGCGATGGCCAGATCGACGCCGGCACGGAACTCCTCGACCCGATCGGGCAGGCAGGCGATACCGCGCTCACCCTTGGCCCAGTCCCCGGCCGGCAGGTTGAACAGCACCTGGGTCAGGCCGTGGGCATCGAGTTGCGCCTTGATCTCGGCGGAGCTGAATTCGTAGGGGAACAGGTATTCGACGCCACTGAAGCCGGCATCGGCGGCGGCCTTGAAGCGGGCGAGGAAGTCCTGTTCGGTGAACAGCATGGACAGGTTGGCGGCAAAACGCGGCATGGTGGTCTCCTGTGAAGCAGTGAAGCCTGTGGCGGGCGCCAAGGTGGCAGTCGGGCTACCCCGGCGACCTCTCTGGACAAGAGGGCGTGCGGGGCAATCCCGGCAGGGTTCGGTGAACCCGATGACAGCCTGTGGCAGCGGCTCCAGGGGTTAGTCGAGCAGGGAAATCGCGGTCGGGGCGTCGTTGCCCACCAGCGCCAGGTCTTCGAACTCGTTGACCGCGTTGATCTCGGTGCCCATGGAAATGTTGGTCACCCGCTCCAGGATGATCTCCACCACCACCGGCACCTTGTAGGTCTGGAGCATTTCCTGGGCCTGGCGCAGGGCCGGCTGGATGTCCTTGGGTTCGAACACCCGCAGGGCCTTGCAACCCAGGCCTTCGGCGACCGCCACGTGGTCGACGCCGTAGCCGTTGAGTTCCGGCGCGTTGAGGTTGTCGAAGGACAGCTGCACGCAGTAGTCCATGTCGAAGCCGCGCTGGGCCTGACGGATCAGCCCCAGGTAGGAGTTGTTCACCACCACATGGATGTAGGGCAGGTTGAACTGGGCGCCCACGGCCAGCTCTTCGATCATGAACTGGAAGTCGTAGTCGCCGGACAGCGCCACCACCTGGCGCTGCGGATCGGCCTTGACCACGCCCAGGGCTGCGGGAATGGTCCAGCCCAGCGGGCCGGCCTGGCCGCAGTTGATCCAGTGGCGCGGCTTGTAGACGTGAAGGAACTGCGCCCCGGCAATCTGCGACAGGCCGATGGTGCTGACGTAGCAGGTGTCCTTGCCGAACACCTGGTTCATCTCTTCGTACACGCGCTGCGGCTTGACCGGCACATTGTCGAAGTGGGTCTTGCGGTGCAGGCTGGCCTTGCGCTGCTGGCAGTCATGCAGCCAGGCGCTGCGGTCCTTGAGCTTGCCGGCGGTCTGCCATTCGCGGGCCACTTCCAGGAGCACGGTCAGGGCGCTGCCGGCGTCGGAGACGATGCCCAGGTCCGGGGTGAATACCCGGCCGATCTGGGTCGGTTCGATGTCCACGTGGATGAACTTGCGGCCTTCGGTATAGACGTCCACCGAGCCGGTGTGGCGGTTGGCCCAGCGGTTGCCGATGCCCAGCACGGCGGCGGACTTGAGCAGGGGGGCGGTGCCGTAGCGATGGGAGGTCTGCAGGCCGACCATGCCCACCATCTGTGGGTGATCGTCGGGAATGCTGCCCCAGCCCATCAGGGGCGGGATTACCGGGATACCGGTCAGTTCGGCGAACTCAACCAGCAGTTCGCTGGCGTCGGCGTTGATCACGCCACCGCCGGCCACCAGCAACGGGCGCTCGGCCTGGTCCAGCAGCGCCAGGGCTTTCTCGGCCTGGATCCGGGTCGCGGTCGGTTTGGCCAGGGGCAGGGGCTGGTAGGCGTCGATGTCGAATTCGATTTCCGCCATCTGCACGTCGAACGGCAGGTCGATCAGCACCGGGCCAGGACGGCCGGAACGCATTTCGTAGAAGGCTTTCTGGAAGGCGTAGGGCACCTGGCCCGGCTCCAGCACGGTGGTGGCCCACTTGGTCACCGGCTTGACGATGCTGGTGATGTCCACGGCCTGGAAGTCTTCCTTGTGCAGGCGGGCCCGGGGTGCCTGGCCGGTGATGCAGAGAATCGGGATCGAGTCGGCCGAGGCGCTGTACAGGCCGGTGACCATGTCGGTGCCGGCCGGGCCCGAAGTACCGATGCACACGCCGATGTTGCCGGCCTTGGTGCGGGTATAGCCCTCGGCCATGTGCGAGGCGCCTTCAACGTGGCGGGCGAGGACGTGATCGATGCCGCCGACCTTCTGCAGCGCGGAATACAGCGGGTTGATGGCGGCACCCGGGATGCCAAAAGCGGTATCGACCCCTTCGCGGCGCATCACCAGAACGGCGGCTTCGATTGCTCTCATTTTGCTCATGGTTTTGTGCCTCTTACGTTTTGTAATTGTATACAAGTGGCTTTTCGCAAAGTGTATTCACGGCGAGCGACGCAGGTCAATGGATTTTCTTGAGCTACAGTTGCTTTTGCGCAAGCCCCGATAAACCGGCGTCCATTTGTCGCACGTAGCGATTTTTGCGATTTATTGTATACAAAATACAAATTCATTGTGTTCTATTTGTCGTATCGGGCTTCTCCTACAAGAAGCTTCCCTCGGGCTTTCTCAATAACAAGATAAGGACGGCACCCATGAGCGCTTTAACCTTGAAAGTCGCAGTCAACCTGGCCAATCAGGCCATCAGTGCGGGGCGCCAGATCAGTGCGGCGCCCTTGACCATCGCCGTGCTGGACGCCGGTGGACATCTGGTGACCCTGCAACGAGAGGACGGCGCCAGCCTGCTGCGTCCGCAGATCGCCATCGGCAAGGCTTGGGGCGCAATTGCCCTGGGCAAGGGATCGCGCCTGCTGGCCCTGGACGCGCAGCAGCGCCCGGCGTTCATCGGTGCGTTGAATGGCCTGGGGCAGGGCAGCGTGGTGCCGGCACCGGGCGGGGTGCTGATTCGGGATCAGGCGGGGGCGGTGATTGGGGCGATCGGCATCAGTGGCGATACCTCGGACATCGACGAGCAATGCGCTATCAGCGCCATCGAAGCTCAGGGCCTGGCGGCGGACGCCGGCGTCAGCGCCTAGTCCTCAATCTTGCGGGCCCGGCCCTGGCCGCTGCCGAGCCCGTGGGGCCGCGAAAAGAAAGGTTCGCGGGAACTTGTCTGGCGGCTTGCGGTGCCTGCGCCCCCGTTTGCCACCCGCAGCCAGCAGGAGGGGCGACGCAGCGCCATCAACGGTCCGCTTCGCAGCCTTTGAGCACCAGGCGGATGATGGTCTGCGCCGCGGCTTCGTAGTCCTCTTCATCCAGCTTGGTCTTGCCGGTGACCACCGAGATCTGCCAGTCGAAGTCGGCGTAGGTCTGGGTTGCGGCCCAGATGCTGAACATCAGGTGGTTGGGGTCGAGCGGGGCGATCAGGCCGCGATCGATCCAGGTCTGGATGCATTCGATGTTGTGCCTGGCCTGGGCGTTGAGCTGTTCCACCTGCTCCGGGCTCAGGTGCGGCGCGCCATGCATGATTTCGCTGGCGAACACTTTGGAGGCGAATGGCAGGTCGCGGGAGATGCGGATTTTCGAGCGGATGTAGCCGCTGAGCACTTCGCTGGGCACACCGTCGGCATTGAATGGAGTGGAAGCCTGGAGAATCGGTTCGATGATGCTTTCCAGCACCTCGCGATAGAGGTTTTCCTTGGACTTGAAGTAGTAGTAGACGTTGGGTTTGGGTAATCCGGCCTTGGCGGCGATGTCGCTGGTCTTGGTCGCGGCAAAGCCCTTGTCGGCAAACTCTTCGCTGGCGGCCCGCAGGATCAGTTCTTTATTGCGCTCGCGGATGGTGCTCATAAACCGGGGGATTCCTTGCCTGTACGGGCGGTTGCGCATGGTAGCACCGGCTTTGCGAGAGGCTCAAGAATGCCGGGTAGGGCCTGCTTTCCCCGCTTGCGCGCGCTCGCTGCGCGGTTGCTGGCACGGTATGCTGCGCGCCTTGTTTTTTCATCTAGGGAAGCCTGGTCCATGGCTGGAAGCAGTTTGCTGGTATTGATCGACGACATCGCCGTGGTACTTGATGACGTGGCCTTGATGACCAAGATGGCGGCGAAGAAAACCGCCGGGGTATTGGGCGACGATCTGGCGCTTAACGCTCAGCAGGTTTCCGGGGTGCGCGCCGAGCGGGAACTCCCCGTGGTCTGGGCGGTGGCCAAGGGCTCGTTTCGCAACAAGCTGATCCTGGTGCCGGCGGCCCTGGCCATCAGTGCCCTGGCGCCCTGGCTGGTCACGCCGTTGCTGATGGTCGGTGGTGCCTATCTGTGTTTCGAAGGCTTCGAGAAGCTGGCGCACAAATACCTGCCGCATGCCGATGATGCGGCCGAGCATGAGCGGAGCCTGCACGCCTTGGCCGATCCCCAGGTGGATCTGGTGGCCTTTGAAAAGGACAAGATCAAGGGCGCGATCCGTACCGATTTCATCCTTTCCGCAGAAATCATCGCCATCACCCTGGGCACGGTGGCGGGTGCTTCCCTGAGCCAGCAGGTGGTGGTGCTGTCGGGGATTGCGATCGTCATGACCATCGGTGTCTATGGCCTGGTGGGCGGCATCGTCAAGCTGGACGACCTGGGACTGTGGTTGGCGCAGAAGCCGGGTGCCCTGGCCAGGCGCGTCGGCGGCGCCATTTTGCGGGCAGCGCCATGGATGATGAAGAGCCTGTCGGTGATCGGCACGGCGGCGATGTTCATGGTCGGCGGCGGCATCCTCACCCATGGCGTGCCTGCCGTGCATCATCTGATCGAGGGGTTGGCACAGCGCAGCGCCGGGATCATCGGCGGCGCCTCGGTGATCATGCCGACCCTGCTCAATGCCGGAGCCGGAATCATCGCTGGCGCCCTGGTGTTGCTGGTGGTGAGTGCGCTCGGCAAGGGCTGGCGTGCGCTGCGTGGCTGAGGTCCGAGTCAGCCGGTTGCCGCCGTTGCGGCCGACAACCGGCGCAGGAGGTTACTCGGCGATCTGCAGTTTGCGTGACTCGGTGTACACGTAGCGCACCTTTTCGTATTCGAACGGCGAGTTCAGCTGGCCATAGCGGAAGCTGGTCTGGTAGCGCTTGTCGATCCCGCGCAGGGCCCAGATTTCCGGGTGATTGCTGCTGACTTCCGAGACGTTGAGAAAGTTGATCGCCGATTCGGCGGTGTAGTCCACCGCCAGCCCCGCGGTGTCCCGCAGGTTCGATGGGCCAAGGATCGGCAGCACCAGATAGGCTCCGGCGGGCACGCCATAGAAGCCCAGGGTCTGGCCGAAATCTTCGGTTTTTCGCGGCAGGCCCATCTTGGTCGCCGGGTCCCACAGCCCGGCAACGCCGATGGTGGTGTTGAGCAGCAGGCGCGCGGTGGTTTCCATCGAGCGCTGGCCCTTGAACTGCAACAGGCTGTTGACCAGGTTCGGTACGTCACCGAGGTTGTTGAAGAAGTTGCTCACTCCGCTGCGTAGGAAGCCCGGTGTCACGTAGCGGTAGCCGTCCACCACCGGCAGGAACACCCACTGGTCGAAGCGGTAGTTGAAGTGGTAGACCCGACGGTTCCAGGACTCCAGTGGGTCATAGATGTTCAGGGCGTTGAGGGTCGAGCGTTCGAACTCGCGCTGGTCCAGCCCGGGGTTGAACTTGAGTTTCTTCAGCGGCTCGGTGAAGCCGTCCGGATCGGGCGTGACCGGGGTGTTGGCCTTGCTGTTGTCGGCTTGGGCATAGCCTGTGCAGAGCAACGCAGCGATAAGCAGGAGATGTTTAGCCACGGAAGAACTCCAGCATGGCGTCGCTGTTGACGCGGTAGTTGAGGTTGCCGCAGTGGCCGCCATGGGGGTAGACGGTCAGGCGGTCGCCAAAGGTCTTGCGCAGGAAGCCCAGGTCGCCAGGGCCGAGGATCACGTCGTCGGCGTTGTGCATCACGGCAATCTTCGGGCTGGCCTTGAGGTAGTCCTGCAGGGCGTAGAGGCTCACCTGGTCGATCAGTTGCAGCAGGCTGCCGCCGTCGGTACGGGCGCGCCACATGGGGATCACTTGTTCGGTCAGGTAGCAGTCGAAGTCGCACTGCAGGGCGCGCTTGAGAAACGGCGTGAGGCTGGTGCCTTCGCGGATCGGGTACTTGGGCGGGGTGATCAGGCCGCGGCGGTTGATCAGGTCCGAGGTGAAGGCGATGTCCGCCGCCGAGAAGCGGAAGGAGGTGCCGATCAGCATCGCCATCTGCTCGTTGCTCAGGTGCTGCTTGGACTGCTGGAAGTCATAGAGCAGGGCGTCGTTGAGGTCGATATAGCCTTTCTGCTGGAAATAGCGGGTCAGCTTGCCCAGCACCAGTTCATAGAAGGTGGTGCTGTTGTTGATGCCCTTGACCTCGGTCTGCACCAGCTTGTCGAGGTTGGTGATCGAGGTGTAGAGGTTGACCGGCGGGTTGAGCAGCAGGACTTTCTTGAAGTTGAAGCTGCGCCGAGTCTCGTCCAGCTTGCTGACGAACGCCGCGTCCAGGGCGCCGAGGCTGTAGCCGGTGAGGTAGAACTCGCTGATCGGCAGCTTGGGGTGCTGGGCGCGCACGGCCTGCATGACCCGGTACATGTCTTCGGCGTCTTCCTGGGTCACCCCGGGGGTGGCGAAGCGCGAGGCAGCGCTGATGAAGTCGAAACTGGTGGGCGAGGACAGCTGCACCACGTGGTAGCCGGCCTTGTAGTAGAGCTTCTTCAGGTATTCGTTGAGGCTGCTGTCATAGCGCGCCCCGGTGCCGGCGATCAGGAAGATCAGCGGGGCGGCGTGATCCTGGGTGGCGATGCGGTAGGTGAGTTTCTTCACCGCCCAGAAGTTGTCCGGGAGGATGAACTCGCGTTCCGGGCGCAGGGTCAGGCTGTGGTCCGACTGATGGATGTCGTCGCTGGCGGGCAGCTCCGGGCGCAACTCCGGCGGAGTGGTGGCGATGGTGGCTTCGAACGGGTTGGTCAGCGGGTAGCCATAGCTGGCCGGGTCGACATCGACCGCCAGCGCGGACGCACTCAGGATAAGGCCGCCAAGCAGGGCAGCGAAGCGCAAGGAACGAAGCATGACTGTATCCCTAGAAGGAAGGTGCCGAATGAGGTTTGCAGGCTATGACCACCGCGCTGCTGCCGAAGTGCCATGGGGTGGCACAAATATCCCCTGCCGCAGGCGTGTCGAAGGTTGCTGGTAGGCGGACGATACACGTTGCCAGCATTTGCTGAACAGTTATCTGTGCGTCGCCCTTGCCAAGCGTTGGTGGAGGATTATGCTGGGCGCCGTTTTGATTGTTCGGAGTGTTCCATGTCTCGTCGCTTGCCCGTGATTGTGCTGCTCATCGTCCTGCCGTTGTGGCTGGCCGCCAGTTATGGCTTGCGCTACGGCTTTATGGAGGATGCGCGCTGGGTGGGTGCCTGTGTCGATGAGGCTGGGCGCTGGGAATGTTCGCTGCGTTCCAGCCTGGGCTGGATGATCCACTTCAAGGTGCTGGGCTGGAGCGCCGTGGGCACCGCGCTACTGGCCTTTGTGCTGCCAGGGCGCAGCGGCTGGTGGCTGGCGGTGCTGGCCTTGCTGGCCGGCATTCCGGCATTGGCGTTGTACAACACTACCCTGGCGGTGTTCGCGGTGGTGATTGGCGCTTTGCGTCTGGTGCGGGCTGCGCGCTCCTGAAGTAGCGGCCGCGGGCGCAATCCAGGTCGCCCGCGGCACGGTTCAAGGCTCAGGCGAGGCGGGCCCTGAGGCTGCGCCACAGCGCGGCCACCATCAGCAGGCTGACCAGGGCCCAGCCCCAGGCTTGCTGGTTGGCCAGGCCTTCCTGGTACAGCTGGGGAGCGATGCCGGCACCCAGGATGAAGGTCAGCAGGGCAATCTCGCGGCGCGCTACGCGGACCGGGCGGCACAGGTAGACCAGCGCCGGCAGGATCAGGGCCGCGCTGGGGAAGCTGCGGTAGCGTGGGTCGAACACCAGTTCCAGCATCATTACCGCCGCGGCGAAGCCCGCTGCCGCCAGGAGCCAGCCGGCGCGCTGTTCCAGGGCGTTGAAGGCTCGTTGGCGCCAGCCTTGGCGAGGGCTCAGCGTCAGTGCCGCATGGCTCAGAACCAGCAGGTTCAGGCCCAGCAGCAGGGCGGCCCACAGCCATTCCCCGGTGAAGCGGCTGGTGACTCGGGCCAGCTCGGCCCAGGTGCCGATGGCGCAGGCCGCCAGCGCCCCCAGTAGCGGCAGCAGCAGGGCCGCGCGCCGGGTCCGGACCGGTCCGCCCAGCACCAGGGTGCCGAGGAAGATCGCACCGCCCACGCCCAGCCACAGCGGCCAGTAAGGCAGGTTGGAAACCGGGCCGGCGAGGATGCCCTTGTCCTGGCGGTCGGCGTCGAACAGTCCCCAGTAGCCGCCCACCGCACCTTCGCTGGCGCGTTTCCAGGGTTGGTCGAAGGCTTCGATCAGGTTGTAGTGCCAGCCATTGTGTTCTGCCAGGGCGACGAAGCCGCGAATGAACTTGGCTTCGTTGACCCGGCTCGGCAATGCGGTTTCGCGCTGGCGGCCTTCGCTGGGCCAGCCGGTTTCACCGATCAGCACGTCCTTGGGGGCGAAACGGTTGCCGAACACCTGGCGCACTTCGGCCACGTGGTTGAGGGCGGCGTCGATGTTCGACGGATCGTCTTCCCAATAGGGCAGCAGATGGATGGTGAGGAAGTCCACAGCCGGGGCGATTTCCGGGTGCTTGAGCCAGAACTCCCAGACATCGGCGTAGGTCACCGGCTGCTTGACCCCAGCCTTGACCTTGAGAATCAGCCGCGCCAGTTGTGCGCCGGTGACTTCCTTGCGCAGCAGGGCTTCGTTGCCGACGATCACCGCGCTGACCACGTCCGGGTTGGCGTTGGCCGAGGCGATCAGCAGGTCGACTTCTTTTTCGGTGTCCACCGGGTTGCTGTTGACCCAGGCGCCGATCATCAGCTTCAGGCCGTGCTTGCGCGCCAGTTCCGGCAGGGCCTCGAGGCCGGTCATGGAGTAGGTGCGGATGCATTCGAACCGTGTGGCCAGCAGCGCCAGGTCGGCATCCATGCGCTCGGGGCGCAGTGCGAACGGCTGGTCGAAGGGCGACTGATCCTTGTCGAACGGCGTGTAGGACGCACATTGCAGTTTGTGGCTGGCGCTGGCGACATCGGGCAGGTGCACGGGCTGGCCGAGGCCGTACCAGTAGCCACAAAGGGCCAGCAGGCCGATCAGGCAGGCAAACAGATAAGCAGGGACGGGGAGGCGGGCGGAGGCGGGCATGGTCAGGCCGTAGCAGAACAAAGCCCGGCATCTTACCCGTATTTGTCCGGGGCTTGGTGGTCGGCATGCGCTTGCCATGCAAAGTTCGGGCGGGCCCGTGGCATGGGATCGGCGGCGGGCCGGTTAATGGCTATCTGATGTCGTTGCTGGTTGCCTTGAGGTCGCAGACAGAGCAGGTCGCGGGCCAGGGCGGGTTGATGATCGAAGCATCAGTACTCCGCTGATGATCGAACGCGTTCGCGGTGAGGCGTGATGGGGGCGCTGTGCACCATAACCATACGTTGACGTGCCCGGCAGCCGCCTGGCACTGCACTATTCGGGGAAGTAACGATGAAGATGCGACGACTCTTAGGCGCAGGTGCCGCACTGGTACTTGCCATCAGCTCCACTTTCGCCAGTGCCGACAGCAAGACCCTGAGCATCGGCTATGTCGACGGCTGGTCCGACAGCGTGGCGACCACCTATGTGGCTGCGGAGGTGATCAGGCAGAAGCTCGGTTATGACGTCAAGCTGCAAGCGGTGGCGACCGGGATCATGTGGCAGGGCGTTGCCACCGGCAAGCTCGACGCCATGCTCTCGGCCTGGTTGCCGGTGACTCACGGCGAGTACTGGAGCAAGAACAAGGACAAGGTGGTGGACTATGGCCCCAACTTCAAGGACGCCAAGATCGGTCTGATCGTGCCCGAGTACGTCAAGGCCAAGACCATCGACGACCTCAAGACCGACACCAGCTTCAAGAACAAGATCGTTGGCATCGACGCCGGGTCCGGGGTGATGCTCAAGACGGATCAGGCAATCAAGGATTACGGCCTGGACTACAAGCTGCAGGCCAGTTCCGGTGCGGCGATGATCGCCGAGCTGACCCGGGCCGAGGAAAAGCAGGAGTCGATCGCCGTGACGGGCTGGGTGCCGCATTGGATGTTCGCCAAGTGGAAGCTGCGTTTCCTCGAGGATCCGAAAGGCGTCTACGGTGCTGCTGAAACCGTCAACAGCATCGGCAGCAAGGGCCTGGAGAAGAAGGCGCCGGAAGTGGCGGCGTTCCTGAAGAAATTCCAGTGGGCGTCCAAGGACGAAATCGGTGAGGTCATGCTGGCCATTCAGGACGGTGCAAAACCGGACGTAGCGGCCAAGGACTGGGTTGGCAAGCACCCGGAACGGGTTGCCGAGTGGACGGCTAAATAGTTTCCAGGCGTCTAGATCGAGGGTCCCGGGGCCGCCCGCTGTTATCAGCGGGCGGCCCTTGTTTTTTTCGCGGGGAAAGTTGGCGAGCTGGCTAATGTCGTTCTAATACTAAGGTCGTCTGGAACCTGCCTCATAGCCGCATAGAGTGGATTGGGTTCTACCTAAAATCTGTGCTGCGAGGATAAAAACAATGAACGACAGCATTTACCTCTCGATTCAAAACAGCCCGCGTTTCAAGGAGCTGGTCAGCAAGCGAGAGCGGTTCGCCTGGATTCTCTCGGCGATCATGCTTGGGCTTTACTCGGGCTTCATCCTGTTGATCGCCTACGGGCCCCAGGTCCTGGGCGCCAAACTCAGCCCAACGTCATCCATCACCTGGGGGATTCCCATTGGTGTCGGCTTGATTGTCTCGGCCTTCGTCCTGACGGCCATCTATGTACGACGCGCCAACGGTGAGTTCGACGAGCTGAACAACGCGATTCTGAAGGAGGCTCAGCAATGATCCGACGTCTATTCGCAGCACTCGGTCTTGCCGCTTTCGCTCCCGCCCTCTGGGCTGCAGACGCTTTGACAGGCGAAGTCCACAAGCAACCCCTCAACATCTCGGCGATCGCGATGTTCGTGATCTTCGTCGGCGCCACGCTGTGCATCACTTACTGGGCCTCCAAGCGCAACAAGTCGGCTGCCGACTATTACGCCGCCGGCGGCAAGATCACCGGCTTCCAGAACGGCCTGGCGATTGCCGGTGACTACATGTCCGCGGCGTCCTTCCTGGGGATTTCCGCCCTGGTGTTCACTTCCGGCTATGACGGCCTGATCTACTCCATCGGCTTCCTGGTGGGCTGGCCGATCATTCTGTTCCTGATCGCCGAGCGCCTGCGCAACCTGGGCAAGTACACCTTTGCCGACGTGGCGTCCTATCGTCTTGGGCAGACCCAGATCCGAACCCTGTCGGCCTGCGGCTCGCTGGTGGTGGTGGCGTTCTACCTGATTGCGCAGATGGTCGGTGCCGGCAAGCTGATCCAGCTGCTGTTCGGCCTCGATTACCACGTGGCGGTGATCCTGGTGGGGATCCTGATGTGCCTGTATGTGCTGTTCGGCGGCATGCTGGCCACTACTTGGGTGCAGATCATCAAGGCCGTGCTGCTGCTGTCCGGCGCGTCCTTCATGGCGCTGATGGTGATGAAGCACGTCAACTTCGACTTCAACACCCTGTTCTCCGAGGCGGTCAAGGTTCACCCCAAAGGTGAGGCGATCATGAGCCCTGGCGGACTGGTGAAGGATCCGATCTCGGCGTTCTCCCTGGGCCTGGCGCTGATGTTCGGTACTGCCGGCCTGCCACACATCCTGATGCGCTTCTTCACCGTCAGCGATGCCAAGGAAGCTCGCAAGAGCGTGCTCTACGCCACTGGCTTCATCGGCTACTTCTACATCCTGACCTTCATCATCGGTTTTGGCGCGATCCTGCTGGTGAGCACCAATCCGGCTTTCAAGGATGCGGCGGGCGCCTTGCTCGGCGGTAACAACATGGCGGCGGTGCATCTGGCCAATGCGGTGGGTGGCAGTGTGTTCCTCGGCTTTATCTCGGCAGTGGCCTTCGCCACCATCCTGGCGGTTGTGGCAGGTCTGACCCTGGCCGGTGCCTCGGCGGTGTCCCACGACCTGTATGCCAGCGTGATCAAGAAGGGCAAGGCCAACGAGAAGGATGAGATCCGCGTTTCCAAGATCACTACCGTGGCCTTGGGCGTGCTGGCCATCGGTCTGGGTATTCTTTTTGAAAGCCAGAACATTGCGTTCATGGTGGGCCTGGCGTTCTCCATTGCTGCCAGTTGCAACTTCCCGGTGCTGCTGCTTTCCATGTACTGGAAGAAACTCACCACCCGCGGCGCCATGGTTGGCGGCTGGCTGGGCCTGGTCAGTGCGGTGGCGCTGATGGTTCTTGGGCCAACCATCTGGGTGCAGATCCTGCATCACGAGAAGGCGATCTTCCCGTATGAGTACCCGGCGCTGTTCTCGATGATCATCGCCTTCATCGGTATCTGGTTCTTCTCCATCACTGACAAATCGGCTTCGGCGGCCAATGAGCGGGCGCTGTTCTTCCCGCAGTTCGTGCGTTCGCAGACCGGTCTGGGTGCCAGTGGGGCGGTGTCGCACTAAGCCAGCGGGTTGTATCGGCTTCTATATAGAGGCTGCGTAATAGCGAAATGCCTCGATCGAGAGATCGGGGCATTTTTGTGTCCGCTCGCTCTGCCCGGATCCCCCCGACTGCAGGCGCAGGGACGTAGGAGCTGGCTTGCCAGCGAAAGCGTATTTGAGGCGCAAGGCTTTGCCGGCAGGTCGGCGCTTGCGGGAGGAGGAGGGCAGAAACAAATACGACCTCTGTTAGAGGCCGTATCCGGTGCAGCTAAGACGTGTGCGCAAGGCAGGTCGGTCTTATTTGCGGTCTTCCAGTTTGGTGATGTCGCGCGACTCGTAGCCGGTGTACAGCTGGCGTGGGCGGCCGATCTTGTATGGGCTGGAGAGCATTTCCTTCCAGTGGGAGATCCAGCCGACGGTCCGCGCCAGGGCGAAGATCACGGTGAACATGCTGGTTGGAATGCCGATTGCCTTGAGGATGATCCCCGAGTAGAAGTCGACGTTCGGGTACAGCGAGCGTTCGATGAAGTACGGATCGGTCAGGGCGATCTCTTCCAGGCGCATGGCCAGTTCGAGCTGCGGATCGTTGTTGATGCCCAGTTCCTTGAGAACTTCGTCGCAGGTCTGCTTCATCACGGTGGCGCGCGGGTCGCGGTTTTTATACACACGGTGACCGAAGCCCATGAGCTTGAACGGATCGTTCTTGTCCTTGGCCTTGGCGATGAACTTGTCGATGTTCGAGACATCGCCAATTTCGTCGAGCATGGTCAGCACGGCTTCGTTGGCGCCGCCGTGGGCAGGGCCCCAGAGCGCAGCGATACCGGCAGCGATACAGGCGAACGGGTTGGCGCCCGAAGAGCCCGCCAGGCGCACAGTGGAGGTCGAGGCGTTCTGTTCGTGGTCGGCGTGGAGGATGAAGATCCGGTCCATTGCCTTGGCCAGTACCGGGCTGATCGGTTTGATCTCGCACGGTGTGTTGAACATCATGTGCAGGAAGTTTTCCGCGTACGACAGGTCGTTGCGCGGGTACATCATCGGCTGGCCCATGGAGTACTTGTAAACCATCGCTGCCAGGGTCGGCATCTTGGCCACCAGGCGCACGGCGGAGATCTCGCGGTGCTGCGGGTTATTGATGTCCAGGGAGTCGTGGTAGAACGCCGACAGGGCGCCGACTACGCCGCACATCACCGCCATTGGGTGAGCGTCGCGACGGAAGCCGTTGAAGAAGCTCTTCAGCTGTTCGTGAACCATGGTGTGGTTCTTCACGGTGCTGACGAACTGTGCCTTCTGCTCGGCATTCGGCAGTTCGCCGTTGAGCAGCAGGTAGCAGGTTTCCAGGTAGTCCGACTTTTCAGCCAGTTGTTCGATCGGGTAGCCGCGATGCAGCAGGATACCCTGGTCGCCGTCGATATAGGTGATCTTCGATTCGCAGGATGCGGTCGACATGAAACCCGGGTCAAAAGTGAAGCGGCCCGTGGCCGTCAGACCCCGAACATCGATTACATCGGGACCAACGGTGCCGGTTAAAATGGGCAGCTCGACGGGGGCTGCGCCCTCGATGATCAACTGCGCTTTTTTGTCAGCCATGTGGCCTCCTATTTATGCTTGAAATCATCAGACAGACCCCCCACGCAGGGCCCGCACCACTATAGTGAGATAAATCTGAATGTCAATTTGCCTAAAGTCTTGTCCCAGAAGGCTTTGGGACCGATTTTTTAGCGAAATTCAGCGCCATTTACGCCTTTTATATAGCTAACGCAATCAGCTATTAGGGGAAGGCGTTTGCGTTGTCATTAGTAGCCTAACTGTCTATACTCGGCCACCGACCTCCGTAGGCTTCCGGGCCCGCTTTATTGGGGGTCGCACTCCCTGGGTAGTGGTTACCTGACCAGTGCACTCCCCAACAACTTTGCCCTGATTGTTAGGGGCTCTTCAGTGTGAAAAAAGCCGTGAATAGCCAACGACCTGTAAACCTAGACCTAAGGACCATCAAACTCCCCATCACCGGCGTTACGTCGTTTCTTCACCGTGTTTCCGGCATCATCCTCTTCCTGGGCATCGGCATCATGCTTTATGCATTGAGCAAATCCCTGGGTTCCGAGGAAGGCTATGCCGAGGTGAAGGCGTGCTTGACCAGTCCGCTGGCCAAATTCGTTGCATGGGGCCTCCTGTCCGCCTTGCTGTATCACTTGGTGGCCGGTGTACGCCATCTGATCATGGACATGGGCATCGGTGAGACGCTGGAAGGCGGCAAGCTGGGCTCGAAAATCGTTATCGCCGTATCCGTGGTGGTAATCGTTCTGGCGGGAGTTTGGATATGGTAACCAGCGTTACGAACCTGTCGCGTTCGGGCCTTTATGACTGGATGGCACAGCGTGTGTCTGCGGTCGTTCTCGCGGCTTATTTCATTTTCCTGATCGGATACCTCGTAGCGAATCCGGGCATTGACTACACCCAGTGGCATGGCCTGTTCGCAAACAACTGGATGCGTATCTTCAGTCTGCTGGCCATGGTGGCCCTGGGCGCCCACGCCTGGGTCGGCATGTGGACCATCTCGACTGACTACCTGACGCCGATGGCGCTGGGCAAGTCGGCGACAGCAGTGCGTTTCCTTTTCCAGGCAGTATGCGGCGTCGCGATGTTCGCTTACTTCGTCTGGGGTGTGCAGATTCTCTGGGGTATCTGATTCATGGCTAACATTCCAACCATTTCTTTCGACGCCATCATCATTGGCGGCGGCGGCGCCGGCATGCGTGCCGCACTGCAGCTGGCCCAGGGTGGCCACAAGACTGCCGTGATCACCAAGGTGTTCCCGACCCGTTCGCACACTGTGTCTGCCCAGGGCGGCATCACCTGCGCGATCGCCTCGGCGGACCCGAACGATGACTGGCGCTGGCACATGTACGATACCGTCAAGGGTTCCGACTACATCGGTGACCAGGACGCTATCGAATACATGTGTCAGGAAGGCCCGGCTGCGGTCTTCGAACTGGACCACATGGGTCTGCCGTTCTCCCGGACCGAAACCGGTCGTATCTACCAGCGTCCTTTTGGCGGTCAGTCCAAGGACTATGGCAAGGGCGGCCAGGCGGCTCGTACCTGCGCTGCTTCCGACCGTACCGGTCACGCGCTGCTGCACACCCTTTATCAGGGCAACCTGAAAGCCGGTACCACCTTCCTCAACGAGTGGTACGCAGTCGATCTGGTGAAGAACCAGGATGGCGCCTTTGTCGGCGTGATCGCTATCTGCATCGAAACCGGCGAAACCACCTACATCCGCTCCAAGGCCACCGTCCTGGCTACCGGCGGTGCAGGTCGTATCTACGCTTCCACCACCAACGCCCTGATCAACACCGGTGACGGTGTCGGCATGGCGCTGCGTGCCGGCGTTCCGGTGCAAGACATCGAAATGTGGCAGTTCCACCCCACCGGCATTGCCGGCGCCGGTGTGCTGGTCACCGAAGGTTGCCGCGGTGAAGGTGGTTACCTGATCAACAAGCACGGCGAGCGTTTCATGGAGCGTTATGCTCCGAACGCCAAAGACCTGGCTGGCCGCGACGTTGTAGCGCGTTCCATGGTCAAGGAAATCATCGCCGGCAACGGCTGTGGCCCGAATGGCGACCACGTGATGCTCAAGCTCGATCACCTGGGCGAAGAAGTGCTGCACAGCCGTCTGCCTGGTATCTGCGAGCTGTCCAAGACCTTTGCCCACGTTGACCCGGTGGTTGCTCCGGTGCCAGTGGTTCCAACCTGCCACTACATGATGGGCGGCGTTGCCACCAACATTCATGGTCAGGCGATCACTCAGAACGCCACTGGCGAAGACACCATCATCCCTGGCCTGTTCGCAGTGGGTGAAGTGGCTTGCGTATCGGTACACGGTGCCAACCGTCTGGGCGGCAACTCGCTGCTGGACCTGGTGGTTTTCGGTCGTGCGGCCGGCCTGCACCTGGAAAAAGCGCTGACCGACGGTATCGAATACCGCGATGCCAGCGACACCGACGTCGACGTGGCCCTGAACCGTCTGGCCAAGCTCAACGAGCGCACCACCGGTGAAGACGTTGCAACCCTGCGTCGCGAGCTGCAGAGCTGCATGCAGAACTACTTCGGTGTATTCCGTACTGGCGAATACATGCAGAAGGGTATCGCCCAGCTGGCCGATCTGCGCGAGCGTATCGCCAACGTCAAGATCAACGACAAGTCTCAGGCTTTCAACACTGCACGTATCGAAGCACTTGAGCTGCAGAACCTGCTGGAAGTGGCTGAAGCCACCGCCATCGCTGCCGAAGTGCGCAAAGAGTCCCGCGGCGCTCACGCCCGTGAAGACTTTGAAGACCGTGACGACGAAAACTGGCTGTGCCACACCCTGTACTTCCCGGGTGAGAAGCGCGTTGCCAAGCGTGCGGTCAACTTCTCGCCGAAGACTGTTCCGACTTTTGAACCAAAAGTCCGGACTTACTAAAGGGTGATCGATATGTTGCAAGTTGAAGTTTATCGTTACAACCCAGACACCGACTCAGCTCCGAAAACCCAGGTTTTCCAAGTCGATACCGGTGGCAAGGACCTGATGGTGCTGGACGTGCTGGCGCTGATCAAAGAGCAGGACGAGGGTTTCTCCTACCGTCGTTCCTGCCGTGAAGGCGTTTGCGGTTCCGATGGCATGAACATCAACGGCAAGAACGGCCTGGCGTGCATCACGCCGCTGTCTGCCGTGGTCAAGAAGAACAAGCTGGTCATTCGTCCTCTGCCAGGTTTGCCGGTTATCCGTGACCTGGTTGTCGATATGAGCATCTTCTACAAGCAATACGAGAAGGTGAAACCATTCCTGCAGAACGATACGCCGGCTCCGGCCATCGAGCGTCTGCAGTCCCCGGAAGAGCGCGAGAAGCTCGACGGTCTGTACGAGTGCATCCTTTGCGCTTGCTGCTCGACCTCTTGCCCGTCCTTCTGGTGGAACCCGGACAAGTTCCTGGGTCCAGCTGCACTGCTGCAAGCCTACCGCTTCCTGGCAGACAGCCGTGACACCAAGACGTCCGAGCGTCTGGCTTCCCTGGATGACCCGTTCAGCGTATTCCGCTGCCGGGGGATCATGAACTGCGTCAACGTATGTCCCAAAGGCCTGAACCCGACTAAGGCCATCGGTCACATTCGTAACATGCTGCTGCAGAGCGGCGTGTGATTCAGCTGTTGTACCCGTAGGACCGCTGTACCCGTAAAAGCCAAGGCGCGGGCTTCAACCCGCGTCAGGGCTCTAACCTGAGCAGCAGCTCACAAAGTGGCTGCTCTTATTTTTGAAGAAATGAGACAAGCAGGGGCATCCGGGCTGGTACCCGGACTATCAGCGTGATCCTAAGTGGCTTGTTTTGGTCGCTGCATTCGGACTTCTGCAAGCTTGCTCGGTGTCTTCGCCGATGGTGTTCCCCTAACCGAGGGTGACCAAGCATGCAAGAAAGCGTGATGCAGCGCATGTGGAACAGCGCCTACCTATCCGGTAGTAACGCTGCCTATGTGGAAGAGCTCTACGAGCTCTACCTGCACGACCCTAACGCTGTGCCAGAAGAGTGGCGCACTTACTTTCAGAAGTTGCCTGCCGACGGCAGCACTGCCATCGATGTTTCGCACTCGACAATCCGCGATCATTTCGTCTTGCTGGCAAAGAACCAGCGCCGCGCCCAACCGGTATCCGCCGGCAGCGTGAGCAGTGAGCACGAGAAGAAGCAAGTTGAAGTGCTGCGATTGATCCAGGCCTATCGGATGCGTGGCCACCAGGCAGCCCAGCTCGACCCGCTGGGGCTGTGGCAGCGTCCTGCACCTGCAGACCTGTCGATCAATCATTACGGCTTGACCAATGCCGATCTTGATACGACCTTCCGTGCCGGCGACCTGTTCATCGGCAAAGAGGAAGCGAGCCTACGCGAAATTCACGAAGCGTTGCAGCAGACATATTGCCGCACCATCGGCGCTGAATTCACGCACATCACCGATTCCGAGCAGCGCCAGTGGTTCCAGCAGCGTCTGGAAAGCGTGCGCGGTCGTCCGACCTATTCCGCCGACATCAAGAGCCATTTGCTCGAGCGCGTCACCGCTGGTGAAGGCCTGGAAAAATACCTGGGTACCAAATACCCGGGCACCAAGCGTTTCGGTCTGGAAGGCGGCGAGAGCCTGATTCCGATGCTCGACGAGTTGATCCAGCGTTCCGGTTCCTACGGCACCAAGGAAGTCGTGATCGGCATGGCCCACCGTGGCCGCCTCAACGTGCTGGTCAACACCTTCGGCAAGAACCCGCGCGAGCTGTTCGACGAGTTCGAAGGCAAGAAGAAGGTCGAGCTGGGTTCCGGTGACGTTAAATACCACCAGGGCTTCTCGTCCAACGTCATGACCACAGGTGGCGAAGTCCACCTGGCCATGGCGTTCAACCCGTCCCACCTGGAAATCGTTTCTCCAGTGGTCGAAGGTTCGGTGCGCGCCCGTCAGGATCGTCGCAACGACCAGACCGGTGACAAGGTTCTGCCGATCTCGATCCACGGTGACGCGGCATTCGCCGGTCAGGGCGTGGTGATGGAAACCTTCCAGATGTCCCAGACCCGCGGTTTCCGTACCGGCGGCACTGTGCACATCGTGATCAACAACCAGGTTGGTTTCACCATCAGCAACCCGCTGGACTCGCGTTCCACCGAGTACGCCACCGACGTTGCGAAGATGATCCAGGCGCCGATCCTCCATGTGAATGGTGACGATCCGGAAGCCGTGCTGTTCGTGACCCAGCTGGCCATCGACTACCGCATGCAGTACAAGCGCGACGTGGTGATCGACCTGGTCTGCTACCGCCGTCGCGGCCACAACGAGGCCGACGAGCCAAGCGGCACCCAGCCACTGATGTATCAGCAGATCACCAAGCAGCGCACCACTCGCGAACTGTATGCCGATCGCCTGATCCAGAGCGGTGTCCTTGATGCAGAGCGTGTTCAGGCGAAGGTCGATGAGTACCGCAATGCCCTGGACAACGGTCTGCACGTAGTGAAGAGCCTGGTCAAGGAACCGAACAAAGAGCTGTTCGTGGACTGGCGCCCGTATTTGGGCCACACCTGGACCGCGCGTCACGACACCACCTTCGATCTCAAGACCCTGCAGGAACTGTCCGCCAAGCTGCTGGAATTGCCAGAAGGCTTCGTGGTTCAGCGTCAGGTCGCGAAGATCTACGAAGACCGTCAGAAGATGCAAGCCGGCGGCCTGCCGATCAACTGGGGTTACGCTGAAACCATGGCGTACGCGACCCTGGCATTCGAAGGTCACCCGATCCGCATGACCGGCCAGGACATCGGCCGCGGCACCTTCTCGCACCGCCACGCTGTTCTGCACAACCAGAAAGATGCCAGCACTTACGTGCCGCTCAAGCATCTGTTCGAAGGCCAGCCGCGCTTTGATCTGTATGACTCGTTCCTGTCGGAAGAGGCAGTACTGGCATTCGAATACGGCTACTCGACCACCACGCCGAACGCGCTGGTGATCTGGGAAGCCCAGTTCGGCGACTTCGCCAACGGTGCGCAAGTGGTGATCGACCAGTTCATCACCAGCGGCGAGCACAAGTGGGGCCGTCTCTGCGGTCTGACCATGCTGCTGCCTCACGGTTACGAAGGTCAGGGCCCTGAGCACTCCTCGGCGCGCCTGGAGCGTTACCTGCAGCTGTGCGCCGAGCACAACATTCAGGTGTGCATGCCGACCACGCCAGCACAGATCTACCACTTGCTGCGTCGCCAGGTGATCCGCCCTCTGCGCAAGCCGCTGGTGGTACTGACTCCGAAGTCGCTGCTGCGTCACAAGCTGGCCATCTCGACTCTGGAAGATCTGGCCGAAGGTTCGTTCCAGACCGTTATTCCAGAAATCGACGCACTGGACCCGAAAAAGGTCGAGCGCCTGATTCTGTGCAGCGGCAAGGTCTACTACGACCTGTTGGAAAAACGCCGTGCCGAAGGTCGTGAAGACATCGCCGTCGTGCGCATCGAGCAGTTGTACCCGTTCCCTGAGGACGACCTGAACGAAGTCCTGGCTCCGTACACCAACCTCAAGCACGTGGTCTGGTGTCAGGAAGAGCCGATGAACCAGGGCGCCTGGTACTGCAGCCAGCACCACATGCGTCGCATCGTGGGCAATCACGACAAGTCGCTCGTACTCGAGTACGCCGGCCGTGACGCCTCTGCTGCGCCTGCTTGTGGCTACGCGTCGATGCACGCCGAGCAGCAGGAAAAACTGCTGCAAGATGCCTTCACTGTTTAACGCCTTCGCGCACCTGAAACCGAATTTAAGGAACCACAGATAATGGCTATCGAGATCAAAGCCCCCACTTTCCCGGAATCGGTTGCCGATGGCACCGTTGCCACCTGGCACAAGCAACCGGGCGAAGCCGTCAAGCGCGACGAGCTGATCGTCGACATCGAGACCGACAAGGTTGTGCTGGAAGTCCTGGCGACCGCTGACGGCGTGCTGGGCGCTATCGTCAAGAACGAAGGCGACACCGTTCTGTCCGACGAAGTTCTGGGCTCCATCGTTGAAGGCGGCGCCGCTGCCGCTGCTCCTGCTGCCGCCGCTGCTCCGGCCGCCGCTGCCCCGGCTGCCGCCGATGGCGAAGACGATCCAATCGCCGCTCCTGCCGCGCGCAAGCTGGCTGAAGAAAATGGCATCAACATCGCTTCCGTTGCCGGTACTGGCAAAGGTGGTCGTGTGACCAAGGAAGACGTAGTAGCTGCCATTGCTGCCAAGAAAGCCGCTCCGGCTGCCGCGCCAGCCAAGGCCCCGGCTCCGGCCGCTGCTGCTCCGGTGTTCGCTGCCGGCGACCGCGTCGAGAAGCGCGTACCTATGACCCGTCTGCGGGCCAAGGTTGCCGAGCGTCTGGTTGAAGCCCAGTCGAACATGGCCATGCTGACCACCTTCAACGAAGTCGACATGACTGAAGTCATGGCTCTGCGTTCGAAGTACAAGGACCTGTTCGAGAAGTCCCACAACGGCGTACGCCTGGGCTTCATGTCGTTCTTCGTCAAGGCTGCCACCGAAGCGCTGAAGCGTTTCCCTGCGGTCAACGCCTCGATCGACGGTTCCGACATCGTCTACCACGGCTACGCCGACATCGGTGTCGCGGTATCCAGCGACCGTGGCCTGGTGGTTCCGGTTCTGCGTAACGCCGAGCTGATGAGCCTGGCCGAAATCGAAGGCGGCATCGCCACCTTCGGCAAGAAGGCCCGTGACGGCAAGCTGTCGATGGAAGAGATGACCGGTGGTACTTTCACCATCACCAACGGTGGTACCTTCGGCTCGATGATGTCGACCCCGATCGTCAACCCACCGCAAGCCGCTATCCTGGGCATGCACAACATCCTGCAACGTCCTATGGCGATCAACGGTCAGGTAGTAATCCGTCCGATGATGTACCTGGCGCTGTCCTACGATCACCGTCTGATCGACGGTAAAGAAGCCGTGACGTTCCTGGTGACCATCAAGAACCTGCTGGAAGACCCGGCGCGTCTGCTCCTGGACATCTAAAAAGCAGCTGCGAGCTGCAAGCGAAAAGCTCCAAGCCCCCAGGGCTAGTGGCTTCAAGCTTGCAGCTTGCGGCTTCTAGCTTGCCGCTAAAAGGAACCTTTTTATGACTCAGAAATTCGACGTAGTAGTGATTGGCGCGGGCCCAGGCGGTTATGTAGCTGCAATCAAGGCTGCACAGCTGGGCTTCACCACCGCTTGCATCGAGAAGTACACCGACAAAGAGGGCAAGCTGGCCCTCGGCGGTACTTGCCTGAACGTCGGTTGCATTCCTTCCAAGGCGCTGCTGGACAGCTCCTGGAAATTCCACGAAGCCCAGGATGGTTTCGCCATCCACGGCATCAGCCACGCTGGCGTGACCATGGACGTACCGGCCATGGTCGGTCGCAAGGCCAACATCGTCAAAGGTCTGACCAGCGGTGTTGCCACCCTGTTCAAGGCCAACGGCGTCACTTCGATCCAGGGCCACGGCAAACTGCTGGCCGGCAAGAAAGTCGAAGTCACCAAGCCTGACGGTTCGGTTGAAGTGATCGAAGCCGAAAACGTGATCCTGGCTCCAGGTTCGCGTCCGATCGATATTCCACCGGCTCCGGTTGATCAGAATGTCATCGTCGACTCCACCGGCGCCCTGGAATTCCAATCCGTACCAAAACGCCTGGGCGTGATCGGCGCTGGCGTCATCGGCCTGGAGCTGGGTTCGGTCTGGTCGCGTCTGGGCGCGCAAGTGACTGTCCTCGAAGCACTGGACACCTTCCTGATGGCAGCTGACACCGCTGTTTCCAAGGAAGCGCTGAAAACCCTGACCAAGCAAGGTCTGGACATCAAGCTGGGCGCCCGCGTGACCGGCTCCAAGGTCTATGGCGAAGAAGTCGTGGTGACCTACACCGACGCCAAGGGCGAGCAGACCATCACTTTCGACAAGCTGATCGTTGCCGTTGGTCGCCGTCCGGTGACCACTGATCTGTTGGCTGCCGATTGCGGCGTGACCCTCGACGAGCGCGGTTTCGTGCACGTTGACGATCATTGCGCCACCACCGTGCCGGGCGTTTACGCCATCGGCGACGTGGTCCGCGGCATGATGCTGGCTCACAAGGCTTCGGAAGAGGGCATCATGGTCGTCGAGCGCATCAAGGGCCACAAAGCCCAGATGAACTATGACCTGATCCCATCGGTTATTTATACTCACCCGGAAATTGCATGGGTTGGCAAAACCGAGCAGGCCTTGAAAGCTGAAGGCGTTGAAGTTAACGTCGGCACCTTCCCGTTTGCCGCCAGCGGCCGTGCCATGGCAGCCAACGACACCGGCGGTTTCGTCAAGGTCATCGCCGATGCCAAGACTGATCGCGTATTGGGCGTCCACGTGATTGGCCCAAGCGCTGCGGAACTGGTTCAGCAAGGTGCAATCGGCATGGAATTCGGCACCAGCGCCGAAGACCTGGGCATGATGGTCTTCTCCCATCCGACCCTGTCCGAAGCCCTGCACGAAGCAGCACTGGCAGTGAATGGCGGTGCCATTCACATCGCCAACCGCAAGAAGCGTTAAGACAATAAGAAACCACGGCGGATTGCCCGTCGTGAGCCTTGCGAGCAAGACTCACCGCGGAATCTCCGCTGGACTCGACCTCTTGAGGTAGCGCCACACGCTGGACCCGGGCCCAGGCTCGGGATTCAGGTGTGGCGCTGGTTCGAGAGTAGCGGTCACAGGTGGTGCGGCACTCAATCTTGAGCGCAGCGCCGAATGCGCAGTACCTAACGAAGACGGTAAAAAGCATGAATCTTCACGAGTATCAGGGTAAGCAGCTGTTCGCTGAATACGGCCTGCCAGTATCCAAAGGTTACGCGGTAGACACCCCGGAAGAAGCAGCAGAAGCTTGCGACAAAATCGGCGGCTCCGAGTGGGTTGTCAAAGCCCAGGTTCACGCCGGTGGTCGCGGTAAAGCGGGCGGCGTTAAGCTGGTTCGCAGCAAAGAAGACGCTAAGGCATTCGCTCAGCAGTGGTTGGGCAAGCGTCTGGTGACCTATCAGACTGACGCCAATGGCCAGCCTGTCACCAAGATCCTGGTTGAATCGTGCACTGATATCGCTAAAGAGCTGTACCTGGGCGCTGTCGTTGACCGTTCGAGCCGTCGCATCGTGTTCATGGCCTCCACCGAAGGTGGCGTGGACATCGAGAAAATCGCTCACGACACTCCAGAAAAAATTCTCAAAGCCACTATCGATCCACTGGTTGGCGCGCAGCCATTCCAGGGCCGCGAGCTGGCTTTCCAACTGGGTCTGGAAGGCAAGCAAGTTGCCCAGTTCGCCAAGATCTTCGTAGGTCTGGCCAAACTGTTCCAGGATCACGATCTGGCCCTGCTGGAAGTGAACCCGCTGGTGATCAAGGCTGACGGCGATCTGCACTGCCTGGACGCCAAGATCAACATCGACGCCAACGCCATGTACCGTCAGCCTAAGCTGAAGACTTTCCACGATCCGTCGCAGGACGATCCGCGCGAAGCTCACGCTGCCAAGTTCGAACTTAACTACGTAGCCCTGGAAGGCAACATCGGCTGCATGGTCAACGGTGCCGGCCTGGCCATGGGTACCATGGACATCGTCAACCTGCACGGCGGCAAGCCAGCCAACTTCCTCGACGTAGGTGGTGGTGCTACCAAAGAGCGCGTGACCGAAGCCTTCAAGATCATCCTGTCCGACACCAACGTCGCTGCAGTACTGGTCAACATCTTCGGCGGCATCGTTCGCTGCGACATGATTGCCGAAGGCATCATCGGCGCCGTGAAAGAAGTCGGCGTGAAAATCCCGGTTGTTGTTCGCCTTGAAGGCAACAACGCTGAACTGGGCGCTAAAGTACTGGCAGAAAGCGGCTTGAACATCATCGCTGCTACCAGCCTGACCGACGCTGCTCAACAAGTTGTCAAAGCTGCGGAGGGCAAATAATGAGCGTCCTGATCAATAAAGACACCAAAGTTATCTGCCAGGGCATTACCGGTTCGCAAGGTAGTTTCCACACCCAGCAAGCCATCGAATACGGCACCAAGATGGTTGGCGGCGTAACTCCAGGCAAAGGCGGCACCGAGCACCTGGGCCTGCCAGTGTTCAACACCGTGAAAGACGCTGTAGCTGCCACTGGCGCCACCGCCAGCGTGATCTACGTTCCAGCTCCTTTCTGCAAGGACTCGATCCTGGAAGCAGCTTTCGGCGGCATCAAGCTGATCGTCTGCATCACCGAAGGCATTCCAACCCTGGACATGCTGGACGCCAAGGTTAAGTGCGACGAGCTGGGCGTGACCCTGATCGGCCCTAACTGCCCAGGCGTGATCACTCCAGGCGAATGCAAGATCGGCATCATGCCAGGTCACATTCACTTGCCAGGCAAGGTCGGTATCGTTTCCCGTTCCGGCACCCTGACTTACGAAGCCGTTAAGCAGACCACTGACGCCGGTTTCGGCCAGTCCACCTGCGTCGGCATCGGTGGTGACCCGATCCCGGGCTCCAACTTCATCGACATCCTGAAGCTGTTCCAGGAAGACCCGAAGACCGAAGCGATCGTGATGATCGGCGAGATCGGCGGTTCGGCTGAAGAAGAAGCGGCTGCCTACATCAAGGCTCACGTGACCAAGCCGGTTGTTTCCTACATCGCTGGTGTGACTGCTCCTCCGGGCAAGCGCATGGGCCATGCTGGCGCAATCATCTCTGGCGGCAAAGGCACTGCAGACGAGAAATTCGCTGCTCTGCAAGACGCAGGCGTAAAAACCGTGCGTTCGCTGGCAGACATCGGCAAGGCCCTGGCCGAGCTGACCGGTTGGGCGGTCAAGTAAGCTTCGCGCTTAGCTTGTAGCTCTTCCAGCAAAGGCCACCTTCGGGTGGCCTTTGTGCTTTCTGGCGCAGGAGCCGGTTTGCCGGCGAGGGGGCCTGAGCTGCGTGTGGTTCTTGCCGCGGTTTTCGCTGGCGAGCCAGCTCCTACACGAGCCAGCTCCAACATGAGTCGGCGCCTGGGCGAACGAGGCTCTGTGCAGGGGGATTCATTCCGGTGGAAAAATAGTTTCAAAAAGGCGACATCCCGATGTCGCATATCAGAAAATTCTCATTGTGCCGGTGCGTTCGTCTTACAGATTCGGTAGGCTAGCCGCCTCTTTATGCGTCTGCTACCCACAAGGTATCGGCGCGCTAAACGGGTCAGTCTTATACGGACTGACAGCATTTCCCTCACCCATAAGGGAAATCCCTCTCTAAATTCCGATTCAGTAGTGTGGTATTTCCTTAATGAAAGTGTTGAAAGGCCAGGACATTCTGGCGCTCGGCTTCATGACTTTTGCCCTGTTCGTCGGGGCTGGCAACATCATTTTCCCACCCATCGTCGGCTTGCAGTCCGGACCCCATGTCTGGATGGCGGCGCTGGGCTTCCTGATCACTGCGGTGGGCCTGCCGGTGATCACCGTGGTCGCCCTGGCCAAGGTCGGTGGCGCCATGGATGCGTTGAGCAGCCCCATCGGTAAAGTCGCTGGCGGTCTGCTGGCGGCGGTCTGCTACCTGGCGGTTGGCCCGCTGTTCGCCACACCGCGCACGGCCACTGTGTCCTTTGAAGTGGGCCTGGCGCCACTGACTGGTGAAAGCCCGCTGGCACTGTTCCTCTACAGTTCGGCGTATTTCCTGTTGGTGTTCTTCATCTCCCTGTATCCAGGTCGTCTGCTGGACACCGTTGGCCGTTTCCTGGCGCCGCTGAAGATCATCGCCCTGGCGGTGCTGGGGATCGCAGCGTGCGCCCTGCCGGCCGGTAGCGTTGGCGACGCCACGCCCGAGTACGTTGCCGCGCCATTCTCCCAGGGGTTCATCAATGGCTACCTGACCATGGATACCTTGGGCGCCCTGGTGTTCGGCATCGTCATCGTCAATGCCATTCGCTCGCGCGGTGTCGAGTCGCCTCGACTGATCACCCGCTATGCGGTGATCGCCGGCCTGATCGCCGGGGTTGGCCTGGCGCTGGTGTACGTCAGTCTGTTCCGTCTCGGTTCGGGCAGCCATGAAGTGGCAGCCGGCGCCACCAACGGCGCAGCGGTACTGCATGCCTACGTGCAGCACACCTTCGGCTCCCTGGGCAGCGGTTTCCTCGCGGTGCTGATCTCCCTGGCTTGCCTGGTGACCGCCGTGGGCCTGACTTGCGCCTGTGCCGAGTACTTCAGCCGCGTAACCCCTTTGTCCTACAAGACTCTGGTTGTGATCCTCGCGGTTTTCTCGCTGTTGGTATCGAACCTTGGCCTGACCAAGCTCATCGCCTTCTCGATTCCGGTACTGACCGCCATCTACCCGCCTTGCATTGCCCTGGTGGCCCTGAGCTTCTGCAAGGAGTTCTGGCAGGACCAGCGCCGCATCGTCGGTCCGGTGATGCTGGTGTCCTTTGTCTTCGGCCTGATCGATGCGCTTAAAGGCGCGGGCCTGGCCGATGGCCTGCCGAGCCAGCTGTCTCATCTGCCGTTGAGTGAGCAAGGCCTGGCCTGGCTGGTGCCTTCGGTGATCATCCTGGCGGTTGCCGTGATCTTCGACCGTATCCTGGGCAAGCCGGCCGAAGCGCTGGCTTGATCTGACGGCAAGGGCTCAGGGTCGCCACAAGCGGCTCATGAGCATCCAGAACAATGCCCCGTATCGATCGATACGGGGCATTTTTTATGGGGCTCGGGCAGTGCCTTTTTCCTCGGCGTGGCGTCGAAGCTGTGTCCTCTGCCACGCCCTACAGGAATTTGCATGTCGTTCGTCCAAGCCAACCTGATCCATTTACTGGCCGCTTTGTGGTTCGTCATCTGCTGGGGCGGCTATACCCGTTACGCCACCTGGAAGGGGCGGGACACCGCCTGCCTGGCCAGTGTCCTGCACCTGTATCGCGAAGACTGGATGCGCCGCATGCTGTTGCGTGACAACCGTATCGCCGACGCCAGCGTGATCGGCAACCTGGAACGCAACGCTTCGTTCTTCGCCTCCAGCACCCTGATCATCCTGGCGGGCATTCTTACCGTGCTCGGCGCATCGGAACGCGCGGTGTCGCTGCTGGCGGACATTCCCATGGTCCAGCAGGCGTCCCAGGGCATGTCGGAGATCAAGCTGCTGTGCCTGGCGCTGGTGTTCGTCTACGCCTTCTTCACCTTCAGCTGGTGCATGCGCCAGTACAACTTCGCCGCCATTCTGGTGGGCTCGGCGCCGATGATCGGTGAGCGCCAGGTGTCCGAGCAGGAGCGCAAGGCTTTCGCTTCCCGGGCGGCACGGGTGATTTCCATGGCTGCCAACCAGTTCAACTTCGGCCTGCGCTCCTATTACTTCGGCATGAGCATGCTGGCCTGGTTTGTCAGCCCCTGGTTGTTCATGGTGATGAGCGCGGGGGTGGTGCTGGTGCTTTATCGTCGCGAGTTCCATTCCGACGTACTGGATGTGATGGTCTATACCCCTACGGAGGCGCCATTGCCCGAGACAAACAAGGAGATAGGCTGATGAGTATTGCGTTCTGGTGCGTGTTTATCAGCGCATTGCTGATTTTCATTGCGCGCATTCCGGTGGCCAAGGCCATGAAAGAGCAGGGCGGTTACAACAACCATCTACCGCGTCAGCAACAGGCCCAACTGACCGGGCGGGGCGCGCGGGCCCTGGCGGCGCATCAGAACAGTTTCGAGGCCTTCATGCTGTTTGCGGTCGGGGTGCTGATGGCACATGTCACCCAGACCCAAGGCTGGTTGATCGACGTCCTGGCCATCACCTTTGTGATTGCCCGGGTCTTCTATCTGGTGTGCTATCTGGCGGACCTGACCTGGCAGCGAAGTCTGCTCTGGGCAGTGGGACTCTTGTGTTCCTTGTTGTTGATGCTTAGTCCAACTTTTCGCTGGTTGCTGATGTAGTCATTTCTTCCATAAACAATAAAGCCCGCACTTGGCGGGCTTTATTCATATCTTGCGCTAAAACCGAATTAGTTGGTTTTAGGGGCTGCTTCCTTGGCGCTTTCTTCGGCTGCGGCCTTGTTGGATTCAGCCTGGTCTTTGGCAGCTTCGGCGTTTTCCTTGGCAGCTTCGTTCACTTTATCCTGGGCTTCGTTCATTTTTTGTTGAGCTTGCTCAGCGTGTTGGTTTGCATCTTGAGCTTTGTCCTCGGATTTCTTGTCACAGGCAGCCAGACCGAGGGAAGCGGTCAGCATCAGGGCAATAGCTAAAGTCTTACGCATGGGGTGTTTCTCCTTAGTGAAGATATCTACTGGCCTTTCGATCGTGGTCTTGTGATTTAAGTTCCTTGGGGGTCCTAGATATATTAAGTATTTGTTCTACGGAACTTTTATCGTCCTGGCCAACCGCTGATTCCTGACACTAACAATAGAGATAACCCATGGCGCAGAATCCTGTTTTCGAGCGTGCGATGCGCTTTCTTTCCGCCTTGCGACACTGCCAGGTGCTGGGCATCAGCGTGCATAGCGCATCACCGGAGGGCATGACCCTGACCTTGCCCTACAGCCCGCAGATCGTCGGCGATCCCCACACTGGAATCATCCACGGTGGCGCCCTGACCACCCTCATGGACACGGCTTGTGGCATGGCCACGCTGTGCGTGCTGCCGGAGTTCGAGGTCTGTCCGACCCTGGACCTGCGCATTGACTACATGCACCCGGCGGTGCCTCATCACGACGTACATGGTTTTGCCCAGTGCTACCGGGTCACTACCGATGTGATCTTTACCCGCGGTTTTGCCTATCAGGACGATCCGCAGCGCCCGGTGGCCCATGTGGTCGGGACTTTCATGCGCATGGGCAAGGGCCTCAAGGGCACCCCGGGTTTTGCCACGGCCCTCAAGGGAGCACGTCCATGAGCGAAGATCTCAAGTTGTTGCTGGAGCAGGCTCATCAACAGGGCGACTACGGTCCCTTGCTGCAGAAGATTCCCTACGCCGCCCTGATCGGCATCGAATGCTCGCGGCTGGGGGACGAGTTATTGTTTCGCTTGCCGGCCAACAAGGACAACATCGGCAATCCCTTGCTGCCGGCGCTGCACGGCGGTGTGATCGCCGGTTTCATGGAATTGGCGGCGGCTGTGCATCTGTTGATCTTTACCGGCTCTCCCGGGGTGCCGAAGATTATCGATTTTTCCCTGGACTACCTGCGTGCCGGGCAGTTTCGCGACACCTTCGCCCGCTGCCAGGTCTGGCGTCAGGGGCGGCGCGTGGCCAACGTGGCGATCACCGCCTGGCAAAGCACCGCCGATGAGCCGATTGCCACCGCCCGTGCACATTTCAAGATCGAAGAGACACCCACCCCTTGAAATCCGGCGAGCTACCCCCACTTCCATGTCATCCCGCCGCTCTCCGCTTCCGGAGCGCGACCACAGCCATCTGATTGGAGTTTGATGACCATGAGTGTGGAAACTCAAAAGGAAACCCTGGGCTTCCAGACCGAGGTGAAGCAACTGCTGCACCTCATGATCCATTCGTTGTATTCCAATAAGGAAATTTTCCTTCGCGAATTGATCTCGAACGCCTCTGACGCCGTCGACAAATTGCGTTTCGAAGCCCTGTCCAAGCCCGAGTTGCTGGAAGGTGGCGCCGAACTGAAAATCCGTGTGAGCTTCGACAAGGACGCCAAGACCGTCACCCTCGAAGACAACGGTATCGGCATGAGCCGTGAAGATGTCATCACCCACCTGGGGACCATCGCCAAGTCCGGCACCGCCGACTTCATGAAAAACCTCACCGGCGACCAGAAGAAGGACTCGCACCTGATCGGTCAGTTCGGCGTGGGCTTCTACTCCGCATTCATCGTTGCCGACCAGGTCGAAGTGTTCAGCCGCCGTGCCGGCTTGCCGGCCAGCGAGGGCGTGCACTGGTCGTCCAAGGGCGAAGGCGAGTTTGAGGTGGCGACCATCGACAAGGCCGAACGCGGCACCCGCATCGTCCTGCACCTGAAGTCCGGTGAAGACGAGTTCGCCGATGGCTGGCGCCTGCGCAACATCATCAAGAAGTACTCCGACCACATCGCCCTGCCGATCGAGCTGCCGAAAGAGGCCGCTGTCGCCGAAGGCGAAGAGAAACCGGCGTTGGAATGGGAAACCGTCAACCGCGCCAGTGCCCTGTGGACCCGTCCGCGTACCGAGATCAAGGACGAGGAATACCAGGAGTTCTACAAGCACATCGCCCATGACTTCGAGAACCCGCTGAGCTGGAGCCACAACAAGGTCGAAGGCAAGCTGGAATACAGCTCGCTGCTCTACGTGCCGGCTCGTGCGCCGTTCGACCTGTACCAGCGTGAAGCGCCGAAGGGCCTCAAGCTCTACGTGCAGCGCGTGTTCGTCATGGATCAGGCTGAGTCCTTCCTGCCGCTGTACCTGCGCTTCATCAAGGGCGTGGTGGACTCCAACGACCTGTCGCTGAACGTCTCGCGGGAAATCCTGCAGAAAGACCCGATCATCGATTCGATGAAGTCGGCGCTGACCAAGCGCGTGCTGGACATGCTGGAAAAACTGGCGAAGAACGAGCCTGAGCAATACAAGGGCTTCTGGAAGAACTTTGGCCAGGTGATGAAGGAAGGCCCGGCCGAAGACTTCGCCAACAAGGAAAAGATCGCCGGCCTGCTGCGCTTCGCTTCCACCCAAGGCGACGACGGCGAGCAGACCGTGTCCCTGGCCGACTACCTGGCTCGCGCCAAGGAAGGTCAGGACAAGATCTACTTCCTCACCGGCGAATCCTACGCCCAGGTGAAGAACAGCCCGCACCTGGAAGTCTTCCGCAAGAAAGGCATCGAAGTGCTGCTGCTCACCGACCGCATCGACGAGTGGCTGATGAGCTACCTCAACGAGTTCGACGGCAAGAGCTTTGTCGACGTGGCGCGTGGCGACCTGGACCTGGGCAACCTGGACTCGGAAGAGGACAAGAAGGCCGCCGAGGAAGTCGCCAAGACCAAGGAAGGCCTGGTTGAGCGGATCAAGACCGCTCTGGGCGAGAGCGTCAGCGAAGTGCGGGTTTCCCACCGCCTGACCGACTCCCCGGCGATCCTGGCCATCGGCGAGCAGGACCTGGGGCTGCAAATGCGTCAGATCCTCGAAGCCAGTGGGCAGAAGGTTCCGGATTCCAAGCCGATCTTCGAATTCAACCCGACTCACCCGCTGATCGAGAAACTCGACGGCGAGCAGAGCGAAGAGCGTTTTGGCGACCTGTCGCATATCCTCTTCGATCAAGCGGCCCTTGCGGCCGGCGACAGCTTGAAAGACCCGGCGGCCTATGTGCGCCGACTGAACAAGCTGCTGGTCGAGCTGTCGGTTTAACCACAAAGCAAGAAAAACCCGCTTCGGCGGGTTTTTTCATTCTGGTATCCCCCTGCTGGAGAAGATGAGTCATGAGTCAAATCACAGTGCGTTCCGTGGTCTATCAGATCGATGGCCAGCCCTATGAAGGGCGTCTGGCCTTCGATGCCGCCCATAAAGGGGCCCGTCCGGGGCTGCTGATGGCGCCGAACTGGATGGGTGTCAGCGCCGGCGCGGAAAAGATCGCCGAGGCGGTGGCGGCCAAGGGCTATGTGGTGTTGGTCGCCGACCTGTATGGCCAGTCGGTGCGCCCCAGCGACGCCGATCAGGCCGGCGGGGCAATGATGCCGCTCAAGGATGACCGGGCGCTGTTGCGCAAGCGCATGCAGGCGGCCTTCAGCGCCCTGCAGAGCCAGACCGAGGCCACGGTGGACCTCTCCAGGCTGGCCACCTTCGGTTTCTGCTTTGGCGGCTGCTGCGCGCTGGAGCTGGCCCGCAGTGGGGCGCCAGTCAAGGCCGCGGCGTCCTTCCATGGCACCCTGGATACGCCCAATCCCGCGGATGCGCAGAACATCAAGGGCTCGGTGCTGGTGCTGCACGGTGCGGCCGATCCGCTGGTGGCTAAGGAGCAACTGCCGGCCTTCGAAGCGGAGATGGATGCGGCCGGTGTCGACTGGCAACTGGTCAGCTACGGCGGCGCGGTCCATTCCTTCACCGATCCCCAGGCCAATGTCCCGGGCAAGATGATGTATGACGCCAAGACCTCGGCCCGAGCCTTCGCCACCTTCTATTACCTGCTGGACGAAGTGTTCCAGGGCTGAGTAGGAGCCGGCTTGCCGGCGAAGATGGTCTGCGGGCTTGTTCGCCGACAAGCCGGCTCCTGCCGGATCAGCGGCGGGAGGCGGGCAGTTCGATGCGCTCGCTTTCTCCCGGCACTTGTGGCCAGTCCCCGGCTGCCCAGCGTCTGCGTGCTGCATCGATCAACAGCGGGTCGCTGGCGACAAAGTTCCAGTTGATCCGTCGCGGCCCGTCCAGAGGCGCACCGCCAAGCAGTACCGCATGGCAGTCGCTCTCGGCGAACAGCGTGGCGTTTTCTCCCTCCGGCAATACCACCAGCGAGTGCAGGGGCAATGGCTCGCCGTCCAGCTGTGCCTCGCCGTCCAGCACATACAGCGCGCGTTGCTGATGCTCGGTGGGAATCAACAGGCTGGTGGCGGTCTGCAGGTGCAGTTCGGCATACAGGGTCGGGGAGAGCACTGGCACCGGCGACTCCAGGCAGAAGCCGCTGCCGGCGATCATGCGGATCGTGACCCCGGGGTTGTCACTCACCGGCAGTGTGGCCGCGGGGTGATGGCTGTAGTGACCGGGCCCCTGCTCATGTTCCTTGGGCGAGGCCAGCCAGACCTGCAACCCATGCAGGGTGAAAGCCTGGCTCAGCTGGGCCTCGGGCGTGCGCTCGACGTGAGCGATGGCACTGCCTGCGGTCATCCAGCTGACGTCCCCGGCCAGGACGATCTGGTCCGAGCCGAGGCTGTCCTTGTGGCGGATCTGTCCTGCGAACAGGTAGGTCAGCGTGGACAGGCCGATATGCGGGTGCTGGCGGATGTTCATGCCTTTGCCGGCAGGGTAGGAGGTGCTCAGCATGTGGTCGAAGAATACGAAGGGGCCGACGCTGCGGCACTGTGCCGAAGGCAGGGGGCGGAGGATAGGCTGGCCTTCGACGTCCTCGACGCGGGGGCGGATCACTAGGGGCGAATTCATGGCGGACTCCAGGCTGATCGGGGTTATGCCCGCCAGCATAACCCCCGGGTGCCAGCCTTGCCGCTACTGGCTGAAGGCGCCTTCGGACAGGTGAGTCTCGATGCTGACTTCACTGCTGGTCATCAACTTGTGGATCGGGCAGCGATCGGCTACCCGGTGCAGCTCTTCACGCTGGGCGTCGGTGAGCACGCCCTTGAGGGTCAGCTTCACGTGCAGGGCGTATTTGCCTTGCTGTTCCTGACTGTTGTCGTGCTTGAGCTCCACCGTGACGCCGGTGAGCGGGATGTTTTTCTTCTGTGCGTAGAGCTTGAGGGTCAGGGCCTTGCAGGCCCCCAGGGCGGTATCGAAATAATCGTGGGGCTCGGGCGCGGTGCCTTCGCCGCCGGCGTACCGGGGCAGATCGGTGAACAGCTGATGGTCGTCGACCTGGATGCTGTGGCGGAAACCTTCGCTGGACTCGGTATTGACGGTAATGGTCATGGCAAACCTCAGGCAGTGATGAATGTCGGATCGGCTGGTAAAGGTGCTGAAGTTATAGAGCATTGGCCAGCGCAGGCGTTCACGTTTTTACTTCCGGTAGTCAATGGTCCGGTGCTGCATCGACGAATGTGCAACCCCGATGCGGTGGCGGATTTCGAGGTGCCAGCGGCATTGCTTGATCAAAAAATGCCGATTTTTGGCAAGCTGAATCGTTTTACTCTGAGGTATCGAAGTCACAGGGCTTTTTGATATCGCGTTCTTGTCTTACGCACATTTTCGCCGGCCCGATACCGTCTAAGAGCACCCTGCTGCAAGTTCTTGCAGCGCTCTAGGAAGGAGCCAAAGGAATGAGTCTCAGAAGCCTCGACATTGCCCCTCGTGCCAGCCTGGGTTTTGGCTTGCTGGCGCTGATGGTGTTTGTCCTTGGCGCATTTGCCCTGATGCAGATGGCCAACATGCGCCAGCAGTCCGATGAAGTGGAGAGCAACTGGTTGCCCAGCGTCATGTCGGTGGGCGACATGAGCCAGGACCTGCTGCGTCTTCGCGCCCTGACCCTGCGTCTGCTGATCAATCGCGACCCCCAGGCCCTGGCTCAGTCCTTGTGGCAGAGGTGGTGGCCGGCGGCGGTGGCGCGGGAAGTGGATCGCAACCTGATGAACATCCGCAACCTGGCGTTGCAGGCCTCGGCGGGGGCCAATCAGACCAGCGCGGCCAGCCAGGAGCTGTCGCGGCTGGCGGTGGACCTGAACAGCATGGTGGCGCGTTTTTCCGTTTGAGCCACTGGCCCGGAAAATCGCAGGCAAAAAAAAGCCCCGAACCGGTCGGGGCTTTTTCATTCAGCGAAGCGGCGAGGCTTACTTGCCCTGCCAGCGCTTGAGCACCAGGGTGGCGTTGGTGCCACCGAAGCCGAAGCTGTTGCTCATCACGGTGTTGATGGTGGCGTCTTCGCGAGTCTTGGTCAGGATCGGCATGTCGGCCACTTCCGGATCCAGCTCGTCGATGTTGGCCGAACCGGCCATGAAGTTGCCTTCCATCATCAGCATGCAGTAGATCGCTTCGTGAACGCCGGCGGCGCCCAGGGAGTGACCCGACAGGCTCTTGGTGGAGCTGATGGCTGGAGCCTTGTCGCCGAACACTTCACGCACGCCTTTCATTTCCGCGACGTCGCCGACCGGGGTCGAGGTGCCGTGGGTGTTCAGGTAGTCGATCGGGGTGTCGACGGTGGACATGGCCATCTGCATGCAGCGGATCGCGCCTTCGCCGCTTGGGGCAACCATGTCGTAACCGTCGGAAGTCGCGCCGTAGCCAACGATTTCCGCGTAGATCTTGGCGCCACGGGCCAGGGCGTGTTCCAGCTCCTCGACCACCACCATGCCGCCGCCGCCGGCGATGACGAAGCCGTCACGCTTGGCGTCGTAGGCGCGAGAGGCCTTTTCCGGGGTTTCGTTGTACTGGGTGGACAGGGCGCCCATGGCGTCGAACAGGAACGACTGGGTCCAGTGCTCTTCTTCACCGCCGCCGGCGAAGACGATGTCCTGCTTGCCCATCTGGATCTGTTCCATCGCGGTACCGATGCAGTGAGCACTGGTGGCGCAGGCAGAAGCGATGGAGTAGTTCAGGCCCTTGATCTTGAACGGTGTGGCCAGGCAGGCGGAAACGGTGCTGCTCATGGTCCGCGTGACGCGGTATGGGCCAACGCGCTTGACGCCTTTCTCGCGCAGGATGTCCAGTGCTTCCATCTGGTTCAGGGTCGAGGCACCACCGGAACCGGCGATCAGGCCGGTACGCGGGTTGGAGACTTGTTCTTCGCTCAGGCCGGAGTCGGCGATGGCGTCTTTCATGGCCAGGTAGGCATAAGCCGCCGCATGGCCGACGAAGCGGTAGATCTTGCGATCGATCAGTTCTTCGAGGTTCAGGTCAATGGAGCCGGAAACCTGGCTACGCAGACCCATTTCGGCATATTCCGGGTTGAAGCGGATGCCAGGGCGACTTGCACGCAGGTTAGCGGAGACGGTCTCTTTGTCATTGCCCAGGCACGAAACGATGCCAAGACCTGTGATAACGACGCGGCGCATGCGGATAACCCTTAGAAGTTGTCAGTTGAAGTAAACACGCCGACCCGGAGGCCTTCGGCGGTATAGATTTCGCGGCCGTCAACGCTGACCGAGCCATCGGCGATGGCCATGTTCAGCTTGCCCTTGAGCACGCGCTTGATATGAATGTTATAGGTGACCTTTTTCGCCGTCGGCAGAACCTGGCCGAAGAACTTCACTTCTCCCGAGCCCAGTGCGCGACCGCGGCCCGGCAGGCCTTGCCAGCCGAGGAAGAAACCGACCAGTTGCCACATGGCATCCAGGCCCAGGCAGCCCGGCATCACCGGATCGCCTTCGAAGTGGCAAGCGAAGAACCACAGGTCTGGAGTGATATCCAGCTCAGCGACCAATTCACCTTTACCGTACTTGCCACCCTCTTCGCTGATATGGGTGATGCGATCCACCATCAGCATGTTGGGGGCGGGCAGTTGCGCGTTACCTGGGCCGAACAGCTCACCGCGACTGCAGCGCAGCAGGTCTTCCCGAGTAAAGGCGTTTTGTTTGGTCATGCGAGCTCCTCAATAGTCCCGTGCGGCAGGGTTGGGCAATCTTCCCGGCCGATCGAAGCGTTCATGCCTCGAGCCGGCAGCCTACTCATAGACTATTGCGTTGTAGTGAAAGTCACAGCGCCAAGGGCATGAAAGTACACTTGTTCACTGAAATTTTTTTTGAGGGCCTTTTCAGGGCCCCGTCGGGTGCCTAAGACTGCCGCACTTTCGCCCATGACGCCAGTCGCGGATGTTCGAAAATAGCCTGTTACTGCACCCAACGTTGGAGAATTTGCTGCAGATCCGCGCGCTTGAAAGGCTTTGCCAGGTAGTCGTTCATGCCCGCTGCCAGGCAGGCTTCACGGTCGCCCTGCAAGGCGTTGGCAGTCAGGGCGATGATCGGCAGATCGGCGCAGCCGGGCAGTTGGCGGATCTGCCGGGTGGCTTCGTAGCCGTCGACCAGCGGCAGCCGGCAATCCATCAGGATCGCTTCGAAAATCAGGCTTTCGGCGCTGCGCACCGCCTGGGCACCGTCGGTGACGATGCTCACGGTGAAGCCCAGGCTGCGCAGCATGGCCTGGATCACGGTCTGGTTCACCGGGTTGTCCTCCACCAGCAGCACATTGCGGCCTTCGCCTTGTTGAGCGGCGGTGCTGACTCGCGGCGCCAGCACCGGCAGGCTTTGCTGGAACAGCGCCAGGGGGATCTCCAGGGTGAACACCGAGCCGCGGCCTTCCTCGCTCTGGGCCCGCAGGGTGCCGCCCATGCGTTCGGCCAGGGTGCGGGCAATGGGCAGGCCCAGGCCGGTGCCGCCATACCGCCGGGAAATGCTGCTGTCGGCCTGCTGGAATGCATCGAACATCAGTTCCAGGCTGGCGGGGCTGATACCGATTCCGCTGTCGCGTACCGCACAGGTGAACCACAGGAGCTCGTGATCCAGGGCCTGCCACTGCGCTTCGATGATCACGCTGCCTTGTTCGGTGAACTTCAGGGCATTGCCGATCAGGTTGACCAGAATCTGCCGGATCCGCGTCGGGTCGCCCTTGACCTGCAGCGACTCCATGCCCGGTGGCAGGCGCAGTTGCAGGTCCAGGCCGCGCTGCAGGGCGCTGTGCTGGAAGGCCTGGGCCGAGCTGCCGATCAGTTCGGCAAGGTTGAACGGGATGTGTTCCAGCTCCAGGGCCGAGCGTTCGATGCGCGAGAAATCGAGGATGTCGTTGATCACCTTCAGCAGGTGTTCGGTGGATTCCGAAGCCAGCGCCGCGTACTCGCTCTGCTCCTGGGTCATCTCGGTGGTTTCCAGTAGCTGCAGCATGCCCAGCACGCCGTTCATCGGGGTGCGCAGCTCGTGGCTCATCATCGCCAGGAAATCCGATTTCGCCTTGTTCGCCCGTTCCGCTTCTTCCCGGGTCTGGATCAGTTGCGACATGGCCTGTTGCTGCTCGCGGCTGGCCAGCTCCAGGCCGGCGGCGAGGTTGTTGATGTGGCGTGCCAGATTGCCCAGCTCACCGTCGTCGACAATTGGCAGCGGCGCCTTGAAGTCGCCTTCCTGGATCGCCTTGACCGCGTGGCCCATGGCGCTGATGGGCTGCGCCAGGCCGGCAGCCAGGCGCCGGGCCAGGAGGAAGGTGAAGAGCAGGGCGAACAGGGCGAGGATTGCGGCCTTGAGGAGAATTTCCTGCTGGCGCTGGCTGAAGGCGTCGTTGGACATGCCGACAATGACCCGCCCCAGATAGCCGTCGCCCTGGGGCCCCAGGCTGGTCGGGTCATCTTCCAGGAAGTCGTTGTGCACCTGGATACGCTGCAAGCGCACCGGCGCCTGGAACACCTTGATCTGTTGTGCCTGTTTATGAGTGGCGGACGCCTGCTCGACATACACCAGGATATTGTTGGCGCTGTCCTGGACCTCCAGAAAGTGCACGTGGGGCGTGGCCAGGGTGGCCTGCAACAGGCTTTCCAGGCCTTCGTTGTTGCCGGAGATCACGCCGTACTCAGTGGCTGGCGCCAGTTGGTTGGCAATCAGCTGGCCGGTGTGGTTGAGCTCCTGGCGCAGGTCCTGAATGCGCACGAAGGTGAAGAAGCTGATCAGCAACAGGGTCAGGAGCAAGGCCGGGCCGAGGCTGATGAGCTGCGTGCGGGTGTGGATGTCCCATCGGCGACGCAATTTCATGGGCGTTGCTCTCCTTCACTCAGTTGGCGCGCGACGGCTTGCGGGTCGATTTCCTCGATGCCCAGGGAGCGTGCCACCTGTGGATTGCTCAGTACTTTGAAGGCCGTCGGGTACAGTGCCCGGGGCCAGCGATTCGGCGCCTGTTCAAGCAGGCTGTCCAGGGTCTGCAGCCAGTCCTGCTGGTCGCTGTAGGTGCTGGCCAGGCTGCCGGCCCTGACGAAGCCGGCATTGGGGCCGATCAGCGCCCGTTGCTGGGCGTAGCTGCTGAGCAGCAGGTTTTTCACGGTTTTCGGGTTGTACAGCTTGGGGTCGTCCAGGCCCAGCAGCACGTCGCTGTTGCGCAGCAGGTTTTGCAGTGGGCGGCTGTCGTGGGTGCTGTCCCAGGGTTCGGCGACAATTTCCAGCCCCAGGGATTGCGCGGCGGCGCGCAGCTCCTTGAGCAGGAACTGGCTGTCCTCGCTGTACAGCACGCCAACCCGGCGCACCTGGGGCAGGACCTTGCGGATCAAGTGCAACTGACGACTCGGCGGTGGATCGCTCCAGAGCAGGCTGAGCCCAGGGTGGTGCAGGCCTTGCAGGTGCTGTTCGGCTTGCAGGCGGCTGATGCGCAGGACCAGGGTGGCCGGGCCCTGGGGATCTTGCAGGCGCCAGTCGAGGCTTTGCGGATCCAGCAGAATCAGGCGTGTGGCGCTGGGCAGTTGGCCCGGCGCCGGCAGTTGCTCCAGTGGTACGAAGCGCACCTGGTCCTGGGGGCGATGGGCGGCCAGTTCTGCGCTGAAGGTGCGTACTGCCGGGTTGTCCTCGCTGGCGGTCAGCAAGACTTCGGCGGCGCGCAGCGGTGCGCACAGCAGCAAGCTCAGCAGCAACAGGCACCTGCCGAGTCGACGACGCAAGTCCAAGGCCCCCGAGGGCCGCTGCCGGGCCACGCTAGAACTCCAGCTCGGCGCTGAAATAGACCAGGTGCCGCGAGTCGTAGCGGTTGTCGGCGAAAGTGCTGGGCTGGTGATCGAGTCGTTGCTGCAGCGTGCCCGCTAGTTCCAGGTTGGCCTTGCCCAGGGCCAGGTGCTTGGCGATGCGCGTGTCGATGCGTTCGAAGCGGTAGCCGTTGAGGGCGCTGTCGCCGTAATAGAACAGCGCGCTGGACCAGCCCCGGCCCCAATTGCGCAGCCAGCCGGCGGAGCCGCTGTTGCTGGCGGTCAGGCGCTGGTCCAGGGGGTTGCTGGCTTGGGCGTGGACATAGGCGTAGGTCAGGCGCAGGCGGTCGGCGTGGCTCAATTGCCAGTCCAGCTGGCTTTCGGTGCCGGAGAAACGTGAGGAATTGCTGTTGCTGGCGATGTATTGGTTGTTGCGCAGCGGCTCGCTGATCATGCCGCTGATTTCGTCGTAGAACAGCTTGATGTCGAGGTTCAGCGCCTGGTCGACGAAGTAGCCGTTGTAGCCCAGCTCGCGGGAGCGCATGTGTTCCTGATCGAGGTTGCCCGGGCCCCGGGTCTTGACGAAGTACTGGGCGCTGCTCTGACCGTAGACCGGGCTGCTCAAACCGGTGACCCGGTAGCTCCAGTTGACGTTGTTCTCGAACATGTCCGGGGAGCGGATGGCCTCCGAATACACCGCCCGCAGCCCGTGGCGCGGGTTGATCAGGTAGTTGACGGCGATCCGTGGCGTCAGTGAGTTGCCGGTCAGCTGGGTGTCTTCGTACATAGCCCCGCCCTGGATCAGCCAGTGTTCGCTGGCTCGCCATTCCAGCTGGCCGAACAGGCGCCAGGTGGTGTCGTCGAGGGTGCCGTTGAAATAGGTTTCGGAGTCGGCCCGGTCGTAACGATAGTTCATGCCACTGACCAGCCGCAGGTTATCGCTGAGGCTCAGGGTGTCCTGCAGTTCCAGGTCGTAGCGGGTTTCGCGGGTGCTCTGGTCGATGTTGCCGCAGACGGTTTGCTTGCCGCCGGCGTTCCATTGGGTGAGGACCTGCTGGGCTATGGCCTGCTCGGCGGGAGATCCCGGGGGTGGGGCTCCGGCATCGCTGAAACCTTTGATGCCACGCGCCAGGCGCTCGGCGTAATTCGGATTGATTTGCCACAGGCGGGTCAGCTCGGGGCTGAAGGAAATCGCCGCGTCACAGGCGCGCCAGGTCTGCTGGCGATCCCAGTGCTGGGCCGAACCCTGGACATAAAGGCTGTGCTGCGGATTGAGTTCCAGGTTCCAGCGCAGTGACCCGGCGTAGTCCTTGGCGATCACATCGGAGTCCTTGCCTTGCTGGGATACGCCGTAGAACACCGGTTTATAGGTATAGGGCCGCTGGTTGGTGCCTTCCTTGGCATTCAATTGCCAATCGATGCTCTGCTGTTCGTTGAGCATCTGGCTCACCGACAGGCTGACGCGGTTCAAGCGCTTGCTGTCGCGGTAGTCGGCGCCCAGGCGATTCTTGTCGAAGCCGTCATCTTCCTGTCCGGACAGCGAAAGGCGCAGGTCGCCGGTTTCCCAGCCCGTGCCCTGGCTGGCGTACCAGTCGCTGATGCCGCGTTGGCCCCGGGTCACCTTGACGCGGGTGCCGTGGCTGTTGGCCGGTGCGCG
Source organism: Pseudomonas sp. TKO26 (assembly GCF_003225665.1). Classification (NCBI taxonomy): domain Bacteria; kingdom Pseudomonadati; phylum Pseudomonadota; class Gammaproteobacteria; order Pseudomonadales; family Pseudomonadaceae; genus Pseudomonas; species Pseudomonas sp. TKO26. The sequence continues at coordinate 175,198 of NZ_QKLN01000039.1, forward strand.
GGTAATGATGTTGACCACCGCCATCAGCGCATTGGCGCCGTAGCTGACGGTGTTGGGGCCGCGAAACACCTCGATGCGTTCGATGTCCTCCATGGCCACCGGAATGTCGCTCCAGTCCACCGTGGCCAGGCCGGCGCGATACACCGAGCGCCCGTCGATCAGCACCTGCATTCGCCGGGCTTCGCTGGCGTTGGTGCCGTGGTAGTTGACCGTGGCCTGGTTGCCGCTGATGGCGCCGACCATCATCCCAGGCACCAGGCGCAACAGTTCGCTGATGTCCCGGGCGCCGCTGGCCCTGATCAGTTCGGTGTCGAGCACGGTCATGCTGCCCGGCACGGCGGCGGGGGATTGTTTCAGGCGTGTGGCGGTCAACACCTCGGGCAGGGCGCTGCCGTCGAGAAACAGATCGTCGGCCAGCACCGGGAGGCCGATGAGCATGCCCAGCAGCAGTGACAGACGCAGAGGTGAGGGGCCCACGGACACGGCATAGCCTTGAATCTTGAAAGATGGCGCGCATGTTAACCGAGACAGTCGAGTTTTCCAGTCGATAAGCCCGACATTCCCCGAATGACCGCGCGTGTTCCCGACAGGTTGCCTGAATGGCCGGTGGGGCTGGTGGTGGGAAAAGCGCCCCGTATAATGCCGCCATCGCCACTGCTATGGATAAACGGATTGCATATGACACAACAGCGCCCTATTGCGGTCCTGGGAGGCGGAAGTTTTGGTACCGCCGTGGCCAATCTGCTGGCCGAAAACGGTCACCCGGTGCGGCAATGGATGCGCGATCCCGAGCAGGCCGAGGCCATTCGGGTAAATCGCGAGAATCCGCGCTATCTCAAGGGCATCAAGATTCATCCGGCGGTGCAACCGGTCACCGACCTGCTGGCCACCCTGAGTGACTGTGACCTGTGCTTCGTCGCCTTGCCTTCCAGCGCGCTGCGCTCGGTCCTGGCGCCCCACGCGCAGTTGTTGAGCGGCAAGCTGCTGGTCAGCCTGACCAAGGGCATCGAGGCCCAGACCTTCAAGCTGATGAGCGAGATCCTCGAAGACATTGCCCCGCAGGCGCGCATTGGCGTGCTTTCGGGCCCCAACCTGGCCCGGGAAGTGGCCGAGCATGCGCTGACCGCCACCGTGGTCGCCAGCGAAGACGAAGAGCTCTGCCAGCGAGTCCAGGCGGCGTTGCACGGGCGGACTTTCCGCGTCTATGCCAGTGCCGACCGCTTTGGCGTCGAGCTGGGCGGGGCGTTGAAGAACGTCTACGCGATCATCGCCGGCATGGCGGTGGCCCTGGGCATGGGGGAAAACACCAAGAGCATGCTGATTACCCGTGCCCTGGCGGAGATGACCCGTTTTGCCGTCAGCCAGGGCGCCAATCCCATGACCTTCCTCGGTCTGGCCGGGGTCGGCGACCTGATCGTCACCTGCTCCTCGCCCAAGAGCCGCAACTACCAGGTGGGCTTTGCCCTGGGGCAGGGCCTGAGCCTGGAGGACGCAGTGACTCGCCTGGGCGAGGTGGCGGAGGGCGTCAACACCCTCAAGGTGCTCAAGGCCAAGGCCCAGGAGTTGGGCGTCTATATGCCGCTGGTAGCCGGCCTGCATGCGATTCTGTTCGAAGGGCGGACGCTGAACCAGGTGATCGAGCTGTTGATGCGTGGCGAGCCGAAAACCGACGTCGACTTTATCTCCACCAGCGGGTTCAACTGAGTAGCACAGGAGCCAGACATGAACGATACGAATTCCGAAGCCAAATACGAATCCATCCTCCTGCGCGTGCTGTGGATGCTGGTGTTCCTGCTGGTGTGGCAGGTGGCGCAGTTTCTTCTTGGCGTTTTGGTCCTGGTGCAGTTGATCTATCGCCTGATCTACGGCGCGCCGAATGCCGGCCTGATGAACTTTGGCGACAGCCTGAGCCAGTTCCTGGCGCAGATTGGCCGGTTCGGCAGCTTCCACACCGAGCAGAAACCCTGGCCGTTCGCCGATTGGCCAACCCCGCGGGCCCCTGAAGGGGAAGCTCCCCACAGTGTGCCGCCGGCGCCCCACCCGGTGCGCGACGAGGAGCCCAAGCTGTGAAGTTGTGGGTACTGCGCCATGGCCAGGCCGAACCCCATGCGGCCAGCGATGACCAGCGCAACCTTACGACCCACGGTCGCCAGGAAGTGCTCGGCAGCGCCGCGCAGCTGATTGGCCAGCCCATCAGCGCGATCATCGCCAGCCCCTATGTACGAGCCCAGCAAACGGCGCAACTGGTGCGTCAGGCCCTGGGCTTCGAGGGCGAGATCCGCACCCTGCCCTGGTTGACGCCGGAGGCCAACCCGTTGCAGGTGCTGGAGCATCTGGACAGTGCCGACAACCTGCTGCTGGTGAGCCACCAACCCTTGGTCGGCAAGCTGATCGGCTTGTTGCAGCACGGTCATCTGCGTGATCCCCAGCCCATGAATACCGCCAGCCTGGCGGAGCTGGAAGGCGACTGGCCGCTGGCGGGGCTGATGACCCTCAATAGCGTCAAGCATCCCTAGAGCGCCTCGGCGGCCAGACAGTTCCTGGCCGCCGCAGGTCCGTCAGGGTGACCGACACCCGGTGGTACGGCGCTACATTTCTTAACTTGCAGCCCTCCTTTGTGCGTGGAATAGTCGACCGAGCAAGTGCTTGGTTGGTGTCGCGAACAGAATAAAAACAAAGGAGCGAGTCATGGCTGCTGCTTTTCGTTTGCCGCTGCAAGTGTTCTACGAGCGCGAGGCTCGTCATCCCCAGCAACGCTTTCTGGTTCAGCCCAGCGCCGGAGGGCAGGTGCAGGAGCTGAGCTGGTTCGAGGTCGGCCAGCAGGCCCGTCGCGCCGCCCAATGGCTGCGAGAGCGCCAGTTGCCCTTGGGCAGTCACATCGCAATCATCGGCAAGAATTCCGCGCACTGGATCATCAGCGACCTGGCGATCTGGATGGCCGGGCATGTGTCGGTGCCGCTGTATCCCAACCTCACCGCCGATTCGGTGGCCCAGGTACTGGAGCATTCCGAGTCGGTCCTGGTGTTCATCGGCAAGCTCGATGACTGGCCGGGCATGGCCCCGGGGATCAGGCCCGGTCTGCCCACCGTGCGCCTGCCGCTGGCCCCCGAAGGCACTTTCGATTACACCTGGGACGATCTGCAAGGCTGTCAGCCGTTGGCTGACAGTCCGAGTCCGCCGGCCGATCAGCTGGCCACCATCATCTACACCTCCGGTACCACGGGCCTGCCCAAGGGGGTGATGCACAGCTTCGGCAATCTGGGGTTTGCCGCCACTCACGGGACACAACTCTTCGGCCTGGGCCCGGGGGATCGCCTGCTGTCCTATCTGCCGCTGTGCCATGTGGCCGAGCGCATGTTTGTCGAGATGGCGGCGATCTATACCGGGCAGACGGTGTTCTTCGCCGAGAGCCTCGATACCTTCCTGGACGACCTGCGGCGAGCCCGGCCCACGGCGCTGTTCGGTGTGCCGCGAATCTGGACCAAGTTCCAGATGGGGGTCTACAGCAAGGTGCCGGCCAAGCGCCTGGACTTGCTCTTGAGCCTGCCGTTGATCGGCAAGCGCGTCGGCCACAAGGTGCTGGCCGGGCTTGGGCTGGACGCCTTGCGCGTGGCCTTGTCCGGGGCGGCGCCAGTGCCCCAGGCGCTGCTGCACTGGTATCGCCGGCTGGGCCTGGACGTACTGGAGGTCTACGGCATGACCGAGAGTTGCGGCTATTCCCATATAGGGCGTTCCGGGGAGCATGTGCCGGGCTGGATCGGCCGGCCCTGTCCCGGGGTTGAAGTGCGTATCGATGACGCGGGCGAGGTCCAGGTACGCAGCGGGGCCACCATGCTGGGCTATTACAAGGACCCGCAGAAGACCGCCGAGACCATCACCGAGGACGGCTTTCTGCGCACCGGCGACAAGGGCGAGCAGGACGGGGCCGGCAATCTGCGCCTGACCGGCCGGCTCAAGGAAATCTTCAAGACCAGCAAGGGCAAGTACGTGGCCCCGGCACCCATCGAAAATCGCCTGGCCGTGCATGCCCATATCGAGCAGGTGTGTGTAGTGGGAGACGGTTTGAGCGCGCCTCTGGGATTGTGCGTGCTTTCGGCGGCGGGCTGGCAGGCGGCCGGCGGCAGTTCCCGCGAAGGGCTGCACAGCAGCCTGGAAAACCTGCTGGCCCAGGTCAATGGCGGCCTGGACAAGCACGAGCGCCTGCACCGGCTGGTGGTGGTCAAGGACAACTGGGCCGTGGAGAACGGCTTTCTGACCCCGACCCTGAAGATCAAGCGCAATGTGATCGAGGCCACCTATGGCGCCAGTTTTCAAAGCTGGAGCGAGCGCAGCGAAGCCGTGCTGTGGCAGGATTGAGCGACAAAAAAACCACCCAGAAGGGAAGCAGCGATGAGCCTATGGCGCACCACTCCGAACATCGAGCAACTGAACGCGGCACAGAAGAACACCATTGGCGAAGTGCTGGATATTCGCTTCGAGTCATTTGATGAGGAGTCGCTGACCGCCAGCATGGTCATCGACCATCGCACTCACCAGCCCTACGGGTTGCTGCATGGCGGAGCCTCGGTGGTGCTGGCGGAAACCGTCGGCTCCATGGCCAGCTACCTGTGTATCGATGCCAGCAAGTTCTATTGCGTGGGGCTGGAGATCAACGCCAACCACCTGCGGGGCTTGCGCAGCGGCCGGGTGACGGCGGTGGCCAGGGCCATTCATATCGGGCGCACCACCCATGTCTGGGATATTCGCCTGAGCAGCGACGAAGGCAAGGCCAGTTGTATCTCGCGTCTGACCATGGCCGTGGTGCCTCTGGGGCAAACGCCGCCGGCACAGTGATCTAGCGCGCCATAGGCTGAGCCTGGGTGTCAGTATTCCTGTCCGTTACGGTCATTGCCCTGGGGTAAGGGCCTGCGGACAATCGGTGTTGGTTTGGTGGATGGATAGGTCGGTATGTCGCAACAGGTGTTTTTCGCTCACGCCAATGGGTTTCCCTCCGGCACATACGGCAAGCTGTTTGCCGCCCTGGCGCCGGAGTTCGAGGTGGCTCATTTGCAGCAGCACGCCCACGACCCGCGATTCCCGGTGGACGATAACTGGCGCAGCCTGGTGGATGAGTTGATTCACCACCTGCAACAGCAGGCGCAGCCGGTGTGGGGCGTCGGGCATTCCCTGGGAGGCGTGCTGCACCTGCACGCCGCCCTGCGTTGTCCGCAGCTGTATCGAGGCGTGGTCATGCTCGATTCGCCGGTGCTGACCCGGGCCGACCAGTGGGTGATCCGCGCGGCCAAGCGTTTTGGCTTCATCGACCGCCTGACTCCGGCCGGGCGCACCCTGGGCCGTCGCGAGGAGTTTGCCGATATCGAATCGGCGCGCAGCTACTTTGCGCGCAAGAGCCTGTTCCGGGCCTTCGACCCGGATTGCCTGGATGCCTACCTGCAGCACGGCCTGCAACCCGTGGGCGACAGGTTGCGCCTGCGCTTCGACCCGGCGACCGAGATCAGCATCTATCGCGGCGTACCGCACACCAGCCCCGGCAGCGCTCGCCAGCTCAAGGTGCCCCTGGCCGTGGTGCGCGGCCAGCAGAGCCGGGTGGTGATGCGGCATCACACCAGCGCCGTGGGGCGCATGCCTCTGGGCGAGTCGCTGACCATGCCCGGCGGCCACATGTTTCCTCTTGAGCGGCCCGAAGCCACCGCCACCCTGCTCAAGGAACTCTTCACCCGCTGGGAACAGCGTCGGAGCTGTGCATGAGCCAGGTCGTCGAGGAAGTTCGCCTGAACCTGCCCCACATCGAGCTGGCGGCCCATCTGTTCGGGCCCGAGGACGGCCTGCCGGTGATCGCCCTGCATGGCTGGCTGGACAACGCCAACAGCTACGCCCGGCTGGCGCCCAAGCTCAAAGGCTTGCGCATCGTGGCCCTGGACATGGCCGGTCACGGGCATTCCGGGCACCGTCCGCCGGGCGCGGGCTATGCCCTGTGGGATTACGTCCATGACGTGCTGCAGGTGGCCGAACAGCTGGGCTGGAAACGCTTTGCCCTGATGGGGCACTCGTTGGGAGCGATCGTATCGCTGGTGCTGGCGGCGGCGCTGCCGGAGCGGGTCAGCCATCTGGCCCTGATCGACGGCGTGATTCCTCCGACCGCCAGCGCCGCAGGTGCCGCCGAACGGCTGGGCATGGCCTTGCAGGCGCAACTGGACCTGCAGGACAAGCGCAAGCCGGTCTACAGCACGCTGGAGCGAGCCATCGAAGCGCGGATGAAGGGGCTGGTGGCGGTCAGTCGCGAGGCCGCCGAGCTGCTGGCTGTGCGTGGGCTGATGCCGGTGCCCGGTGGCTATACCTGGCGCAGCGACAGTCGCCTGACCCTGCCGTCGCCGCTGCGTCTGACCGAGGAACAGGCCATGTCCTTCGTCGAGCGGGTCAGTTGCCCGACGCAGCTGGTGGTGGCTGCCGACGGCATGCTGGCCCGGCACGAGTCCCTGCTGCAGCGTCTACCCTTTAGCCGGGAACAGCTGCCGGGCGGCCATCATCTGCACCTCAACGATGAGGTCGGCGCAACCTCTGTCGCAGACTGTTTCAATCGGTTTTTCGCCGTTCCTTGACTTGACGGGGTCAACTGTCGAGGCTGGGCGGGTTGAAATGGGAGACAACCATGATAGATCTGTACACCGCTGCGACCCCCAATGGCCACAAGGTTTCCATCCTGCTTGAAGAACTCGGATTGCCCTACACGGTGCATTCCTTGAGTTTCGACAAGCGCGAGCAAAAGGCGCCGGCGTTTCTGAAGATCAATCCCAATGGGCGTATTCCGGCCATCGTCGATCGAGACAATGGCGATTTTCCCGTATTCGAATCCGGCGCGATCCTGGTGTATCTGGCCGAGCGCAGTGGCCAACTGCTGCCCTCCGATGCCAAGGGCCGCTCGATCGTCATGCAATGGCTGATGTTCCAGATGGGCGGCATCGGGCCCATGCAGGGCCAGGCCAACGTGTTCTTCCGCTATTTCCCGGAAAAGCTCCAGGGCGCCATCGATCGCTATCAGCATGAAACCCGACGCCTGTATGAAGTCCTCGACACCCGCCTGCAACAGGTCGAGTACCTGGCCGGGGACTACAGCATTGCCGACATCGCCACCTTCCCCTGGGTGCGCGGTCATGAGTGGTCCGGTGTTTCGGTAGAGGGCTTGCCGGCCCTGCAACGCTGGATGGCGGCCCTGGAGGCCCGACCTGCGGTCCAGCGTGGCTTGCAGGTTCCGCAACGCAGTGACGACGCCAGCGTCGTCAAGGGTGCCCAGGCCATGCTTATCCGATGAGAGTTTCCATGCGTTCAATCAGTGTTCTGGGCTTGTCCTTGCTAAGCACCCTGGCCCTTGCCGCCGACCTGCCCGGCAGCCATGACCTGCCCCTGGTACCGCGTCTGACCGATGCACAAATCGTCGACTACCGCCCGCAAGTGGAGCAGGAGCGTGTCTACCCCTTGGGCTCGATCCGCAGAATCAGCGGCCAATTGCGCTTCGACGGCCAGGTCAATGCCCGGGGCAAGCTCACTGCCATCACCTATCAATTGCCCGCCGAACGCACTTCCAACGAAGCCTTCACCCTGGCTCGCGAAGCCCTGCAGAAACAGGGGGCAGAGCTGCTGTTCTGGTGCCAGGCCCGGGATTGCGGCGAGAGCAGCCTGTGGGCCAATGAAGTGTTCGGCAACGCCAAGCTGTTGGGCGCCGACGAGCAGCAAGCCTATCTGCTGTTGCGCCTGGCGGCGCCCCAGGACAACTCCCTGGTGGCCTTGTACAGCATTACCCGGGGTAACCGCCGGGCCTACCTGCACGTGGAACAGTTCGACGCCAGCGCGGCCCTGGGCGACTTGCTGCCCACGTCGGCGACCCTGCTGCGGCAGTTGAAGGACACCGGCAAGCTGGACCTGCCCAAGCTGACCGATCCCCAGCCCGTGTGGCTCAACCTGCTTTCCCGCGGGCTGAACCTGGACACCACGCTGCGGGTCAGCCTGTCCGGTCAGCAGGCCGAAGCCTGGCGGCAGGCCCTGATTGGCCAGGGCGTGCTGGCGACGCGCATGGAAACCGGCGACACCCAAGCGGCCGGGCTGCACTTCGAACTGCTGCGTTAAGCTGTTTCAGGCGGCCTGCACTCGCGGGTTCGCCTACTCTTCTCCGTTTACCCTTGTGCGAGACATTTCATGCCCAATAACGATCGCCTGCTGGTGCAGATTCTGCTCCTGGTGTTGTTCGGTGCCAGCTTCTGGGTGATGGCGCCTTTCTGGTCGGCGCTGTTCTGGGGGGCGGTGCTGGCCTTTGCCAGTTGGCCGCTGATGCGTTTGCTGACCCGCTGGCTCAATGGCCGTGAATCCCTGGCGGCGGCCCTGTTGACCCTGGGCTGGATGGTTCTGGTGGCGGCGCCGTTGGTCTGGCTCGGGCTCAACCTGGCGGATCACGTGCGCGATGCCACGGCCTTCATCAAGGACGTGCAGGTGGACGGCCTGCCCGAGGCTCCCGCCTGGCTGGGCAGCCTGCCATTGGTGGGGGAGCGTCTGGTCGGGCTGTGGAACAGCATCGATCAGCAGGGCGCGGCGTTGATGCTGGCCGTCAAGCCGTATCTGGGGCAGGTGGGCAACTGGTTGCTGGCCCGCAGTGCGCAGATCGGCGGCGGCATTCTCGAACTGACCCTGAGCATCGTCTTCGTGTTTTTCTTCTACCGTGACGGTCCGCGCCTGGCGTTGTTCGTACACAAACTGCTGGAGCGACTGATCGGCGATCGGGCCGGCTACTACATCGATCTGGTCGCCGGTACCGTGCAACGGGTGGTCAACGGGGTGATCGGCACCGCTGCGGCCCAGGGCCTGCTGGCGCTGATCGGTTTTCTGATTGCCGGTGTACCAGGGGCGCTGGTGCTGGGGATCGTCACCTTCCTGCTCAGCCTGATTCCCATGGGGCCGCCCCTGGTGTGGATTCCGGCTACGGCCTGGCTGGCCTGGAAGGGCGAATACGGCATGGCGGTGTTTCTGGGAATCTGGGGCACCTTCATCATCAGTGGCGTCGACAACGTGCTCAAACCCTACCTGATCAGTCGCGGAGGCAACCTGCCCCTGGTGATTGTGCTGCTGGGAGTGTTCGGCGGTCTGATCGCCTTCGGCTTTATCGGTCTGTTTATCGGTCCGACCCTGTTGGCGGTGGCCTACAGCCTGCTGCTGGACTGGAGCGCCAGCCAGGCCCGGACCCAGGAGCCGCGCTGAGCCGCGGCTTGCCATTGGGCAAAGCCGCGGCAAGCACTCATCAGGCGGTAACGTTGACGCTGTTGCCAACGCTGCTGGCAGGGTTCTGCTGATACTGCTTGCTGAGGTTGGCGATCATCTTGCCCAGGGCTTCGGCCAGGTTGGCCTGCTGGTTCCGAGTCTCGCCGTCCTGGTTGCGCCCGGCCTGCAGCGCGACCTTGAGTTCATCGCTGCTGATGCCGCCGCTGCTGTCGCTGTCGAGTATTTTCAGCAATGTCGAACGGCTGTCGTTGCTGGCCGAGTTCTGGTCGCCGGCCTGCAGGGCGCTGCTCAGTTCGTCGGCACTGATGCTGCCGTTGCCGTCGCTGTCGAGCTGGCCGAATAGTTGCTCGCTGGAGAGCTGTTGTGGGGGGGGCGGAGGCGGCGTCAGGCTGGCGGCCAGTTCGTCTGCACTGATGTTGCCATCCTGGTTCTTGTCCAGGGCCGAGAAGAGTTGCTTGCTGTCGGCGCTGCTACCGGCACTGCTCAAGCCGCTGCTCAGTTCGTCGCTGTTGATGACGCCGTCGCCGTCACTGTCCAGGGCGCTGAGCAGGGCGTCCGCCAGTTCGGTGCCGGGCGCCTGGCCGTGATGCGCCGGTGGTGCCATGGCGGCCATTTCGTCGCTGCTCAGGCTGCCGCTGCCATCGTTGTCCAGCTCGCTGAAGTTCTTGCTCAGGCTGACCAGGACACCCTTGTCGCCTTTTTGCGACAGAGCGTTGTTCAACTCGTCCTGGTTCACCGCACCGTCGCCATTGCTATCGAGCTTGGCGAACAGTTCCTTTTGCAACTGTTGGCCGCGGCTGGTGCTGGAGGTACTGCTGCTGGAGCTGTAATAGCTCGAATAGTTGCTGCTGACGCTACCTATCATTGGACTCGCTCCTTGGGGATGGATCCGGTGCGGGCACCGGCTCATGCAGCCTCTAGGCCGGAGTTGTCCTGGGTATTGGCGCTTTGTACCCGTGGCTACACAAGGGGCTCAGGGGCGTGGCAGGCGCAGCACAGCGGTCAGGCCGCCGCCGGGCGTTTCTTCCAGCTGCAACTGGCCGCCCATGCGCTCCGCCGCTTCGCGGGCGATGGTCATGCCCAGGCCGACGCCGCCGGAGTTGCGGTTGCGCGAGCCTTCGAGGCGGAAGAAGGGTTCGAACACGGCCTCGCGCTTGTCGGCGGCGATGCCGGGGCCATGGTCGATGACTCGGATCAGCAATTGATGCCGATGGTCCTCCAGGGCCAGGGTGGCGTGGCCGGCGTAGCGCAGGGCGTTGTCCAGCAGGTTGTTGATGCACGACTGCAGGGCCATGGGCTGGACTAGCAGCGGGGCGCAATGGCCCTGGGCCTGGGCATCGGCGCCCTGGTCCTGGGCGTTCTCGCACAGCGACTCCACCAGAGCCTGCACGTCCATCCATTGCTCGGCCTCGCTGGTGCGCTGTTCATGCAGATAGCTGAGGGTGGCGTCGAGCATCTTGATCATGTCGTCCAGGTCCTGGCGCATCTGCCCCTGCAGCTTGCTGTCCTCGATCTGCTCCAGGCGCAGTTTCAGGCGTGACAGCGGTGTACGCAGATCATGGGACACGGCGCCGAGCATGCGCCCGCGTTGTTGGACCTGTTCGCGTATGCGTTTCTGCATCTGGTTGAAGGCGCTGGCGGCCTGTCGTGCTTCCCGCGGACCGACCTCTTCCAGGGGCGGGCTGTCGAGGTTTTCGCTCAGGCGTTCGGCGGCGTCGCTCAGGCGCTGGATCGGCCGCGAGAGCAGCTTGGCGCCGTACCAGGCGGCAATCACCAAGGAGATCAGCTGGAAGGTCAGGGGCACCAGCGGCCCGCCGAACCAGGGGCGTGGCGGACGATGCGGGAAGTACGGCGGCGGTCCAGGGGGGCCATTGCCGAGGGC